>DUUT01000238.1 GCA_012841405.1 Chloroflexota bacterium
CCCGGCCGGGAGCCTAGTACTCCCGGCCGACAGTCCACGCACAGCCAGCACCATCCAGCGTCTCACGGATGTCTATGGCATCGATGCCGTCAGCGTCTGCGAACTGCCGCGCGATCTCGTTCGACTCCCGCGAACCCGCGTCGCTGCCCATGCCGACCCGAGTGTGGCCTTTGTCCTGCGCGACTTGGGATTCGACGTCACAGCCGTCACCACCACAGAGCTGGCCCACCTCGCAGCGTATGATGTACTCATCGTCTCGGGACAGATGCCGCTGTGGGAGAGGCTCGCGCCTGCCGGTCAACGCGCACTCTCGGGCTACTACCGAGGCGGTCGGCGCCTCATCGCCATGGGTACCGCCGGTGCCGACCTGGTGGTCTCCGCAGGCCTCGCGGATCTCGACGTGACGATCACCTCACCGAGCTTCTCCGGTATGGCCACCATCACAGGTGACCGCTCCGACCCCCTGACCGCCATGTATCCTGAGTATATGACTCTCTCGTTCGTCGCACCGGCGTGGTTCACCTACCTGCCGGAAGATGCTCACATCGTCGCAGAGCTCTCACCGACTGGACCGCTGGTGACCGGCCATTGGCCGGTGTGGGACGACATCAACCCTGCCGGCCAACCGTTGATCGTGCGCATCCTGCATCCCACCGGCACTCCGATCACCCTGTTCGGCATCGACCCTACCCACGGTGCGCTCAACCGGCACGCCTTTGGCCTTTTGGCTCAGGCGATCTATGCCGCGATCGCCGCAACCCCACCCCTCGCTTGACGCACACCGTTTGCCCGGATTATAGTTCGTTCGTCTACGAAACGATCGCGGAGGCACCATGGATACACCGCCCCTTGCTCCGGAGGATAGGCTCCTTCCCTTACTCGACAAGCTACGCCGCCTGGACCTCGACGCGCCCCTGCCCGAGGGGCGCAGCATCGCCCCGCCGCAAGTAGCGGTCCTAGCCGTCGTGGCCTCCGCGCCCGGGTGCAGCCTTCAAGGAATCGCCCGACGCCTCGACCTTGCGCCCCCCACCGTCAGCGTCACGGCATCGCGCCTCGAGAGGGCGGGCCTGCTGGAGCGCAAGCCAGATACGCATGACGGTCGCGCGCTGCGCATTTTCCTCACCGCGCAGGGCGAGTCACTCTACCGCGACATCCTCGCCGCCCGCCGCGCTCACGCCGAGCGCCTGCTTCACGCGTTGCCTAGCGCCGAACGCCACCAGCTCGTGGACCTGCTCGAGCGTGTCCTCAGTCCCCACGATCCACCAGCGGTGCTGCCTGTCACCCCCTCCCGACGGCACGGCATCACCGCCAGCCTCATCCAGCGGCTGCGCCGCGTCTGGAGCTGATCGCTGCGCAGACTGTCGGACGCGCGCCGCACCAAGCGCACGGGAGAGCGAGGGGCTGAGGACGATCCCGCAGATCCTGTGCACTGCATCAGCACTGCGGCGCTACCTCAGGAGATGGCGTGACGCTATGTGCCGCCGTGTGCCTGGCCCCCCTCTGGAGGCGGCCGCCAACTTGGAGACAACACCCCTTTGTGCTATAATTTGGTGCCCTCTACGAGGATAGACGCTTGAGGAGAGGAGGTGGTTGAGTGGGTAGTGTCATCAAGAAGCGTCGCAAAAAGATCGCGCGTCACAAGTACCGCAAGATGCGGAAAAAGATGCGATGGCAGCGTCGCCACTAGTGGTGTGTCGGGTCACGACTCTGTGACTCACCGCCATCGTGGAATGCGCTCCACAGGCGCGCAGACAAGCCTATACCATACCGAGCAAACAGCAGTGTACCTCGCTTGCATTGCTGTTTCTCTTTGTCTGCGCGCCGTCGCATCCGTCGCTTGATGGCAAAGCTAGGGGTGGACGATCAGCGGAAGCCGTAGCCGCGCCCTTAAGCCAGGGATCTCGGGGACCGCGGCGGCCGGCGGATCGGTCTGCAGGCGCAGCACGTACGTGCTGCCACACCCCTCGCTCCCCGGCGCCCAGGGGCGTCCGGTAGCACGGTAGACGCCATCCTCCGCCGCTGTCCACACGACACGCGCCCCACGCTCGCTGCTATCGCCGGTCGACCCGACGAGTCTCCCCGCTGCGTCAAATACATCGATCACCACATCGGCCCCCTCGGCCCACAGCAGGTAGGTCTGCCCCCGCTCAACGGCCAGCCGTGTCTCGTCCACATCCCAGGGGGCATGAAAGCCCCGAGTGTGTCGTTGCCCCGGAGCGAGGCCAGCGCCGGCATGGGCGCCGTCCCCCTCCGGGTCCCATGCCTCGTACGCATCAGGCCGCGCCAGACACACCTCCGCGACAGCCGCTAGCTGCGTTCCGCCCTCGTCCTCCGACTGAACGCTAAATCGGTAGGGCGCTTCGGGTCCGCCGCCGATCTCGGCGGGCTCTACGGGGTTCGCGATCACGGCCGTGAGGGTCACCGCTTCACCCGGTGCCACGTCGAGGAGATCCCAGCGATGCACCGTCTCTGGCCCGCCGATGCCCGACTCGACAACCAGCGCGAGGGAGGCATTGCCCCTCACGTCTCCCGCGCTGCGCGCGGGCACCTCGACAAACAGCCGTCCCCCGGGGAGCGTCGTCACGAACGGCCCCGACCCAACGACATCGGCGCGAGCCGCCTCCCCCAAGACGACCATCGCCCCCTCGCTGTCGGTGCTCCAGGCGCCCTCGTTGCCGGCGTGGTCGCGTGCGCGGCAGCGCACGGCGTACTCCCCGCCCAAGAGTGCTCTGATGGGCAACTCGAGGGCGTCGCCAGCCCCCCCGATCAACAGGGGCCGCCAGTGGTCTGTGCCCTCCCGTCGATAGGCACTGTCCCATGAAGCGATCCCAGACACAGCATCCTCGCACAGACACCTCACGGTCGCAGAGTGACCGTTCACTGGGGTCATAGCCGCTGTGCAGGTGGGCGCCTGCGTATCCACCCCAAACACGCCGACGGCGCTGGATACCTCCCCCTCGCTCGTACGTGCGGTGACCTGCCAATAGAGCCGTGGCGCGTCGCCATCAAACACGAGGCGCCGTTCACACACCGTCGCCTCTAGCGCTTCCCGGTACACCGGCGCAGGATCCTCTGCCGGAGTGGGAGACAAGCTGAGGTGCACCACATAGCCCTCAGCAGCGGCAACCCCTGCCCAGCGGAGCGTCACCTCGCGTTCGGCCAGATAGGCAACCCCACCATCCGCCGACACGGGCTGGAGCAACGCTAGGGAGGTTGGTGCGCCGCGAGACTGCGCAGAGTCCGACGCGCCCTCCGCTGCTGCACGGGCCGCTGCGACAAGCGGGGGGCCAAACATCTGGCCATCGGGGCCAACCAGGCGCCACGTGCCGTACGCCACCCCCTCGATGCTCGGCACGGTGATGGGCGCCGTGACGCGCACCTCCTGTCCCGGCTCTGCAGCGGGAAGGCGTACCGCATCACCGGCCTGAAGCGGCCACCCGCTGACAAAGGCCAGTGCGTAACCCTCGCCCCACGATGCCGTCCCCGTGTTGTGAAGGTGCCACGTTGCCGTGACGACGTCGCCGGCAGTGCCGGCCACCTCGGCTACCTGCGCCTCCCGAGAGGCAAATGCCGCGTCGGCATACATCGCCGCAGGAGGCTCCAACTGTCTCGGCGCAGCGCCTAGCGGGTCCGCAGCGCAGGCCGGCTGCTCAAAGGGCCAAGCCACCAGGCGTACCGGGGGCGCTCCCCTCCCATGATCGCGGTATCGCCACGTGAGGCGGTGCTCGCCAATGCCCAGCCAGACAGCGCGGGCACATGCGGGAGCCGAAAAGAGGGGCACGCCGTCCAGGCTGACCTCGTACGCCTCCTCCGCCTCGATCAGGTAGTACCAGGGCAACCAATTATGCCACACCCTTTCGGCTGTTGCCCAGGACGTGGTCGTCCGTACGTTGCTCGAAGGGAGCAGTCCCACATCAGGATAATTCGCGAGCACCGTGTTAGCATCCATGCCGTTGCGGGGCGCCGCCGTGCCCGGGTGTTGCGCCGAGACAAGGGCATCCGCTCGCGCCTGATCGCACGCACAGTTGCCCAATGCCATGACGCGGGTCTCGCCTCGCACCGCCGAGCCGCGGTAGCTGATCCCGCGGTCCGTGGTCCCCGGCCAACGGAACATGCGGATCGTCCAGCCATCCACGGTTTGGCCGTCCCACGAGACGCGCACCCCCGAGTACGGGTTGGTCGGCACCGCCCCCCGGCGCAACTCGACGTGCAGGTGCACTGCCGACTGATTTCCCGAGCGCCCCGACCATCCCACCGGAAAGCCCTTGGGGATGGCAGCGCCGGGCTCCAGCGCCTGAAGCTCGGGCGAGAAGCCCCCCAGGTGCCAATACATCACCTGGATGCCGCCCTCGTGCTCCAGGAGGACATACTTGCCCGCCTGGTAGCCCGCTGCCGACGTCTCGCCGCGCCCGCGATACCGCCCATCGGCCATCGCCAAGACCTCGTGCGCCTCTCCACCAAAATCAAGGCCCGACGCCTCGGCGATGCGCTGTTGGCTACAAAACGTGCCCACATGCGGCCCACTCGTGTGGCGCTTTGCACCCTCGAACGGCCAGGCGGCGTCTGCCGGTAACGACACGTCACGGGCGAACATGGGCATCTCGTGCGGATCACCGAACCACTGCCGGTACAGCGCCTGAAACGTGGGGCGCTCCCCTGACACCGCGGCCTGCAACGCCCCGAGTGGCATGATCTCGGCGAGGGTGCGCCCAATGGCAGCGGGCGCCGGCCCCGTCGCAACGACCGCCACTGAGGCCCCGCCCGGGCCGTGTACGACCATCGGCTCGTCGCCCATGGATGCCGCGACATAGTGCGTCGCGAGGCGCTCCGCCAAGCGCTCGATCTGGGCCTCGACATCTGCCACCACCTCGGTGGAGTAGCCGGCGACACCCATGAGTGTATCCGCGCTCGGCGCAGAGACGGCGCCCGTCGCCAGCTCGATGAGTACCAGCAGCACCCGCGGGTTCACGCTGTGCCGTTCCGCGGCGCGCGCCACGAGGTCGCCAAACCCGAGCCGCTCGTCCCCCCGCTCCACACCATAGCTGGCGAGGTCACTGCCGATGGAGTATAGGAACGCCGTCACATCAAAGGGATCGAGACTCGGGGCATACTCCAGGTTCTGCGCTGCAAGCAGTTCGTCCGCGGGGACGGTCGACGCGAGAGCAACGGGCGACGCAGCCATGGTTGGGGTCTCCCCGTCCGGCGCGTTGACCGAGGGCGAGGCGCCGTGTCGCCACACGATGGTACCCAGTGCAGCCAGAGCGACAAACACGACAGCGAGCGTGACGAGCAACAGCGAACGTCGTTGGGGGGGCATGGTGCATCCTCGAGACTGGGCCGATCATGCGCACGATCGCGCGCAATCGGCGGAATGCCGGCCTCAAAGGCCGGCCGCCCCCATTATGGACCAGTCTCTAATGGTGTGCAACACAGCCGGAGCACAACGACTGCGCTTTGCCAAGAGGAAACGCTGCCGGAAACCACGCTATCCCGATGCCATCAAGACGGTGGAGGTCGTCTTCTGAGCGAAAACGCCCTCGAGGGCGCTGTTGGTGGGGCTGCCCCAGGGGATCATTGCGCGCCGCTGGTGTGGAGCGCGCCTCACGGCTATACTGCGAACTGCAGGATGCCCCGGAGCTGGCGTATCGGGCCATCCCGCTGGGAGGTGCCATGATTCGCTCCCTCTACTGGACCAACGCCGGACCGCCGCGCGAGAACCTCTCGCTCACCGAGCTGCGCGCCGTCATCGAGAGCGGCGCCGGTCTACTGTGGCTCGATCTGGTGGATGAGGAGCCCGCCGCGTTCGAACCCCTGCTGCGTGATGTGTTCCGCTTCCACCCCCTCCCCATCGAGGACGCGCTGCGCGAGCTCCACATCGCCAAGCTCGATGATTGGGAAGACTATATCTACCTCGTCATGCACGCCCTGCACCTCGACTCCTCCCTGGAGAGCGCTGTCCAACTGCGCGAGCTCGACATCTTTGTCGGCCCGCACTATATGGTCACCCATCACGAGTCCGAGATCGCCCCACTGGAGCACGTGTGGAGCGCCCTGCGCGCCGAGGAGCGCACGCCTCCGCTCCGCCCGACGCGGTTCCTCCACCACCTCCTCGATACGCTGGTATCGAGCCACATGCCCGTCGTTGAGCAGCTCGATGACAACATCGCCCTCGTGGAAGAGACTGTCTTTGCACGGCCCGATACCCCGGCACTGGAGCAGATCCTCCGGCTCAAGCGCGCCATTCAGGCACTACTGCGCGCCCTCGAGCCACAACTCGAGGTGCTCGATCGCCTCGCGCGCGATCCGTTCACCGTGCTGGCCGCCGAAGACCGCGTCTACTTGCGGGATACCTACTATCGGGCGGCGCGCCTTGTGAACCTTGCTACGAGCATGCGTGATCAGGCATGGGGGGCGCTGGACATCTATCTGTCGGCGGTGAACAACCGCATGAACGTCATCATCAAGACCCTCACCATCATCACCACCGTGTTCATGCCGCTGTCTTTTGTCACCAGCTTCTATGGGATGAACTTTTTCGCTCCCGTGTCCGATCTCCACGCCTGGACGGCGACACCGGTGTTCGTCGCCACCCTCGTCGCCATGAGCATCATCCCCATCGTCATGTACCTCTGGATGCGCCGGCAGCGCTGGCTGTAGCCTCCCCTGATCTGCATCAGCATACGACATGCCGCGCATCGTGGCGCTCGGCAACGGTGCAGCAGAGCTATTGACGCCCTGCTGCCGTCGGGCTATAGTATAATCACGCCATTGAGGCGTTTCATGCGCGTCCGTATCCGAGTCGGCCGTAGCACGAACTGAAGGGATGAGCCATGACAGGCGATGTGTTTGAACTGAACCCGGTAACCCACATCACGGTGGGAGCGGTGGGCCAGCCGGGGCAGCGGACCTTCTTTTTGCAGGCCAGCCAAGGATATGAGACCGTCTGCCTCAAGCTCGAGAAGGAACAGGTCTTTGCCTTGGCGCGAGCGGTTGAGGAGATCCTCCAGGAACTGGAGCAGCGCGAGGTGCGCCCGCTCGCCGATGACGAGGAACCGGAGCAATCCGAGCTCGCCCTGCGCTTCCCCCTGGAACCGATCTTTGTCGTTGGACAGATGGGATTGGTCTTTGATCAGACGTCCGATCGCATCGTTCTCGTGGCGCAAGAGCTGACGTCTCAGGAGGAGGCTCAGGACGCCGCTTCGGCCCGCTTTTGGGTGAGCTTGGGGCAGATGCGCGCCCTGAGTCGTCTGGCCAAAGAGATCGTCGCCAGCGGTAGGCCGATATGCCCCCTCTGCCAGCGTCCCATGGATCCCACGGGGCACTTTTGTCCGCGCGGCAACGGCCACAGCAAGGCGCTTGCGGAACCCTGATGAACGGCGAGGAGACGGTAGCGCGCACGCAACCCATCAGTGAGGCGCGAGCCCTCGAGCTGCTACAACGCGGCGAGATCACCCTCCAAGGTCAGTTCCCTTGGAGCAGTAACTACACCTTCCTGGCCTCGGTAAGAGACCAAGATCTCGAAGCGTTGGCCGTGTACAAGCCGTGCCGCGGGGAACGCCCCCTGTGGGATTTTGACTCGGGTACCTTGTGCCGCCGTGAGGTAGCGGCCTATCGGGTGAGTCGCGCGTTGGGCTGGCCCGACATTCCACCAGTCGTACTCCGCGATGGTCCGCATGGGCTCGGCTCATTGCAGATCTTTGTCGAGGCGGACTATGGCCAGCACTATTTCACGCTCCGCGAGCGACCGGATTGCGACGACGCCTTTCGCCGCGTCACCGTTTTCGACTATCTCGTCAACAACGCGGATCGTAAGGGTGGCCACGTCCTCATCGGCAACGACGGCCAGGTGTGGGCCATTGACCATGGGCTGACGTTTCACACGCAGTTCAAGCTCCGCACGGTGATCTGGGACTATGCCGGCCAGCCGCTTCCCCAGGAGATGGTCCGCGACCTGCGCGCCTTGCAGCGCCAACTCGACGATCCGCGCTCGGCCCTCGTGCGTGAGCTGTACGACCTGATCAGCCCAGCAGAGCTGGCCGCCTTGTCCCAGCGGCTCGACACCCTACTGCGCGATGAAGTCTACCCGAACCCACGCCCTTCTTGGCGAAACGTGCCTTATCCACTCGTCTAGTGCCCGGCACGCCCCACGCATTGCGTGTCAGAATCGTGTGCGCCGCGCTGGTGTTGGCCTCCCGGCCCGTAGCGATCACCCAGCCCCCATCGAGCGATCCACGATCACCCGCCACCCGTTCGTGCCCGCTAGCGGGCACCACGCCTCACAGGGCTGCTGCGCTTGGCTCGGCAACAGGAGTGGTTCATGATGGGGCGACAGAGTAGTTGCCGATACTGCGGGCCTGCGTCTGCCCGCACACCGTGCTAGGCGTCCGCCGTGGAACACCCAAAGCGGCGCCATCGCGTGGTGTTCTACCTCTTGGTCACAGCCATTGCGGTTGGGCTCTATCTCGCGGGCATGGGAATCCCAGAGCTCTATCTGATCATTCTCGTGGTCGCTTGGATCACCTTCCTTCGAGGCTAGGGCGCGTCTCAAGAACACACCCGACGTCGTAACGATGTCGCTCCGAGCGTAAACGAGCAGCCTTGACGCCCATCGACAACATTTCTAACCACGCTCAGAACCACACTGTGGCCCTTTTCCAGACACTCCCTAGTCCCAGGAGCACACGATGACATCTCTGCCCATCAAAGCCGTTACCTTTGACTTCTGGGGTACGCTGGTAGACGCGAGCGCGGACTATACTCCGCGACGCGTTGCCCTTCTCGCCGAGCGCTTGGGGTCCATCTCCCTGGAGGAGGCGATGCAGGCCTATGCGCAGGCCGCAGAGACCGCGTCGCACGTCTCGCGGATAGGCTTTTCCCTGCCCACTACCAGCGTGCTCGGCATCACCCTTGATGCCCTCGGCTGCGCCTTGCCGCCCGACGACCGCGCGCAGATCCTCGCCTACTGGGAGGAGGTCATCCTCGATGACCCACCGGCGCCCCTGCCGGGTATCGCCGAGACGCTGGCCCACCTCGACAACCTCGGGATCCCCCTTGGCCTCATCTCGGATACCGGCATCTCCCCGGGCCGATCGTTGCGCCGCGTACTCGAGCACGCGGGGCTGCGACACCACTTTCGACAGCTCACCTTCTCTGACGAGATCGGCGCCACCAAGCGCCGCCAGCACCCCTTCCGCAGCACGCTGGCTGCCCTGGGTGTTCGCCCCGAGCACGCACTACACGTCGGAGATCTCCCAGAGACCGATATCGCGGGCGCTCAAGCGGTGGGCATGCGCACCGCCCTCCTGCTACAGCACAGCGGGCGCCGCGATGGCGCCGCGCATGCCGATCTGGTGCTCGAACGATGCACCGATCTCATCGACGCCATCGCCCCCTGGCTGCAATCCCTCACGTGCCACCGTTTGCTCGCGCATAGTGCGTCGGCGAGGTCCTGCCATCCTGCTGCGATGGCAATACATCGGGCGCCGAGGGAGTCATGCCGCAGTTCGCGTCCCATAGGACGGTGTTATGCTGGAGCACGCCTGCCCCGTAACACACATGGCCCCCGCGGCAGCGCTGCCGCGGGGGCCTTCACGAGTTCCTGGTGAGAGGCCTAGTTTTCAGAGATCATGATGGTCACTGAAGCTCCGGCCTCCGTCTCCTCGGCCATCAGCATCGCCGAGCGCGCATCCTTGGTGTACGTGCGCATCCCTGGCACCGAGTCGTCGTCGAGGCTCCAGCCGTTCGCCGCCATCTCGTCATCGTAGAACGCCATGACCTCGTCGAGCGTGGCCTCCACCTCAAAGGTGTTGATGCCCATCACCGACTGGACGTTCTCGGCGCCCTCCATCAGAGGGACGTCCTCCGGCATGCCGGGCGGCTCGACGCCCTCCGGCGCCTCGATAGTGATCGGCGCATTCACATCGGTGACATCGACGGTCATTTCGCCCGACCACTCGACTCCCGCCAGGTCCTTCCCTGCAAAGGTGGTCTGCGCCTTGACAACCACCGTCACGGCGGCGTCTCCCGTACCGATTTCGGCGACCCACACATCCGCCGAGGACTCGTCCATTCTGCCAAAACCCAGATCATCGACGGCCCCTTCGCTGTAGTGGTAGCGCTTGGCCTCGTAGCCGTTCACCGTCTCTGCCCTCGTACGAACCCTGGCCCCGGGCAAAGTCCCGCGGATCTGCGTCCCAGGAGAACTGATCCTCAACCTGATCGGCACCCATTTGCATCGCCATCCACTCGCCATCGCCAGTGTTGACGTACATGCTCGTCCCGATCTGGATCAGCTCCATCGTCTTGCCCTCGCCAACCAAACTCGGGACAGCATCGGGCAGGGCACCCTCGATGCTCAAGCGACTGGCCTGGGCCGCACGATCCCGTTCGGTGAGCATGCGCATCGAGCCACTCTCACTGGTCCCATCCGTCATCACCCGGGTCCAGTTGATCGACGCCACCATGCGAAAGCTGTTCAGGCTATCCATGGAGGAGAGCGCCGCGAGGTCGATTCCATCGCCGGTCGGCTTGCTCGCCGGCTCAGTGGGCGCTTCCGTGGGCTCTGCTGTCTCCGACAGTGGTTCAGTGTCGGGCGTTTTGTCCGGAGCGGCCTCGGTGACCGCGGCTTGGACGGTGGCCTTGCCCTGCTCTACGAGCTGTGCACCCTCATCAACCGCCTTCTTTTTCAGGCTGTCGAGCAATCCACAGCCCAACGTAAGGGCGGTGAGCAGCGCAAAGGCGAGTAGCAGTACCGTCTTTTTGCGTGACATGGTCTTCTCCAGGTGTAATGTGGCACAACGGTCGAGACGACCCTTCGAGTGCGAACACACCCCCGCACCGCAGGGCAGCCTGCCCGCACAGCACTGCTCAGAACGACTCCAGAGCCAGTCTCTGTCTCTTCAGACACCGTCCTTTCCTGTGATTGGTGTGGTCGAGCAAGCCTCATCATACACAATCGCCCACCGGGGCCGACTAGGACGTGTGTGGAGAAAGGGCCACAGCGTCGTTGTGCGCGTGGCGAGAAACCTTGTCGATGGGCGTCACGGCCCCTCACCCACGCTCAGGCGGCATCGTTTCTACGTCGGGTGCGTTTCCTAGACACGGCCTAGAAGCCGGGGATGATCTCAAGGTAACGGACTGCCATGACTGCCAGCATGACGATGAGCACACCCTTTACCAGCCTGTCCCCGCGAGACGCGGCCATGCGACTGGCGACCCAGGCGCCGACTGCGTTACCCACGGACAGCACCGCCCCCAGCAGCCACACGACCTGTCCCTGCACGATGAACACAACGAGCGCCACCACGGTAAAGAGTCCGGCGATGAACACCTTCATGCCATTGGTGCGTACCAGATCGAGCCCTGCGATGGCCACCAGCGCTGCGATGAGAAAGAACCCGACGCCGGCCTGGATGGCGCCGCCATAGAAACCCACCGCAAAGAACACGGGGATGACGATCCACGGGCTCACGGGGCCCTTGCCCGCCCGTTTATCCTTGATCCACTTTTCGACATCAAACACAAGGGTGACGAGCATCACCAGCATGGCTACCGCCAGAGCCCGATGAAAGATGCGCTCGTCCAGCTGCACGACCACGAGCGCCCCCAAGATGGACCCGAAGACGCTGGGCAGCGCGTACCCCATGCTCATGCGGTGATCGAACACCCCCTTGCTGCGAAAACCTGCCACCGCCGCAATGTTCTGCGCGAGAACGGCGACGCGGTTCGTCCCATTTGCCGAGGCAGCGGTCAGACCGGCGAACTCGAGCGCCGCCAGCGTCAAGAAGGAACCGCCACCCGCCAGGGCATTGACAAACCCCGCTACAAGGCCGGAAATCAGGATGAGCGTGATCTGCAGCAAGGATGCCTCCAAGATGGTCTCTCCTAGGTACCGGAATGTGTGCGCGGCGCATTATACCGGGCGCACCTAGCGCCCACAACCTATCAGCATGACGCCATCTGGGGATGAACGATGGCGTAAAGGATCGCGTAATCGCCACACGATCGCTGCGCTACGGGGGCAGGCAGCGATCGCCGCTCAGCACAAGCCGGCCATCTCCCGCTGGAGCCTTTCGACCAAGGCCCGCGCCTCCGGGAGGACATGATCGGCAGCCAGCCAGGTCTCGCAGAGACAAGTCGTCTCTTCTGCGATACTCGGATCGTCTCGATGTCGCATAAAGTGGAGCACCACCGCCATCGCCCCCCCGTTTTGAGGCGACCTCGAACGCATCGAGCTCCCTGCGCAAGAGGTCCCATGTCGCTGTGAGCGCAGCCAGTCTCTCCTGGGCGATGCGCACCCCGGCGGCCGTAAAGAGCGCCGGAACAAAGTCACGCTGCTTCCCCTCAGACCAGAGCGGTAGGCTCTCGCAGATGTATGGTCGCAGGTAGTCGAGGGGCGCCTCGCGCAGGAGGACATCCGTCGGCACATCACCAGGCGCAAGGCGCTGATCTCGAAAGTGCAAATGGATGTAGATGTTGCGCACAAAGGCTGGCAAGCCGATGTTCGCATCGATGGTGTCAGCGTCGCTCAGGCAGCAACTCTCCACCGGCGCGCCGGAAGGCGTCCGCAGGTGATCGTGGATCGCCTGGGCGACGCGCTCACACGTCACTGCGTCCACCCCTCTCCGTCGCAGCAGGTGCTCGGCCACCACTGCGCCCGAGACGTTGTGCAGCTGACCGGCAAGCCCCAGCGCATCGTACAGCGCGGTGACCTCGTTGCTACGGGCCGGTGGGCGCGGCGCGTTGTGCCAGAAGCCATTCGCATCCACCACGCGTTTGCCCTCCGCGTCGACGACATGCTCCCCATCGTACGGTTTGGTGATGTCGTGGAGAAGCGACGCCAGCTCACACACCAGGGGGTCGCCCTCCTCGCGCATGCAGAGGGTCCGGGCTAATCCACGGACGCGCTGCACGTGGTCATACGTATAGCTTCGCCAGTTGAACGTGACCCAGCCGGAGTCCCATAGACGATACGTCTCAGCTACGAGCTCATCGAGCTCTGCAATCAGGGCAGTGTGCTCCACGGTGCCTCGCAAAGTGAGGGGGAATCGGGGCCGACACAAGCGGTGCGGCTTCATCCAGGGAGCGCAGGCGTCAGCTGCGGACTCGATCCCGGCATCAGACGCCTGCCTACTCGACACCAAAAAACGGCACGAGGTCGGCAAAGCGCTCCAGCGTCACCACCAGGTCAGGCCGGTCGATCACTTGAATCTCGGCAGTCCAGGTGTGATCGTGCGGCACAAGGATGGCACCCAGGCCGGCCTCGATCGCCGGGTTGATGTCAGATCGGGGACTGTTGCCCACCATCCAGGTGTGCTTGGGGTGCAGGCCGCGATCCGCGGCGATTCGGCGGTAGACCTCTGCGTCCTTCTCTGGCACGACGTACACGGCATCAAAGTAGGGCTCGAGGCCCGAGCGCTCCAGCTTGCGGCGCTGTACTTCAGTGTTCCCCTTGGTGACGAGAAGCAGTTCGCTACTCGGCCGGAGGGCGGCGAGCGTCGCCTCGACTCCCGGTATCAGCACGATCGGTATATTCAGCACCAGAGCGCCCACTGCTCGGGCGCCCTCGATCACGTCACGCGGGATGGGCTCGTCGGAGCCGCGACCATCGCTCAATAGCCGCTCGCATGCAATGCCTAGAGCAGCGACGTATCCCTCCGGGCCGTACCCCATCGTCGGGATCGTCTCCCGTTCCACACACTCGAGCGTGGCCCGTGCGACCTCTCGGTCGCACCCGAGCGCCTCCATATAGTCCTGAAAGCGCGCCAGGCAGCGCAGGTAGTAGACGTTATTCTCCCACAGCGTATCATCCGCATCAATGAGCAGCGTTCGCTCTATGCGACGTCCATCGGCCTCCGGTCGCATAGACTCGCTCCATCATGCGATCTCTTTTGCCATAGACAGCCATTCTAGCATGTGGCAGAGACAGCGTCAAAGGTGGCCCAGAGGAGGGAGTGTCATTCGCCATCAATCGCTTCGCGCACGGCGGAGAACAGCTCGGGGAGGGTGTAGGGCTTTTGGAGGAAACGCTGCCCCCGTTCGCGGATGACCGAGACCTGCGACTTGTGGTCGATGTACCCGCTGCTCAGCAACACCGACAAGCCGCCGTTCATGGCGAGGAGCGTGTCAACCAGCTGCAGGCCATTGCCGTCGGGGAGCACGACATCGCTAAAGATCAAATGGATGTCGGGGCGCTGCGCCTCATAGATGCGCAGTGCCTCATCCACCCGAGAGGCGGGAAAGACGCGGTACCCCTGCTCTTCGAGCACACGCGCCGCAAAGCGCCGTACCTCGGACTCGTCCTCCACCAGGAGAATGCCCTCGCCGTGCCCCTGGAGCTCGAGGATGGAGGGCTCGTCATCAGCCTCCTCCTCGTTGACGGCCGCGACAGGCGGCAGGCAGATGTGCACGACGGTGCCCTTTCCCTGGGCGCTCTCTACATCGATCCAGCCACCGTGCTGGTGCACGATCCCATACGCGACCGCCAGACCAAGGCCCGTTCCGCTCTCCTTCGTGGTGTAGAACGGCTCAAAGAGGTGTTCGATCGCCTCCGGCGGCATGCCAACACCACTATCCTGGACCGAGAGACAGACGTAATCCCCGGGGCGCGCGCGTTGGCTGCCGGCGCAGTCCTGTTCGCTCACGTGAATCACGCCAGTGCGGATCACCAGGCGCCCGCCTCGCGGCATCGCATCCCGCGCGTTGACCACCAGGTTCATGATGACCTGTTCCATCTGCCCAGCGTCGGCGCGAATGTGCGGCAACGTCGGATCCATGTCGGTGATCAGCTGGATATCCTCTCCCACCAGCCGCCGCAGCATCTTTTCAGTGTTCGTGATCACCACATTGAGGTCCAGCACTTGCACCTGGAGCACCTGCTTGCGGCTGAAGGCGAGGAGCTGTCGCGTGAGCGATGCCGCTCGCCCACCGGCTCGGGTGATTTCTTCGGCATCCCGCCGCAGTGGATTCTGGGGGTCGAGGCTATTCACGAGGAGATCGCTGTATCCGAGGATGGCCGTGAGGACGTTGTTAAAGTCGTGCGCGATGCCCGCCGCCAGTTGGCCCACCGCTGCCAGGCGCTCCTGCTGCTGGATGAGCTGCTGCGCTTCGCGCTCCTGGGTCACATCACGCCACACCAACACGCAGCTCCCGGCTTGGGGGCCCGTCTCCACCGGTCGCGCCGCCACCTCGAATACCTGGCGCGGCGACCCAGCGATCGAGACCTCGTGCCAGAGGCCCTGGTCTCGCGCCCGGAGCATCTCCTCCAGGCTGTGATCGCCGAATCGCTGAACCTCCTCGCCCACTGTGGCGCCCGTCAAGGCCCTCAGCGAAGCCTGTGCCGGCAAGTTTGCCAGAATGATGCGATTATCGGCGCCCAACAGCATCACCGCCTCTGGCACGGTGTCGAGAATCTGCTGCACTTGCTGCGCGTGCTCGCGCGTCTGCGCCAACAGGCGCAAACGATCGGCCGCCGCCCCTAGTTGCTGCCCCACGGTGCGCACCAACGCCACCTGCTCCTCCAGCCACTCGCGTGGCGATTCGGATAGCACCGTCAGCCCGCCGATCCGTCGCCCCTCCGCCATGATGGGCGCGATGATCGAGGCGCGCACCCCAGAGAGCACCATGAGCGACGTCACTGGTGATCCCACTCTGCGCTTGCGAATCTCGAACCAATCCGCGACCACCGTCGGCGTGGTCACATCGAGGTCAGCATCCTGGATGGCGCGAACCAGGGCGGCGCTAAACTCCTGCGGCAGGCCGCGGTAGAGGTGCTGCTCTTCTACCCAGATGGTGCCCGCCCGCGCGCCCAGCGCCTGCAGCGTGTGCTCTAGCGCCGCCTCGAGCAGGTCGATCAGCTCGCGCTCTGCCGCAGCCGCGGCAATAATCGCGTTCAACGCCTCTTGCTGCGCCGCGCGGCGCAGGATCTCTTCCTCAGCCCGCTTGCGCTCCGCCAGCTCCTGTTGTGCGGCTCGATACAGGCGCGCGTTCTCGATGGCGATGGCCATCTGGTTGGCGAGGGTTGCCAGCGTCAATCGATCATCGTCCGAATAGGGCTCCTCCGAGCGCCGAGGCCCTACGGCAAAGACGCCGACCAACTCGCCCTGGGCGCGCAGCGGGATGAGCAGCTCTGCGCCGAGACTCTCGAGCTCGGCGCGCTCACGCCCCCACAGCGCCTTGAAGCGGGGCCTCATCTCAATGTCGTGTCGCGATAGGACCCCCTCATGGGATGCGAGCCACCGTAGCACGGGATGCCCCGCAGCGAGACACGCGTCACCGAGGGCGTCGAGGCCGCGCTGGGCCGCCAGCCGCATATCGTCCGTTCGCGCATCCCGCAAGAAGAACGCCGCCCGCTCGATGTGAATGGTCGACGTCACTTCATCGAGGATCAGCCCCGTCAGCCGATCCAGGTCCAGAATCGAGGTCGCAGCGCCACTGAGGCGCTGCAGCATCTGGCTGGAATCATAGCGCTCCCGGAAGAACAGCCGATCGATAGAGGATTGCACACGGCCGCGCAGGGGCTGAATGGCAACGGCCGTAATTGCGGCCACCAGCAACGATACCATCAGGATCTCGTACTCGGTGACGAGGTGAAAAATGGTGACCGCTGTATAGACCGCGAGAAAGTAGCTGGCGCCGATCATGGCCGTCGGTACCGAGTAGAGCAGCCCCTTCCGGATGACGACGCGGATATCGAGGAGTTGGTACCGCAGGATGGCGTACGCGATGACCAGGGCGTTCACCACATTGGCGGCGACGTCCACGGGGTACGCCTGAAGCAGCGGGAAGAGGTTGCTCACAGCGCCGACGGCGGACACCCCCGTACCCATAAAGAGATAGCGGATACGGTTTCGCTGCACGTCATAGCGCGTCGCCCGGTAGCCTTCGATGAGACAGTACATGGCATAGCCGAGGGCCGCCCAGGCGATGAGAGCCACAACCGGCACGAGCGGCCCAAAGATGGGCAGGTACAGGCCCGTGTGGCTCTCCGGGGTCACATCCTGGATAACCAGCCCGGTAAGGCTGGTCGCGCCGAGCACTGCAAAGACCGCCCAGCACGCATCGATGAGGGCGCGATAGCGATCCTTCCCCAGAAAGACAAGGATGAAGTAGAGGTACAAGATGAACTGACCGCCCATGCCGGCCGTCATCAATCGGTACCCCACCAGCGCAACGCCAGGGGCGCGGGCCAGGCTCACCACGAGCGCTGTGAGCTGCCAGAGCGTCATGGCGCCCAGGTACGCGGCAAAGGCCTGATGCAGCCTCGCCCTACTTTGTCGCAGGGTGATGACCATCAGCCCAATATAGCACGCCAGGGCTACTGCAGAGAAGGCTATCGCAAGCGTCATGTGCTCCGGGCCCTAGATCATGCGCCGAGATCCTACGTCGGTGGCGCCGTACCTGGTCGTCCCTCGCTTCGTCCCCTCTATGGTCAGCGGCCCGCGCGTCATGACGATATCCGCGCGAGCCTGGAGCGCGCCTCTCTACCGAGGCGCGCCCTGCAGGAGCCGCGCTATGACCTCGTCGCTTGGATTCATCCGCCGTGGCTTTAGGTGGGCCATGTCAGCGCCGGCACGGCGTCGTTCTTCGGTGTAGCGGGCAAATGATCCTTCTGGAAGGATCGTAACCTCCAAGGGGTGATAGCCCAGCAGGTTGCGAAAGTCGGCGTACCCCGTATCCTTTTCGATCAACCGCTCGTGTACGCGCTGCCTCAGGTCGCTGTCGGAGCACGCTTCCTTCAGCTCAAGGTAGAGGTGGAGTATAGGTCCCTGATCGCGGTACTCCTTGCGGATGGACCAATCGCGATACGGGACACCTGCCTCCTCGATGGCCTCCCACACGGCCTTTTCCGTCAATCGCGTAAAGCCAGCGATGTCGATGACGCCATCAGCACGGGCATGGAACACCATCTGCGGGATGTTCACCCGGATCTCGGGGTCATTCAGAGAAACGATCTCGATCAGGTCACCAGAGCGGTAGCGGGTAAAGACATTGCCATGAAAGTTGGTGGCCACCAGCTCGTACACGCCCGGAGTGACCTCATCCATGCGCAACGTCCGGGGAACGAATCCCGGTTCCTCCTGGCTGCGGTAAAAGTCGTCCTCGGGGATAAACTCCCAGAAGCAGCAGTCCGGCAAAAAGGTCATGCCCTTGCGGTTCCAGGCCTGGATGGCCACACCGCCCAGCTCGGTACCGCCGTATCCCTCCAGTGGGCGCGTTCCCCACAGCTGCTCGATACGATCGCGATAGAATGACGTGTCCATGCCACCGGCGATTATCCCCTTGATCTTCCAGAGATCGCGTGGCCGCATCGGTCGCTTCCTGAGCTTGCTACGAATGAACCCTTTGGCCACCCGATATAGCAACGCCGGGTGAAGCATCTGCAGGCTGAACCCCATGGAGGATGAGCCCCGCTCGAACTGCTCGCCAATCGCCAGTAGTATGCTGGACAGGCCATAAAAGAGATCAATGCCGTCGCGCATGGCGATCTTGAAACCCTCTTGGATGCGCTCCTCGAACTCCATGCGGTCGCCATCCTCAAGGGTCGGCATGAACCGCGGATTGAGCTCCTGCACCAACCCGCGGGCGATCACCGCCCCGGTGTAATAGGGTGGAGGCGCCAACGTGTAGAGACAGCAGTCATCCACGTGGAGCCGCACATCGCCACGCCCGCTGCAGGACGCCATGATGAACGTGCCGACGGCGAACTCGCCGACCTTGGTCACCATCTCACGGCTGTACGGCGCCCACTTGCAGGTATTCTCCTCCGAACGCCCTGACGTCCGCGCCCAGACGTACGTCTCGCTCGGAAAGATGCCCTCAGCATCCGTCTGTGTGGCGAGATACGGCGAATAGTCCTCGTACGTTGTCAGCGGCACCTGCGCACGGAACTCTTCCATGGTGCGCGGAACCGCGCCACCCAGCAGCTTCTGGCCGAGCTCACAACGGCTCAGGAGATTCACCTGTTCCATGAGCAAGCGCTCCTGGATCTCCATGAACCCTTCGATATTCAGGTCCAGGAAGCCACAGTACTTGCGCCAGACCTCGTCTCTACGCCCTTGCCGCAATAGCTCGACAGCTGTTGCCATGTTGCGACGCTCCTTCATTGCGCTGTGCCCATTGAGGCGGATGAGTCGTCACGCACCGGACGCCACGGCGACTATCACGAGACCACAGGGATACCAAGGACGGCGTGCCCGCACCTCCTGCACGCGCATCGCACCGAAACAGTGCTCCTCGAGCAAGGCTTCCCACTCGCTCACCGTACGCACGTTCGCAAAGGCATCACGTTCCGCCTTGCCCCGGGCGCTTCTGTGCTCAAGCCCGTACTGTACCATGAGAATCCACAGCAACAAGCGGCCGAACACCGACCGCCAGAACCATGTCGCCCCGACATCAGCCAGAGCAAGCCACCCGCCGGGACGCAGAACGCGGCGCATCTCTGCCACCATACGCGGTACATCCATGTGGTGCGTTCCGAGAGCACACACCACGCCATCGTACGTGGCATCGCCAAAGGGCAGCTCCAGCGCCGAGCCGCACACCAGATGCACCGCCGCTCTGCCGCCATCCGCCACACCGTGCGCGCGTCCCCGCGCAAGCATGGCGGGCGTTATGTCGAGTCCCACGATGCACCCATCAGCGCCCACCCGATCACGCAACGCCCTGGGGATACGAGCGGTGCCCGTTGCGACATCCAGTATCGCGTCACCAGCCGTTATCGGCACCTGCTCCAGAAAGCGCTCGATAAAGGTATGGTAGCTGATTCCCCAGTACTGCTCCAGCTCACGGTTCATCGTATCTTCGTACTGAGGCGCCATCTCGGTGAAGGCTTGGACGATCACGTTGTCGCTGGTCATCGCTCTTCTGTCCACTGGGTTGAGCGCACGCTGTGATGCACGGCCATCGGGCGGGGCGCCGCGAGCCTCGTACCCCGCGAGCCCGCCCCGCCGCCGCGATTCCCCAAGGAGGCGTCGCCACTATACCCGATATACGCGCAACGATCAAACAAAGCGCACACCAACGGGTATGCGGCACACAGAAACACAACGCCCTGCTCAGCCCGCAGATGCGGGCATGCCGGTGATGCCGTCACCAACGTGGAATCATGCTCCAGCGATGAGCAAGCCTGTAGCCAGGACGACGAGCACGGTGAGAACGATGACAAGCGCATTGGCGAGGCCGCGATTACGCCACGCGCGCATGATGCGGCTATCGTTCGCCAGCCGGAGCATGACGATGAGCACGATCGGGAGCAAGACGGCGTTGGCCACCTGTGACAACCACATGAGCGGGAAGAGCCGCAACCCCGGGATGAGCACCACCAGAGCGCTTACCACAATAAAGGCGGTATAGAGCCCATAGAACACCGGGGCATCCTTCGGGCGGCGATCGATCCCGCGCTCCCAGCCAAACGCCTCGCACACCGCATACGTGGTAGCCAGTGGCAACACTGCTGCCGCCAACAGCGATGCTCCCAGGAGGCCGGCCCCAAAGAGCACTTGTGCCCACTGGCCCGCCAGGGGCGCCAACGCCACGGCAGCCTCTTCCGCCGACTCGACGCGAATCCCTTGCACAAAGAGCGTCGCCGCCGTAGAGATAATGATAAACCCCGAGACGACGTTGCCCAGCGCCGCCCCGAGCATCACGTCGATGCGCATGTAGCCATAGTCTTCGGGACGCACCCCCTTGTCCGCGACGGTCGCCTGCATGTACACGGCCGCCCAAGGGGTGATCGTCGTGCCCACGGTTGCCAGCACTGCCAGCAAATAGTCGGGATCTCTGCGCAGCGTAGGCACGAGGGCATAGCGCAGCACCTCACCCCAGTCGGGCTTTACGAGAAACGCCGACACGACGTATCCGACAGCATAGAGCGACAGGACGAGCAGCACGCGCTCCACACGGCGGTATGATCCACGAAGCACGAGCATCCACACGCCCGCCGCTGCCAGGGGGACGGCGATGTAGCGCGTCACGCCGAACAGCTCGGCGCTCGAGGCCACACCAGCAAACTGCGCTGCCGTCGTACCCAGGTTGGCAACGATAAGACCGAGCATAACCGCGAAGGTGAGCCTGACGCCAAACCGCTCGCGGATGAGGTCCGTCAGCCCCTTGCCGGTCGCCACCCCCATACGGGAGGCCATCTCCTGTACCACCACCTCTCCCACAGTAACCCATACCAGAATCCAGAGAAAGGCGTAGCCAAAGGTCGAGCCCGCCACCGAATAGGTGGCGATGCCCGGAGCATCATTGTCGGCGCTCGCCGTGATCAAACCTGGCCCCAGAATGGATAGAAAGAGCACAAAGCGACGCAGTCGCGATCGTAGTCTGGCGACCACTGGACACCTCCATCGAGGGCTAGAAAAAGCGCGGTAGGCGCTTTTTCCAAGCGGTGGGGATGATGGCATCAATGGCGTCATCGACCGTGACCACTCCCTCGAGTGTCCCGTTTTCGCTGACCACGGGCACTGCGAGCAGGTCATACTTGGCCACCAGACGCGCCACCTCCGTTTGCGGCATCAGAGTATCGACGGTGATTGGCTGACGGCGCATGATCTCGGCTACCGGCGTGCGCGGATCGGCCATCACGAGCTCGCGCAACGCCAGCACCCCGACAAGGCTGCGCGACTCGTCGACGACGTGCACATAGTACATCGCCTCGTCCTCTCGGGCCTCGGCAGAGTGCCTCAGGTATTCCAGAGCCTCGCCCACCGTCAGGCCGACGGGAATCGTCGAAAGCTCGGTGGTCATGATCCCGCCGGCGGTATCTTCGGGATAGGCCAGCAACTTGATGAGCTGGCGCGTGTCCTCTGCCTCCATCAGACCGATGAGATGCGCTCGGTCCTCCGGAGCCAGTGTTCCGAGGAGGTCGGCCGCATCGTCGGGGGCCATCTCCTCAAGCACATCCGCCGCACGATCGGGCGTCATGGCCTCCAGGATGGCACGCTGGAGATCGGGTTCGATCTCGGACATTGTCTCGGCGGCCGTGGCATCGTCAAGGTCTTCCATCAACGCCTGGCCCGCATCGCGATCGAGATCAGAGACGATCTCGGCAATGTCGGGAGCGGGCATCTCACGAATGCGCTCACGGGTCACCCGCAGCCGAATGGGCGCGTCCACCTCCACCGACGCCACCTCTTCCCAGGGGATGGTGCGCTCCTCAACGTCACGCCCCAGTGCACGGAATAGGCGCGCAGCGGTGTTCTCGATTCCCAGGCGGCGTGCGAGACTCAGCGTGCCGATGTTCGCCCCGACCAGGTAGTAGCGCCCGTCGGGCCCACTACGCGCCAGCTGCAGGTCGTTGACGCGCACGAGCCGACGCCCCTCGATGTCGACGATCTGCTGGTCTAGCACCTGATCTCGCAAAAAGAGCTCGTCGCCGCGTAGGTCGTACCTCTCGGGCGTGGAAGAGTTCAGAATGATGGAGGGGCTGAGCCAGGCGATCGTGTCCGCCGGGATGAGCATATCGGCGCCACGATCCTTCACCTGGATAGCGCGCAGAGCGGGGTATGCTTCTGTGGTCTCTGCAACCAGTACGTCGACGCAGCGTCCAAGACGGCGGCCCTGCGCATCCCACACGGGCCGGTTGAGAATCTGACTGAGGTAGGTCGCCATGGGGCACCCCCTGCTTTCCTCGGGCTCGGTTACCTGCCGGTGCACGCAGCGAGAATGGAGGGCCCCCAAAGCAAAACGATCGCGGCAGCATGCCACGATCGTGCCAGACCAGGTCTAGGCGCGCCGGTGGATGCCGCTATGGGGGAGTCGGCTCGAGCGATGCCCCACGCAGGTACGGTCGGTTTTCGATGCAGTTCGTTTTACTACTGCCGTCGGAGTCCATGAAGCGCGTCACTTCCTCTGAACTGGCGTGGTACCTCACAAACCTGTCATCAGTGTAGCCACCATCGGTGGGGCCGTCAAACGACAGAGATCACGAAAAGACCTCTGACGCGTGTCGCGTCAGAGGTCTCTGGAGGCGGACACCTTATCCCCTGAGCAGCCGGACGACAGGTCCACCCGCTACTGAGTGCTGTGCACGGGTTCGCACACCATGCGAACGCCGTCAGGCTGAACAGGGCATCGCTTGGTCGCTGCACCGCAACGTTCCCAGCACAGACTGGGAGCAGAGCGCTGCGCGGCGACCAGGCGACCCGATCGGCGACGCCATCACGGCCGCGCCGGCTTGGCGATGACGATCAGCCGATGCGAGTTGCCATCCGGGGGATAGCACGTCACCAATGTGAGGCGCTCATCCGCAAAGTGGCCGATCCATTGACCGTTCCACCGCTTCTGTTCCGGGGTGGCGTCCTTCTCTTGGACAACGAACTTGGTCTCGACCGTGTAGGTGTAGGGGCGACCACCCGCCTCGACGGCGATCTCGTCCCCCTCCCGGAGATCAGGAAGGCGGCGGAAGACGCTGCCCTCGATGTTGTTGTGCCCGGTGATCACCATGTTGCCAACCTGGCCGGGCATGGCCGACGTCTTGTGCCAGCTGGCAACAAAGCTGCCCACCTCCCACATGGACACCGTCTTGCCATCACGCTCCACCTGTTTCCACCCCACCGGCACGATCTCTATGTCGAGATCGATAGCCGCGGAGCAGATGCGCTCGGGTGGGCTGCTCGCTACCTCGGCCACTGCCATACGCTCGGCCGCAGGAGCCGTGGGGGTAATAGCCGGAACCTGAGCGCGAACCTCCCGCTCGACGGCGTTCGCGAGCGCCGCAAAGACAGAGGCCAAGGGGCGCAGAGTGCGCCGCGGCGCCGGTACCGCTGCGAGATGCCGTCCCGCCTCGGGAGCCTCCTCGGGCTCTGCCGTGGCGTCCGCCGCGGGGGTGGCCGTCAACACAGAGGCCTCTGGCGCAGGTGTACGGACCATCGCCAGGGAGGAGGCCAACACCGGCGTGAGGGTGTTGATGCCCTCCGGCAGCGCGTCCCACACGGGGAGCAGTGCCGGGAAAGCCGCCGGGCTTGCGCAGCCGAGCAGGCTGGCCAGGCTACAGGCGATCAGCGGCCCCAAGAGCAAGCTACGCCTGACGAGTTGGACGACAGCAGGGATCTGTCGCGGCGTGGCGCGCTCATCTGCTGATGGGTGCGTACAGCGCGTGAGTACGCGCCAAGTGCGGGAAAGGACAGAGTTGGTGCGGGATCCCCGTAGGGGGTGGTTGTCATCACATGACCGGTGGTCGTAAGCATAGGTGACACTGCCGTTGGCTCGTTGTTCCATGACGCTTTCCAGATTGATGTGCTATATCGTTCAGTCTGCATGTACATCGCTTGAGGCAGGGCTATGCGATTGTATCCGGCGCATTCGTGTGCATGGGGCGTTGGTGGGTAGATGTCTCCTTCCAACCCTTGCTGCGCGCCCCCCCGTCAGAGGGCGATGGCCAAGCGCGGAGAGGTGCGCTCAGCCCGACAGGTAGACGCGCAGGCTCTTTATGACGACACGGGTGGCTATAGTACCAGTGAATGCCGAGAAAGCCAAACGCGGCACTCCTTGCATACTCAGGATACCAAGGCGGGCGCCCAGCACGGCGCCCAACGCGTCAAGACCTAGCGCAGTCGCCAGGTGACGCTCACCGAGACCTGAAGGGTCTCCAGGCCGGGCTGCACCGGCACGCCCACCGCCTCCTCTGCCTGGGCTCTGACGAACGGCACCGGCACGCTACGTGCTTCGGTGATGGTCAGCACTTCCCCCAGCTCGGCCCCTGCCAGCGCTGCCAGCTCTTCCGCCGCCATCGTCGCATCCAGCATGGCCCGCTCGCGAGCCTGCGTTACCGCCGACCTCGGATCACTCACTCGAAAGCTGATGCCCTGTACCGTATTGCCCCCCGCCTGCACCGCAGCATCGATGACGGCCCCAACGTTCTGGAGATCGCGCACGATTACCTCGACAACGTTCGTCGCTACATAGCCCACGATCTCGCCGACGCCCTCTCGAGGCTCAGCCGGCTGCTCGCGCTGCGGCCGCAGCTGCACGACTTGCGTCTGGATGTCGTCTGTCGCAATCCCCGCCTCCTGGAGAGCATTGATGAGGGCCATCGTCTGCTCATTGTTCTGGGTCAGTGCATCCGCGGCAGACACATCCTCTGTCTGTACGCCAAGCCGCACCGTCGCCTGATCGGGAGCGGCACTCGCTTCACCGGACCCAACGACGCTCACCGTACGCGTCGGCTCGCTCGCATCGTCGGTGGGCGCCTGCGCTCCGACGATCGCCCAGGTTCCGCCAAGCGCCAAGAGCAGAACGAGCCCCACCACTGCAAGAGAACGCCTTGCCGCCATCGTGCCTCCTCGTTACAGGTAAGCGGCGGGCGCCACGG
>DUUT01000025.1 GCA_012841405.1 Chloroflexota bacterium
CCCGGCCCGGCTACGGGGCGGGTGTCTGGGTGTCAGGCCGTCACCCGCCCTGCGTCTCCTCTCCCGGTCGGCCTTTTACTCTGAGGGCCTCGAGACGCTCTTCCAGTACCTCCAACTCGTCACGAAGCACGCGGGCGCGCTGCTCCAGGATGTTCTCCTCGTCCGCTGCCGCCATGGGCGCCGCATGGGGACCTGGTGCCCACCACGGAGCGCAGCCGGCGCGCATCCAGCCGGGCATGCCGGTAGCATAGAACCAGTGCCGATATCGCATACTCCGGCCTCCACCTCCACCGCCACGCCAACCTCCGCCCCAACGCCGCGCGCAGCCCGGCCCCCAGTTGACATATCCGGGCACATCATAGCCCGCGCAATACCCAGCGGATCGGCCGCTCATGGGGCCCTGGCCGCGCGGTCCTGTCCTATCTCCGAAAGGCATCGTAAACCTCCTTACTTCCATACAACGATCTGTGTGCTCTTGAAGGGGCTCCGTCGCCTCCAACCGTGGCGGCGGCCACGGCAGCCCCTTCCTGGACAACCGGCGATCCCTGACCAGGCGATGGAGGAGAGATCCTGGGCTTGGACTGGCCTACCCTGTATCCCGGCATAGCCGAACGGCGCCTGGTCCTCGCCGGGTGTGGGGAGCGCGACGGCGCAGTAGCCTCTTCCTCCGCCACTGAACGGGCCGCCGCCACGCGGCCCTGTCCCGTCGAATCCTGGCACGGCATTCACCCCCCTTCGAGCAGTGGTCGATTACCCGTCCACCGCGCTCAGCGTGTGCCGATTGCGGTGCACCGATACGGTGCTGAATGGACGCTCCGCACGCTGTGGCGTGGTCACCTTCCGAGCGGGAACGCTCCTCAGCGTATCACGTTCGAGTTCCGCCCGGCAACGAGGCGCTCCACATCCACCCTGTTGATGAGCGGGATGTTCTGTGGCACGGTCATCTTGAGGGCGGCCATCGCGATGCCGTACGCCAGCCCCCTACGAAGGTTCCACTGGCTAAAGCCATAGATGAGGCCGGCGAGAAAGGCATCGCCGGCGCCCAGGCGATTCACGCATTGGACGTCGTACCCGGGCACCTGATGGAACGCACCGCACTCGTAGCCGAGGGCTCCTTCAGCACCCAACGTCATGGCGATGACCTGGGCGCCACAGCAGTCGGCCAGGGCGCGCAGCGCGTCCCGCCGCTCCAAGTGCTTGCCGAGCACGATCTCGACATCCGGCTCGGTCGCCACTAGGAGATCGACATGGGGCAGCAGAGCACGGTAGGCCTTGCGCGCTTCATCGCGTGACCAGAGGAGAGAGCGATAGTTCATGTCGAACGCCACGCGTACGCCTGCCTGGCGGGCACGGCACGCGATCTCGAGGGTGGTGGCGCGGCACGTGTCGCTCAGAGCCGGCGTGATGCCCGTGAGCACGACCCACTCGGCGGACAAGAGATAGTCCCAATCCAGCTCATCCGCCGCAAGGGTGGTGGCGGCACTGCCCGCGCGGTCATAGATGGTGACGAGGGGGCGCGGCGCTGCGCCCCACTCGACGAAGAACGTGCCCACACGGCCCGTCTCTGACCACACGACGGCCGAGGTATCCACCCCGAAGGAACGCGTCTCGTTCACCAACTTGCGTCCCAGGGCATTCTGCGGCAGCTTACCAACCCAGCCAGCGTGCATCCCCAGGCGTTCGAGGCCGATGGCGACGTTCGCTTCTGCGCCGCCAAGCAGCGCCACAAAGTGGCTGCAGTACTCGATCAGCTCGTGTGGCGGCGGGCCGAACATCACCATCGTCTCCCCGATGCACACGACGCGTACGCGGCAGTTGTCCGTAGAGGCGGCCGTCATGGTGCGCCCCTAGAGCATCCCGAGCTCACGGAACCCGTCGAGCATCGCCTTCTCCTTGGCCTCCTCGATGGGCAGTACGGGTGCCTTCGGGTGACCGGCGTCAATGCCGCGCGCCTTGAGGGCGGCGTAGCAGGCGGCGTTCGTAGAGCTGGGAATGTGGAGCACCTGGCGGGCCTTGTTGACCTTGAGCTGCAAGGCGGCGGCCTGTTCGTACTCCTTGGCCTGGTAGAGGTTCCACAGCTTGACCATGACCTCCGGGAAGGCGTTGGCGAGGCCCGCCACACACCCCTTGGCGCCCGCCATCCACGCTGGCAGGGCGATGCCCTCAGTCCCGACGATAAAGCGAAAGTCGGGGTAGTCGCTCATCCCCAGAACGAGGTGGGTAAAGTCGATGTAGTTGAACCCACTGTCCTTGATGCCCTGGACGCCAATATCAGCCAGATGCTGCAAGATGGTCGGTGTGATGGTGATCCCCGCCGTCTGAGGGTTGTTGTATACATAGACGGGGATATCGACGGCCTCGACGAGAGCGCGGAAGTAGCCCAGTACAGTGCGCTCGTCGTGGCGGAAGTAGAACGGTGACACCGACGACACATAAGGGATGCCGATTCCGGCGGCGTGCTTGGCGAGCTCGACCGCGTCCGCCGTGTTGGCTGTGCCCACATGCGCCACGACGGTAAGGCGCCCCTTGGCCTGGTCCACGACGATCTCGTGCACCTGCTTGCGCTGAGCGACGCTCATGAGGGGCCCAGAGCCGTAGGTGCCGCAGATGAAGAGGCCATGGGAGCCGTGCCCGATCTGGAACTCGACGAGTTGGCGCAAGCCCTCCTCGTACACGTCACCTGTGGCGGTAAAGGGGGTCGTCAGGGGCGGGATGATGCCATGCAACTGCTGTTCCATTGTGCTGTTACCTTTCGCAGAGTGTGGTGGGGCGATGACTCGCCCCAAAAGGCGGCCTAATCGATGCGCGCTATCGGGGCTACTCAGAGCAACTGCATCGCCCCGCTGAACACCTGCTCCACATGCAGGATCGCGGCCGCATGGCCGGGGTGCTTCGGGTCGAGCCACGTCTTCATATCGTCAAAGACGGGGCCATTGGTGGCGTACTCGATGCTGCCCTTGACCTGGTAGGCCTTGCCGGCCTCGGTGATGAACAGGAGGGATGCCTTGCTTCCCGCCGCGATATTGGCTCGGGTCTTGTCAAAGTAGTTGTCAGCGACGACAAGTCTTTCCTCGTCGTACTTTTTGACGCAGGTGGCATAGATGGCGTTGGGAACACCCTCGGGGCTGACGGTGGCCAGTACGATGGGCCCCTTGCGGGTCTCCCAGGCCTGACTGACGACTTGCGGTAGTGCTGCCATGGAGCAATCTCCCTCGTGCAGAATGATAGCGCTGTGCGATGACCGCACCTCGTACACTGGGGGCTCAGCCGGTGGCGCGCGTGACCTCCACCATGGTGGCCCAAAGGACCCTCATCGCGTGATTCGCAGGGGTATCGGGCAACTCGGTGATGGCTTTGGCCGTCTGCATGGCCTGCTGTACGTGTCCGTCATACGGTATGTGCGCCGCCGTTGGGATCGCCTCCTGGCGGCAGTAGGCGATGATGCGGTCGGCGAGCTCGGTCGATAGATCGGCCTTGTTCAGACAGACGATGGGCGGCACCCGCAGGTGCTGCATCAGGTCAGCAACGCGCTGCAGGTCGTGGAGCCCGCTCATGGTGGGCTCGGTGACGAGCACCGCCAGGTCGGCGCCGGTGGCCGCCGCAATCACGGGGCAGCCGATTCCGGGCGCGCCGTCGATGATGACCCATGGGGCCTCTGCCGCCGCCGCGGCGATGATGGCCTGTTGCCGCACCGTAGAGACCAACTTGCCCGAATTCTCTTGGCCCGGGAAGAGCTGGGCGTGGAAGAGGGGGCCAAAGCGCGTGGAGGAGCGATACCATTCCCCCGCCTGGCACGGGTCCATGGCGATGGCCTCTTCAGGACACTGGTAGTAGCAGGCCGCACAGCCCTCGCAGGAGAGTGTTTGGATGCGGTAGACACCATCCCTCCATGTGACGGCGTCGAAGCGGCATACATCGAAGCAGCGCCCGCAACCCACACATCGCTCGGCGATGACACGGGCCCTGCTTCCACCGGTAAAGGGGATGGTCGCCTCGATCTGAGGCTGCAGGAGAATGCCCAGGTTCGGCGCATCCACGTCGGCATCCACCAAGACGGCGCCGCCGTCGCGCGAGGCGAGGTGGGCGAGGGCCGCCGCCACGGTGGTCTTGCCGGTTCCCCCTTTGCCACTCAGTACGACGACTTGCCTCATGGCTGTCCCACCCGTGCGAGATGCTGAACGCCCTGCAGCAGCTCGCGCATTACGCCATGCCATTCGGGAAATGCGCGAATCAGCGGGCAGCCGGTGGCGTACGCAGCGGCGATCTCCCTGCGCATAGGCAGTTGCATCAAGACAGGTAGTCCCTCCTGACGGCAGTAGCTCTCTACCCCGGCGTCGTCTCCCGTTACCTTGTTGATGACGACCGCGGTGGGCAGACCCAGCACGTCCCGAGCCACCTGAACAGCGAGCCTGAGGTCATGGAGCCCGAACAGCGTCGGCTCGGTGACCAGTAGCGCCATGTCGGCGCCCTGCAGCGCCTCGATGGCGGGACACGACGTGCCAGGGGGGCAATCGATGATGACGAGTCCATCCTCCCAGCCAGCCTCAAGCGCATAGTCCTTGAGCGCACGGATGACCGGTGTGGCCATGGCCTCGCTGACGTTCAGCATGCCGTGGGCGAATGCCATGCCCTTGGCCTCGCCCGCCTCGAGATAGCCAATAGCACGCGGGACCTCGCAGATGGCGTTGGCGGGACAGGCTAGGGCGCAACTTCCACAGCCGTGGCACAGTTCCTGAAAAACGAGGGTTCTCTCAGGAACGGCGGCGATAGCGTGGTACTGGCAGACCTCGGCGCAACGGCCACAGTGCAGGCAGGCGTCCTCGTCCACGACCGGCATCATCTGTTCTACGACGCGGGTGGTGGTAAAGCTCGGTTGAACGAACAGGGCCGCGTTCGGTGCCTCAACGTCGGCGTCAAGAAGCGTGGTCCTGCCCGCGCCGTTACCCGCTGTCAGAGCGAGGCTGGTGGCGATGAGCGTCTTGCCGGTGCCCCCCTTACCGCTGGCGACAGCGATACGCATCTGCAACGTCCCTTTTTCAGTCGTGAGCTGCGCTAGCCGCGCACCATGCGCGTGCCACAGCGTGGACAGGACTGCTTATAGCAGGGCTGGGCCCGCTGGTGTGCGACGCGGTAGCCACACTTGGGGCATAGGCATTCGCCGGCGGGACCGGCACCGGGGCGATTACCGCCCATACGCCCCCTGCCCCTGTCTCTGGCTCGGCCCCAGCCCAGTAGCAGTCGTCGAAACATGATGCTCTCCTCCATAGGCGCCGTTGGCGCTACCCATACTCAGCGACCGCCCCCGCGGCGGCCCCTACCCAAGCTTTGACCACCAGTCGCTGCATCCCCCTTGCCAAAGTCGTTCGCTACGGTGGGGCCGCCGAGGGGCTCCAGTGTCCCGTGCCGGAAGGCGTCGATAGCGTCCTTCACTGTGCGGTCACCTGCCGCGTAGACGGGTATCCGGGCTGCTGCAAGGACCTGCATGGCGTTGGGGCCCACGTTGCCGGTGAGTACGGCCGTGGCACCCTGCCGCACCACGAGCTGCGCCGCGGCGATGCCGGCGCCGCCGGATGCCCCCTGGGCGGCGTTTGGCACTGCGGTCCATTCCATCGTCTCGGTGTCAACCAGTAGAAAGCATGGGCAACGGCCGAACAACCGATCGACTTGGGCATCGAGGTCCTGCCGTTCGCTGCTTACTGCGATGAGCATGCCAGACCTACCTCCTCGTTGGGCGCCGCCTCACTCTATAGAGCAATGCCGACGCGATGACGGCGGGCGGTACGCCCGCTTCTTGCTAGTGCACCCGGTCATTGCGATTCTCCAGGCGCCCTTGTGCGTAGGCGAGCACGGCCTGGTCGATGCTCTCGACGTCGGTGGCGATGGGCGTGATGCCCAGCCGCTCCATACTCAGGTAAGCACCACGGCCCATTCCTCGTGCCAGGAGCGCTTCGCAGTCGCGAATGGCCTCGGCCATGCTCACATGGCGATCGTGGCTAGCAGGGTCCATTCCGTGCCCATTGCCGGGCTGATGGACCTCGTGGCCAGCAAAGTGCTGGTGCCCGAGCTTGGGACGCACCTCGCGGTGGACGATGGTGCCATCCTCAACGGTGACCACGACATAGTACTGGGCGCGTCCAAAGTGAGCGCTAATCGTGCGCTGATCATCGCTGACACATGCTATCTTCATGCTCGTCACTCCTCATCGCGTTCATGGTATGGCGAGCGATCACTGTCGGCGTGTTCCTGCGCATGGGCATCGTAGGCATCGAGGAAGCGGTGGAGCATACGAATCGTCTCGCGGAGCTCGTGCACCCAGGAGCGCAAGTAAGCATCCCCTGCTTCGGTGAGGGTATAGACGCGTCGCGGCGGACCAGCAGTCTGCTCGGCATCGATGTGCGAGACGAGCATGCCTTTCGCCTCGAGGTCGTTCAGTATGCGGTAGATGACGCTGATATCCACCGGATAGGCATCGAGCCCCAGCTCGTGCATGCGCTCGGCCAGTGCGTACCCGTGGGTCGGGTTGCCGCGTAGGAGCAGGAGGAGCGCCGGCTCGACGAACCTGCGGATACGGCGCGGGCGCGCGCCGCCTCGACGGCCGTGGCCGCCGCGATGGCACCATGGTCCTGGCATGAATCACCCCGTACGTTCGAGAACACTATTCGCCTATTGCAAATAGATAATAGCAAATAGTCGCTGGACTGTCAAGAGGGGGTTGGCCGCAATCGCCGGCTCTGGTACGCACGCCACGTGGGTGCGCTAACCGGCGTGGGTAGGGGACAGAGCCCTGTGTAGTAGCGCCCCGGTATGTGAGCTAGGCGTGGCTGCCACCGTCTCCGGCGTGCCCTCGGCAATGATGCGCCCGCCGGCAGCGCCCCCCTCCGGCCCAAGGTCGATCACCCAATCCGCCACTTTGACGACGTCGAGGCTGTGCTCGATGACGACAACGGTGTTCCCCGCGTCCACCAGCCGCTGGAGGAGGCTCAGCAGGTGGACGATGTCAGCAGGGTGCAGGCCGGTGGTGGGCTCGTCGAGCAGGTAGAGGGTGCGGCCGGTGCTACGGCGGGCGAGCTCCCTGGCCAGCTTGACGCGCTGCGCCTCACCACCCGAGAACGTGGAGGCAGGCTGCCCGAGCTGGAGGTAGCTCAGTCCCGTCTCGACCATGAGGGCGAGGCGCGTCCGTGCGGCCGGGACGTCCCCGAACAGGGTGAGGGCCTCAGCGATGGTCATGTCAAGAACCTGGGAGATGTCATAGCCGCGCGTGTCTCGCGGTGAGCCGTCGTCCTTACGGCGGCCGTCGGGATGGGCGTAGCGGACGGACAGGACCTCGCGCTTGAAGCGACGAGCATGACAGGTGGGGCAGCGGACGAGCACATCGGGCAGAAAGTGCATCGACACGGCGAGCACGCCGGCGCCCTCACAGCGCTCGCATCGACCACCGGGGACGTTGAAGGAAAAGTGGCGAGCCGTGAGCCCGAGGGCGCGTGCGGCTGGTTGAGCGGCAAAGGCGTGACGGATCGGCGTAAAGGCGTCGGTGTAGGTGGCGGCGTTGGATCGCGTGCTCCGTCCGATGGGGGCCTGGTTGATGGTGATGATCTTGTCGAGATGCTCCCATCCGCTAATGGCGGCATGGGCGCCCGGCTGGGTGTTCGCCCCGTAGTGGCGCTGGCGCGCGGCGCGGTCGAGGATGTCGAACAGCAGCGAGGATTTGCCCGAGCCCGAGACGCCGGTAACCGCCACCAGCATGCCGCCCCTACCGTTCGTCGCCCGCAGAGGGATGCGCACGGTGATATCCTGGAGGTTGTGCTCGCGCGCGCCGTGGATGGTCAGGAACGGCCCGTCAGACGAGCGTCGCTGGGGCGGGATGGAGATTGCGGCGGCACCGCTCAGGTAGCGACCGGTGAGCGATGCGGGCGTCTGGGCGATCTCTTTGGGGGCGCCTTGTGCGTCGATGTGGCCGCCATCACGCCCGGCGCCCGGGCCGAAATCGACCACCCAGTCGGCCGAGGCGATCACCTCGGTGTCATGCTCGATGACCAACACGGTGTTGCCCGCGTCGCGCAGCGCGCGCAGTATACGCATGAGCCGCGAGGTATCGCGGGGATGCAGCCCAATCGTCGGTTCATCGAGCACGTACAGCACGCCGGTCAACCCCGAGCCGAGGAGCGCGGCGAGGCGCAGGCGCTGGCCCTCGCCTGCCGAGAGGGAGGGCGTCGCTCGCTCCAGGGTCAGGTAACCGAGGCCCACCTCGATGAGGCGACGGACACGCTCGCGCAGGCCCACGATGACCGCCTCGGCGATGCGCCACTCGGCGTCGGGGAGGACGTCCCGGAGCTCGTCGATCCACTCAGCGATCGCTTGGAGCGACAGGCGCGAGGCGGCCTCGTTGGCGTGGGCGTCGCCCGCGGCGAGGGGCACGAGGTGGCGGCCTGCCACGGTGACGGCCCGCGACTCGGGTCGCAGGCACGCTCCGCCGCAATCCGGGCACGTCTGGAGGATCAGAAAGCGCTCGATCTTGGCCAGATAGTCCGCATCGCTGGCATGCTCGGCGTGGCGTCGCAGGAGGGTGGTGACGACCCCCTCAAAGCGGCCCTTCGCCACCGTCGTTGGCGGCTCGACGCCGGGGTAGTGGCGCTGAAATGCGTCGCTCAGCACACCGTAGAGGAGCGCGTCGCGCTGGACGGGGCCGAGCTCGCGGATGGGCCGTGCCGGGTCAAGGTCAAAACCGTAGTGGCGGCCGGCGGCCTGCAACGACGCGGCGTTCCAGGCGATCATGGAGGGTTCCCAACTCGTCACCCCGCCGTCGAGGAGGCCCTTGTCCTCATCGAGCAGGCGCGACAGGTCTGGAGAGTAGATCGTGCCCAGCCCGGTGCAGGTGGGACAGGCGCCGGTGGGCTTGTTGAAGGAGAACATGGCCATGTCCATTGCGGGGAGGCGCGCGCCACAGTGCGGGCAGGCCACCGAGGCGTCGTCGGTGGCCTGCGGATCGGCGGGCGTCCCGTTCGGCCCGGGGAGTTCATCCAGGTCGTCATCCCACACGTCATTGCTGGCTCCCTCGTAGGGCGGCGGGACATCCTTGCCGCACCGGGGACAGGGGCGGTGGCCGATGCGGGCGTAGAGCACGCGCAGATAGGTGAACACCTCAGTGGCGGTGCCCACCGTCGAGCGCGGCGAGGTGTTCGTCAGGCCCTGATCAACACTGATCGACGGTGAGAGGCCGGAGATGCTATCCACTGGTGGCTTGCTGGTATAGGTCACCATCCCCAGCGACTCCATGTACTGGCGCTGGGCTTCCTGATGCAATGTATCGAACGCCAGGGTGGACTTGCCCGATCCGGACACGCCGGTAAAAGCGATGAGCTTGCCCTTGGGCAGGGTGAGGGAGACGTTCTTGAGGTTGTGCAGGCGCGCGCCACGTATGATGATGGACGACATGCCAGACCTCCTTCGGATTACGGGGCCGATGTGCTCATTATACCTGTGCATGGGTCGATGGGGGTAAAGCGCATTGCGGCGCAGAGGCCGAGCCCGCATCAAGGAGCAGCTTGACGATCCGCACGAATGCAGGCATAACTCTTGGTCGAGCGTGTCCGGCCAACGGGTGCCGGCTCTGCCATGTGACCGAGGTGACTCTCCTGCATGAATGACACTCCTTGCGCCGAATACCGTGCCGATCGGCGGCGCGCTCTTTGGGCCGGCCTCGCTGCAGCCGTGACGCTGGGCCTCGCCTTGAGCACTCTGCAGACACATGCGAATGGCAGCACCTCTCCCTACGCCACGGACGTGGGGGAGATACAGAATGCGCTGCCTCGTTGGGGGACGCTGCATTTTACCGGATATCCCCTGTACAGCGTGACGGGCTCGTTGATCGTCACGTTGTTGCGCCTTGCTGGGATCGCGCCGGCGGCGGGAGCGTCCCTCGTCTCGGCGCTGTGGGGCGCGGCGGCGGTGGGGCTGCTGGTTGTGCTGGCGATAGAGCTGGGCGCCACCGGGCCGGTCGCCCTAGGGGGCGGGTTGGTGGCGGCGGCGTCGCTGTCGGCATGGATCGATGCCTCTCTGGCTGAGGTCCATACGATGACCATGGCGTTGACTGTCGCAGCGCTGCTGCTGGCGCTTCGCTATCGGCGTCGCGGGGGGCGCGACGATCTGCTCTGGTTAGTGCTGGCGTTTACGCAAGGCGTGGCCCATCAACGCGCGGTCGCCTTTTTGGCGCCTGCTCTTGTGCTGCTTATCGCGCCACGCTGGCAGCACATGCTGGGCAATCTCGGCGCGATCATCGGCGTCGCGCTCCTGGCCCCTCTGACCTACCTCTATCTGCCGATCCGCTATTGGCAGGGCGCCGAGTGGACGTTCGGTCAGCCCGGTACGTGGCGCGGCTTCTGGGAGATGATCGCCGACACCAAGGCGGAGCGCATCCTGGCGGCGCCAACGACGCTGGCCGAGTGGTGGGATCGGCTGCGCATCATCGTCCGTTTGGTGGGTGCGGATCTCCCCCTGCCGCTGATGGGAGTGGGGCTGACGGGCCTGTGGACGCTCCCGCGGCGGCAGCGCGTCGTGTCGGCGGGGCTGTTGCTGGCGTGGCTGCCCTATCTAGCGCTGTGCGTGGTGATCTGGGAAGGCGACGTCTCTGATGCGCTGCTCGCCGTCAAGCTGCCGCTGCCCTTCCTGGCGGGGGTCGGGCTGTCGCTGGTCGTCGAGTGGGCGGCGGCCCGGCGACGCGCGCTACGCCCCATTGGAGCCGCGCTCTTGGCGGTCGCCGTGGTGGCAATCGTCTTAAGCCATAGGCCCAGGGTTCTGGCCATCACGCGGGATCGCGGTGCTCTTGCCATCGTGGATGCCGTTGCCGCCGTCGAGCCGCCGGACGACGACCCGGTAACGCTCTTGGCCCTGTGGGGGCACGAGTACTGGGCCCTGTGCTACGCACAGGCGTATGAGGGGCGGTTGCCGCACTTGCGCCTGGTGGATCACAACGCTGATGTGGCGGCGATCGCTGCCGAGGGGCACCGCCTGTGGACGCCCGCAGCGACGTTCTACTGGCTTGCGCCCGACTGGTGGCAGGAGCGACTTGCTGCGGACGTGCATCTGTCGTCGGTAGGGCCCGGAATCGTCGAGATCGCCACGTCCCCGGCGACGACGCACGAGAGCGCGGTGGCGGCACGGGGGATGGACCTCGGTAATGGTGTGCATATCGCCTCGGCGCGCATCGACAAGCGCGGCGACCATGCCGTGATGACGGTGTACTGGAAGGCGCAGCGCCGACCTGCTCATGACTATAGCGTGGCGGTGCACCTCCTCGCCGCCCCTGAGCCCGACGGGCCAGAGGATATCATCGCTCAAGCCGATCAGAGCCACCCGGTGAGCGGATGGTACCCCACCTCTCGCTGGGAGCCGGGCGAGGTCGTGCGCGACGACTATGTGCTGAGCGTCCCTGAGGGCGCTGCTCCCGTCGGGGTGCGCGTGGGCATGTACTACCAGGACGACGAGGGCGGTTTTGTAAACTCGCCGTGGCTGTTCGTGCCCTGGTGAGGGCGTATGGCGTCGGCGAGAGGCGCTTGTGGGGGGCGCTTTGCTCCGGTAGAATAGCGCTGCGTTGGTTTTGCATTACCACTCGGGACCACGAGGAGACATGCACATGCCTTCCGAACTGCGTATCGGGGTGATTGGTTGTAGCGACAGAGCCTTGCGGATATGCCAGGGGATCGCTGAGGCGCCTAACGCCTCCATTGCGATGCTGATGGATCCACGGCCCGAGCTGTTGTCGGCGATGGCGGAGGTCCTGTCGGCGCGGACCACAACCGATATCGATGAGGTGCTGGCGAGCGATGACGTGAACGCCGTATACGTTGCCGTGCCGGCCGATGAGCGCGCCTCCATCGGCATCCGCGCGGCGGCTGCGGGCAAGCACGTGCTCGTCGAAGCGCCGATGGCGACTTTACTGGGCGATGCTGACGCGCTCATGGCGGCGTGCCGGGAGCATGGTGTTGTGCTGGGCGTTGCCCACCGAGCGCCAGTGGATGGCGGCATGGCCGCGGCGCGTGACCTGGTGCGTGGCGGAGCGCTGGGGGCGATCATGGCGGTGCGCATCACCGCGTACGCCAACGGTCCCGAAGGGGATACGGGGCGCTCCTCTGCGGGGGGTGTCGGTGGTATCCTCATGGGGTGCGTGATCGACGAGCTGAACACCGTGCGGTGGGTGACGGGCCTCGAGGTTACACGCGTCTACGCCGAGGGCGGCACGTCGGCCGCTGGCGGCGCGGCGGACCCCGTCGGAGTCGTCATGCGCTACGCGAACGGCGCGATCGGCGTGATCCAGGCGGGGGCGAACACGCCTGGCGGCGCCCACGACGATCGGCCTGGGGTGCGGGTCTATGGCACCACCGGCCAACTCATCCTCACCCCGAACGAGCCGCTGGTGTGGCTCGCCGAGCCCCTGGAGGGAGGCAAGCGGGGTGTCTGGCAGGAGGTACGCTCCAGTGGGCGGCAGGGGGGTGCGGCGGCCCTCGTACAACGCTTTGCGGCGGCTGTGCTGGCGGGGAAAGAGCCCCCGAGCACGGGCCTCGATGGGCGAAAAGCGCTCGAGATCGTACGCGCAGCCTCGTGCTCGGCCGAGCGTCACGAAGCGGTGAGCCTGCCGCTGGGCGCATAGCCGCGCGACGATCCCGAAAAAGCATGACGAGCCGGCCGCTTCGGGCCGGCTCGTTCGTTGGCATAGCGGTGCGAGACTGCGGCGTTAGGACGCCGTCACCATGGGAATCACCACCGGTCGGCGTCGCGTCTCGTCGTAGAAGAGGCTCTCGAGGCGGCGCTTGATGCGCTGCTCGATCTCTTCCGTGTTGCGACAATCACTGCTGTGCTGCTTGATGGTATCCAAGATGGCCGTCTCGGCGGAACGCAGCAGGTCACCGGACTCGGGCACGTAGACGAACCCCTGGGAAACGATCTCGGGGTCATCCACCACCTGCCCAGACTGGAGCGCCACGCGGGCAACGACAAAGCCATCCTGCGAGAGCGCCTTGCGATCGCGCAAGATGGCGGCGCCCACGTCGCCCACGAGAGAGCCATCTACGTACACCGGTGACAGCTCGATGGGCTCCATCAGCTCGGCGCCCGACTCGCTCAGGGAGACGCCCTGTCCGTTGTCGAGGAGGAACACGTCCTCACGGGGATAGCCCATAGCGTACGCTAGGCTGGCGTGCATGTGCAGCATGCGGTAGGCGCCATGCACGGGCACAAAGTACAGCGGGCGCAGCAGGTTGAGCATTAGCTTGAGCTCTTCCTGTGCGGCGTGCCCCGAGACGTGCATGCCCGCGCCCTCGCCATAGATGACGTTGGCTCCGCGGCGGAACAGGTTGTCAATGTTGCGATGGATCGCTGTCTCGTTGCCCGGGATCGCCTTGGACGACAGGATGATCGTGTCGCCGTCGCGGATGTGCACGAACCGGAAGCGCCCCGCCGCCATGCGGGCCAGGGCGGCGTTCGGCTCACCCTGAGATCCGGTGGCCACGATGCATACCTGATCGCCGGGGAGGTTGTTCACCTCACTGAGCTGCACCCGCGTGTTTGGCGGAAAGGCGACATAACCGAGCTTCTCAGCGATAGCGATGCTTTCCTCCATGCTGCGACCGGCAATGGCAACCTTGCGGCCAAAGCGCGCAGCCGTCTCGATCACGAGTTGGACGCGAGACAGGAGGGAGGCAAAAGTCGTTACGATCACTCGGCCGTGCGCTTGGGCAAAGGCACGCTCGAACGAATCCACCAAGCGCCGCTCGGAGGGGGTATATCCCGGGGATTCGGCGTTGGTGCTATCGGCGAGCAGCACCATGACGCCCTCATTCGCCATCTTGGACAGCGCAGCTAGATCGGTCGTGCGGCCCTCGAGAGGCGTGTGGTCGATCTTGAAATCGCCCGTGTGCACGATCAGGCCGAGCGGGGTCCGGATGGCATAGCCCACCGAGTCGGGAATCGAGTGGTTCACATGGAATGGTGTGACATCAAAGGGGCCCAGGTCGACCTGCTGTCCCGCTACAATGGTGTGCAGGTCGGCGCTCCGCAGCAGCCCATGGCTCTTGAGTTTGGTCTCGATGAGGCCACGCGTGAGCGGCGTTGCATACACGGGCACCCCCTCCAACTCGCGTAGGAGGAATGGCAACGCACCGATATGGTCCTCGTGGCCATGCGTGATGATGATGCCGCGCACCTTCTCACGGTTTGTGAGTAGATAGTCAAAGTCAGGAATCACGAGGTCGACGCCCAGCATGTCCTCTTCAGGAAACATGAGCCCGGCATCGATCACGAGAATGCTGTCATCGTACTCGAGCACCGTACAGTTGCGGCCGACCTCACCCAGGCCGCCCAGAGGTAGTATTCGTATGTTCTTATCAGACATAGTTTCTGTGTGTCCGTATCCTTTCATTCAAATTAGGTGTCTCTGCGACAAAGAAAAAGCCGCCCTCGGCAACGCGGGGCGGTTCGTATCAGATATGGGCATCCGATTCCGGACAGGTCGGTGATTGGTGCACTCGATGGGCGCCTCTCCAATACACCGCAAACAGACTGTCACACGCGTTCTGCACGTATCCACCACCAATTATGGATATAATACGTACAGATCGGTATCCTGTCAAATCAGGAGATTCTTCTGTGGGTCTCTATACGCGACGCGAGCCATGCCAGCCCGTGGCTGCCAATGCGCGTAGGGGCGGCTCCATCTGGTTGACCCTGTACTCTCTATGGTGACGCTGGCACCGGGTGGTCGACGGTCAGCACAATCCCTAGGGTTGGCCGCGCGTGGGTATGTCCGAGACCCATGGGCGAACGGCGCGCCACGGAGCGTCCGCCGCGGGTGGCGTTCTTGTGACTGGACCCGACCGGTGCTACAATCCCGACGATGGCCCGATCACCACGAGCATCCAAGTCAGGGACGTAATGGCGACTTTTCCCCGGGCGGAACAGAAACCGATGGTCGTACCCGAGCCGTCTGAGGTGTGGGCATGGCTCCGTGCACGCTGGCGCGACCTGGTCGCTGTAGCCGTCCATCCCGAGGCGCGGGTGGTGTGGGGGCTCGTGTTGTTGGCGGCGGTGCTGCGGCTCAGCTCCCTCGATCTCATCGAGTTCAAGGCGGACGAGGCCAATCACCTCTGGCGCGGGCTCGAGATCGTGGAGCACGGGCGGCTGCCGCTGGTGGGGAGTCCGTCCTCCTATGGGCCAGCCAAGCCGCCCATGATGACCTACCTCATGGCCATTCCCCTCGTGTTCGGTCGCGATCCGCGCTATGCTGCTGCGTTCGTCGCGCTACTCAATGTGGCGGCGGTGGCGGGCACCTATGTGATCGCGTGCCGCTACTACGGCCGTCGCGCCGCGCTCTTTGCCGGGCTCTTGTTCGCTGTGAATCCTTGGGCGGTGGTGCTCTCGCGCAAGGCATTCACGGCGGACGTGCTGGCGCCCATGGGCGTCGTCCTGTTCGGCGGCCTGCTGGCAGCGGTGGTGGATCGGCGCGCGTGGGGATGGACCCTCAGCATCGTTGCGCTGGCGACGATGCTGCTGACGACGTTTTCGCCGGCGCCGTTGGCGCTCGTCATGGTGCTCGTGGTGGTCGCCTATCGGCGGAGGGTGCATTGGCGCTACCTGTTGCTCGGTGTGCTGCTGGCGATGGTACTGGCAGCACCCTACCTCTACTACCTGGGTATGACGCGCCTCGGCGACGTGCGGGAGGCGGCGCGACAGGTGCTGGACGGCGACGGGGGAGCGATGCGTAGCGCGGGGCTGTTGCCGCTCGATCTGGCGACGCGACTCCACTCAGGTGGGGCGATTGAGGCGTTGGGAGGTCAAGCCAGCGCTACGCTGGCCTCTAGCCTGGGGCCGATGAACTACTCGGTGCGGGCTTTGGCCGTAGTGTTTTTGGCATCCCTACCGCTGTTGCTGGTACTCGCCTTGCGGGCCTGGGCCCGCTGGCGTGAGCGTATCGACGCGGCGCTGTACGTCGTCCCCGCGCTCTGGCTGTGGATTCCGCTCCTCGCGCTCGCTGTGTGGCGGGAACCGATCGCTCAGCACTATCTCGTTATCCTCTGGCCGGTCGGGTTCGTCGCCATGGGCATGGCGTTCGATCGGCTTCTGACGGCGCTGGAGGTGCCCTCACGGAGGACCTGGCCGTTTGCCGTCTCGGTATTCGGTGCGGTGTGGGTATTGGTGATCGTTCTGGTGCTCGCGCAAGCCTATGGCGTCACCAAGCTCTATCGATTCATCGCCGCGCACGATGCCAGTGACGCGTATGGCGTTCCCCTGCGCACATGGCTGCGCACCGTCGGGTTGGTGCAGCGTGAGATGGGCGCTACGGACGCCGACCAGGTGTGGGTCATCGGGAATGGCGTCGACCCGGCGTTCGAGAATGAACCGGCGGTGCTGCAGTACCTTCTCGGGCCCGATGTGCGGGTGGCGTTCCTCGGCCAAGGAGGGCACGAGGCGCTCCTGTTGCCCGTGGAGCGCCCTGGGCTGTATCTCGTTACGCGGCCGGCGCAACATGCTATGCAGCTGCTGACCAACCTGGGGGGCGAGGTGCGGGGGCTGGTGGCGCTCCCCGACGGGCGGCCGGCGATGCAGGTGGTGGCCGTACCGCAGTACTCGGCGGCGGAGGTGTTGGACGACATTCCCAATCGGTGCCTCTGGAAACTCGATACGGGCCTGCATCTGCTCGGCTACGAGTGGCCCCTGTCGGCGCGACCCGGCGAGCGCGTTACCCTGGCGACCTACTGGGCGCTGCTGGATGTTCCAGAGGAGACGCGCGCGCATCAGCATAGCCTCTTTAACCATCTGATGGCGGGTGACCAGCGGGTGGCGCAGATCGATGGGTTCGGCTTGCCGGAGCGATCGTGGCAGGATGGGCTGGTGCTCCTGCAATGGTTCGCCATCGACCTGCCGGCGGATCTCGAGGCGGGCGAGTACACATTGCTGACGGGCATGTACGCGCTCGACGATATGACGCGCAGCCGCATCCTCGATGGCGGCGAGGGCGATACGATCACCCTCGGCCCAGTGCGGGTGGATGGATGAGTGACGGCCGCAAGGCCGATGAGAGTAGGATGGTGGATGGAAATACTGTATCGCATTGTGGACCTCGTGCGGGTAACGTGGCTCCAGCTGCGGCAAGGACAGTTGCAGCCGGTTGGTTATTGGGTGTACCCGGTGCTCGCCCTGCTGACAGCGATCGAGGGGCCGATTGCCACCCTGGCGGCGGCGGCCGCATCGGCAGCGGGGCTGATGCGGCCCGGTCTGGTGTTCGTTTCGGCGGCAGCGGGCAATCTGACCGCCGACAGCCTGTGGTATTCCCTGGGAAGAGCGGGGCGGCTGGAGTGGATCGCCCGCGTTGGCGGGCGCTTTGGGCTGCACCCGCGCCACGTGACCCATCTTCGCCGGCGCATGGTGCGGCATGCCCCGCGGGTGCTGTTTTTTGCCAAGCTCACTGAGGGACTCGTGATTCCGGCCCTGCTGGCGGCGGGGCTGTCTCGTGTGCGGCTGCGCCGATGGTTGCCTCCACTCGTCGCCGGGGAGATGGTCTGGACGGGCAGCCTCGTGCTCATCGGCTACCACGCGGCCGGCGCGATCCAGCGGGTAAACTCGGCTGTACAGTGGCTGGCCCTCGCGGGAGGAGCGATAGCGCTGTTGGCTGGCTCGTGGTGGTTGCGGCGTTGGTGGTTGTCACAGGAGGCGGGAGAGGCTTCCGTCCCCAGCGTAGGTGCTGAGTGAGGCGGGCCTTGGCGATGCGCGTGCTGATTACGGGGACCACGTATTACCCTGCTCACAACGGGCAGGCTATCTTTACCACGCACCTGGCAGAGGGACTGGCCCGACGCGGGCATCGCGTGACCGTCGCCGTGCCGGCTCTCTCTGATCTCGCGGGGGAGAGCGTGCGCAACGGAGTCACGGTACACTTCCTGCGCGCAGTCTCCCTCGGGCGCTGGCACCCCGATGCGTCCGTCCCCCTGTTTGCCCACGGAGCGCTGCAAGCGATCGTCGCCACCACGCGGCCCGAGATCGTGCACGTGCACGACCACTATCCGCTGAGCAGGCTAGCCACGCGGCTGGCGCGTCGGGCTGGCGTCTGCGTCGTGGGTTCGAACCACTTTGTGCCGGATAATCTCAAGCCCTACCTGCCTGGGAGTCGTCGTCTCGGCGGTGCCTATGAGCGCCTGCTCTGGCGCTGGATGCTGGATCTCTACAACCGCTTGGACGTTGCGCTCGCCCCGTCAGCCACGGCGGCAGAGATTCTGCGCGTCGCCGGGCTGCGTATCCCCGTGCATGCCGTTTCGTGCGGCGTCGACGTGCACCGGTTTCGTCCGCTCGATGGTGCCGGCCGAGGCGCCTGGCGGAGACGCTACGGGCTGGATGAGACGCGGGCCCTGGTGCTCTATGTCGGGCGGCTGGATGGCGAGAAGGGCATCGATGTGCTGATGCGCGCGGTACACCTCTTGCGTGAGAAGCGGCTGACGCTCGGCATCGTGGGCAAGGGGGCCGCCCGTATGGCGCTGGAGAGGCTTGCGCAAGAGCTGGAGCTCGGCGACCGCGTCAAGTTCTTGGGGTTCGTACCCGACGACGATCTGCCGGCGTTGCTCGACAGCGCCGACCTGTTCGCCATGCCGAGCTCCGCCGAGCTACTGAGCATCGCCACCCTTGAGGCGATGGCGTGCGGCAAGCCTGTGCTCGCCGCCAGAGCGCGGGCATTGCCCGAGCTGGTGAGCGATGGCGACAACGGGCGACTCTTTCGGCCAGGGGATGCGGCGGATGCGGCGCGCTGCCTCAAGGCGCTCATCGATGCGCCAGAGCGTTGGCCCCAGATGGGCGCGGAGAGCCGCCGCCGGGCGCTGGGCCACAGCCTCGAGGAGATGCTGAACCGCCACGAGCGCATCTACCAGAGCATGCTCAAAGACGTCCCCCCTGACTGATCGCGGCCTACTGCTGCACCCCAGCTTTGGACGGACTCCCTAACGGCTTGTGCAGTGCCCTTGATGGCCCATGCCAGGGCGCTGTGCGAGGAGGTGATTCGCTCGGGTTATGGTTATCGTTCAGGCCATCTATCTTGTTGCCGTCATGTGGCTCTCGCTGTGTGGGTTGTATAGCCTCTGGCTGACGCTTCGCTACTGGCGTATCCGCCGCCGCGTGCCCCCGGTGCTTCCGCTTACCAGCTTTCCGCGCGTCACAGTGCAGTTGCCCCTCTACAACGAGCGCTATGTCGTGGAGCGCTTGGTGGAGGCCGTGGCTGCGCTGGATTATCCCCGCGATCGGCTGCAGGTGCAGGTGCTGGATGATTCAGCCGATGACACCACCGAGCTTGCTCAACGCCTGGTGGCCTACCATGCTGCTCGCGGCCTGGATATCGAGCTCGTACATCGCAGCGACCGCACCGCATACAAGGCGGGGAGCCTCGCGCTGGGCCTCCACAGCGCTACCGGCGAGTATGTGGCCGTGTTCGACGCGGACTTTGTACCGCCGAAGGACTGGCTTCTCCGCACGTTGCCCTATCTGGAGGCGCAGCCCGATCTGGGCTATGTGCAGACGCGCTGGGGGCATCTCAATGACGGGTTCTCCTTCCTCACCATGGCCCAGGCCCTGGTGCTCGACATCCAGTTCGCCATTGAGCATCCGGCGCGCTGTGCAACGGGGTGCTTTGTGAACGCCAACGGCACGGCCGGCATCTGGCGGCGCACCTGTATCGAGAGCGCTGGCGGTTGGAACGGCGACACCCTCACGGAGGACCTGGATCTCAGCTTTCGAACCCAGATCGCGGGCTGGCGGGTGCTGTACCTGCGCGATGTGAGCGCGGGAGGAGAGCTGCCGGTCGCCATGAGCGCCTTCCGCGCCCAGCAGTTCCGTTGGGTGAAGGGGGCGGCCCAGTGCCTGCGCAAGCTCGCGCGGCACGTCTGGTGCAGCAACCATCCCCTGTCGGTTCGCCTCGAGGCGCTGGCCCACCTATCGATCTGCCTGGCCTACCCGGCGGCGATGGCGTTGCTGCTCGTCAGCCTGCCCCTCATCTGGTTCCACGACTTGCCTGCGGCCAAATCGCTGGCGTTCCTGAGCATCGGGTCACTGGGGCTACCGCTGACTATGCTGGCAGCGCAGTACGAGCTGTACGGTCGCGGTCGGCAAGGGAGCTGTTGGTGGCGTCGGGCGTTGCATATCCCCATGGCCCTGGTATTGGGCGCTGGGTTGGCTGCCAACAATGCCCGGGCAGCACTGGAGGGTTTGCTCAACCACTCGAGCCCCTTCCAGCGCACCCCCAAAGGTGTGACGAGACGCCACGCGCGTAAGGACCGCCATGGCTATGTCCTTTCGTTGGGGCGCGGGGTGTGGCTCGATGTGGCGCTGGCCGTGTATACGGCGATTGCCATCTTGACAGCGCTGCAGCGCGACGCGTTCTGGGCGTTACCGTTCCTGCTGGTCTGGGCGGCGGGGCTGTGTCTGGTCTCTGTCTTGAGCTTGCGCGAAACGCTGGCGCCGTCCGCGCCATCCGTTGGGTCTCGGGGCTGAGCGCCACCCGAGCCTCGGCTGTACAACACATGTCGCGCGGATGCCATCCATCGCTCCCTCACGCTGTTGTGTGTGCAGCCGCGTCTTGCTAGAATGGCTGTGGACGTGGTCTGGCTTGTGTGTAGCGGAGGTGGACGGTGAGATTGGGGAGTGCCCTGGTTGGCTGGCTCCTTGGCCAAATGGAGTCGCTACCCATCGAGTTGCTGCGCGTGGACCGGCTCGGCGGCGCCCCGTTGCGTCTCCTTGATGCGATCTATGGCGAGAAGGAGGCCGAAGAGGTACGCGCTCTCCTGAACCGACCCCGCAACGGTGGTGAGCGGCCTCGAGTCGTGCTGCTGCCAGGGCTCATGGGATCGCTGTTGGCCAGCGTGCGGGGTATCAGCGCCATGCTCTGGGTCAACCCAGCAGTGATCACTAATGGACACATCAACCTGCTGGACCTGAGTGATGACGGGCGTAGCGACCGTAGCCCCGACGTGGAGATCGTGCCGGTTGGCATCGAGAAGCTGAGCTACCTCAAGCTGATTCTGGCGCTGTCGCGTGCCAGCCGGCTGTACGAGTTCCCCTACGACTGGCGTAGACACCTGGAGTACAATGCCGAGCTGCTGCGGCGCGCCATCCATCGCTGGGCGGGAGCCACGCCCGAGCGGCGGTTTGTGCTTGTCGGCCACAGCCTCGGCGGTATGCTGGCGCGCACGTACCTCACGCTCTACCCGGAGGAGGCGGAGCGCCACGTCGAGCGGGTGGTACTGATCGGTTCCCCGATCTATGGCGCCGCCACGACGGCACTCGCATTCACCGGCGAGAGTATCGCCGGGCAGCTCGTCACGCGCCTCGGGCCCGGCAACGATGTGGTCGGCTTTGTCCGCAATCTGCCGGTGAGCTACCAGCTCTTGCCGCCACCGGCGGATGTGTTTCGCGGCGACCGACCGTACCCGTTCGACTGGGACCCGTTTGATGCCGAGGCCTGGGGGCTGGAAGGGATACGACAGGACTATCTGGACGATGCCGAGCGCCTCCATCGGCGGTTGGCGGCTGCCGATCCGCAGGTAGCGATGGCGCAGATCACAGGGTGCCACCGGAGCACGGTGACGGACGTGTTCCTGGACCGCGAGGCCCAGCCTGGCGCGTCGTGCTTTCGGCCGGTTGCGCAGGAGAACGGGATCGATGCGGGGGATGGGGTCGTGCCGCTGTGGTCGTCGTGCTGTGATGGGATGCCCACGTACTATGTGGAGGAGGTGCACCAATCGCTGCCCAACAATGCGCGTGTGATTGATTGTGTGCTGCGCCTCGTGCACGGCGAAGAGCCGGGCCTGCCGACGACGCTACCGGAGCCGACGGGTTTGCTCAACCGCCTGACGAATGCTCCCCTCGTACAGCAGGTCGCTGAATTGAGACAAAAGATCGAGCGCGGCGAGTTCCGGCGCGAGGACCTCATTCGCCTGTTCTTTGCGCACTAGGTGATGCGCTACGGCGCTGGATGGGCGCGCCAGGCGATGTTGCCAGCACCGATACCGAGTTCCTGCCCCGCCAAAAGGTAGGAACTCGGTTCTTTGTACGCACACCGGGCACCGATGGGACACGACATGGGGCAAAGTTACAAAAATTACTTGACATTAAAACTACAGATAATGTATAATTAAGCCAATGACGCCAACACGGGTTGGCAGAGCAAAGGAGGCACAGATGGACCGGTTCAAACGAGTTGCCATAATCGCACTCGCACTGTTGGTTCTTCTTACCCTCACCATTCCTGCCCTCGCCCAGGAAGCGACGCCAGCAGCAACCCCCGAGATGCTGCCTGAGACGGGCGGCGTAGGTACGCCGTGGGCGGCCGTCGTGATCGGGGCGGGAGTCCTTGTTCTGGCCGCGGGGCTTGCTCTCCCCCTTGCGCGACGCACCCGCTAAACCCACCGGAGACGCAGAGGACCCCTTGGGTGCCGCCCGAGGGGTCTTCTGTGTGTTATCGCACGCCGGCTAGGGCGCTTGGTGCGGAGGCGGCCGACCTCGTACGTGCCCGTGGGGGTGTGTCCAGGATGCTCGGCGCGACGCTCTACGAGTTCTGGACCTACGCACCCGTAGCATAGCCGTTGACTTTGCTGATCAAGATACACTATAATGAAAATAGTGGCGCCAATGGGGGTTGGCGAGGCAGGAGGAACGGCTCATGTTTCGTATGCGAGTATTGCGGGCAACGCTAGTCCTTCTTCTCTTGGCAGCCCTTCCCATAGCAGTCGGAGCGCAAGAAGTCACCCCGAGTGTCACCGTGAGCGATCAGCCGGTGGTGGATGGGACGGTCACGGTCGATGAGGTTGTATCGGCTGGACCCGGTTGGATCGTTATCCATGCTGACGCCGACGGCGCGCCAGGGCCCGACATCGGCCACACGGCCGTCGAAGAGGGCACCAACACGGATGTCGTCGTCGAGATTGACATGGCCATGGCGACCGAGAGACTCCACGCGATGCTTCACGATGACCTCGGAGTGATGGGTGAGTACGAGTTTCCTGGAGCGGACGCTGCTGTCGCAGTGGACGGTCAAGTCGTGAACGTGCCGTTCCAGACGTTGGCCCAGGAGACACCCGAGGCCACACCGGCGATGACGCCTGAGACCACCCCAGAGATGACGCCGGAGGCGACTCCAGAGATGACGCCTGGGGCAGCAACCCCAGCGGTGACGCCGGAGGCGACTCCAGAAGAGCCGGGTGTCCTGCCCGAAACGGGTGGGTTCATTCCCGGGGCGTTGATGCTCGTCGCTGCAGGCGCTGCGGCTCTCCTTGGTGGCCTAGCGCTCTCGTCGAGTCGTCGATCGCGCTGACGTACGGTGACGCACGCTGAGCGTAAACGTCCCAGTATCCACATCCAGCATTTCCCCCGACACTCAAGCTGCAGGTGCAATCTAGTGAGCAGTAGCAGGGATTGTGTGGCGTAGTCTAGCGCCAACCCCGTTGGCAACACGTGGTGGATAGCCTCCATGCGAACAGGGCATGGAGTACGATCGTCATCGGTCGGCGTCTATGGATTGATCGTGCCCTCGCGGAGGACGTGTAGCACGCCGACTTGCTGATCAGCCCTTGGCCGGATGGAGCGGCTCTGTTGCCTCTGGCTGGCCGAGATGCGTGATCGCGTGAAACCGATACCACAGGGAAAAAGACCAAGTGATGAGAGGCACAGGAAGGTGCCACCACCTCGGCCCTCGCCGAGGTCGTGGCGCAATCCAGCGATATGCGGCGTCCAGCCTGGTGATCGTTGGGCTCTTGTTACTGATCGCAGGAACGGCGCTGGCGTACTCGGAGTGGCAGCAGCAGGCCAACGTCCCGGAGGGATTTGGGCCTGATGCCGGCATGCTGGACACGGCCAGGCCTTTGGCTGATGAGGGAGCTGACGATCAGGGCAAGGGTGCCGTCATACTTCCCCCTCTGGACCTCGCCCCCGAACCGAGCGTACCTGACGAGGAGTGGAGACTCGCCCTTCCTTTGCTCCGGAGTGAGCGCACGGGCACTGCCGCCGATAGTGCGGCCAGCCGGCGCGCGCTGGCGGCCGAGATACCTCGGGTCCCCTCGTGGGTCGATTGGACGTTCTCGCGGATGCCGGCGCAGGCCTCTGGGGTGACGCGTCCGGGCGAAGAGCGCTCGGACACCGAACCCTATCCCCCGCCCTACGAGCCCGCGCCTACTCCGACTCCCGAGCCGACGGCTACGCCCACACCCATCCCCACGCCGACACCCTACCCCGCTGCCAACACGCCTCCGACGCGCATCCAGATTCCGGCCATCAACCTCGATGCCGACGTCGTGCCCGTCGGCTGGCGCGAGGTGGACTATGGCGGACAGATTGCGCGCGTGTGGAACGTGGCGGACTATGCCGCAGGCTGGCACGAAGCATCCGCCTATCCCGGGCAGCCGGGCAACGTGGTGATCTCGGGGCACAACAACATCCGGGGGGAGGTGTTTCGTGATATCGCCAACCTGGAGGCGGGAGCCGAGATTACCCTCGTGGCCGAAGAGCGTCCATATACCTATGTCGTAGAGAGCTTGATGGTGATCCCTGAAAAGGGGAGGCCCTTTGAGGAGCGGCTCGAGAACAACCGCTGGATTGGCAACTTTGACGATGAGCGTCTCACGCTGGTGACGTGCTGGCCCTACACGAGCAACACGCATCGCGTGATCTTGGTAGCCAGGCCGCTCCGCTAGGGGCATGGCGTGCGGGCGCCTTTCCGCCCCACCACGGGTTGTCCTCTCCACACCCATGACCACGCGCACACCGCGGATTGCGCATCACCCGCGTGTTGTGAAGGAGGTTCGGGATGGAGACGCGTCGTGTACAGCGCCTCGGGCGCGCTGCCGTCGTCGTGGCCGCACTCCTTGTGGTGGCGGCCGTGGCGTTTCCGATCAGCGCCACGATGCGGGGGGCCAACTTTATCGATGTAGAGCTTGAGGAGTATGTCATCCGTATGCCGGAGGAGATCCCCGCCGGCGAGACGGTGTTCATGGTACGCAACGTCGGCTCTGAACTGCACAATCTGCGGATTGAGGGGCAGGGGATTGATGTGTCACTGCCGACCGACCTGGAACCGGGAGAATCGGGTCGGTTGGAGGTAGACCTCGAGCCGGGCACCTACGAGGTGACCTGCCCGGTATTGAGCCATGCAGCGCTGGGAATGCGCCTCGAGCTCACCGTGACCGAAGAGATGCAGATAGGACCCACCGCGACGGTAACCGTCACCGGCACGCCGGCGCGAGTGCCGACAGCCACGCCGATGGAGCCAGCGGCGACGCCGTCACTGGGCCGGACGCCGGTCGCACCGGGGCCAACACCTCCTGGGCTGCCCGAGACGGGGCAGGTGCCATGGACGGTGGCCACGCCGGGCGGGATGCTCCCGGGAGAGCCCGCCATCGCGCTGGAGGAAGTGGTCAGTGGCCTCATCGATCCGGTGAACGTTGTCGCCCCGCCGGACGGCACAGACCGTCTCTTTGTGGTGGAGCGGCCGGGCCGTATCCGTATCGTCGAGAATGGCGAGCTCTTGGACGAACCGTTTCTCGACCTCGTGGGGAGCACTTTGAGCGCCTTTCTCGAGCAGGGGCTCTATGACATCGAGTTTCATCCAGACTATGCCACGAACGGTCGCTTCTTTGTGCACTTTGCCGAGTTGCTCCGCAACGGCGATTCGTTGATCGTCGAATATACCGTGTCGGACGATGACCCGAACGTGGCGGACCCCGAGAGCGCTCGCGTGATCATGCACATCGAACAGCCGTGGGCGAACCACAATGGCGGTGAGCTTGCGTTTGGGCCCGATGGCTACCTCTACATCGGCAGCGGTGACGGCGGCTGGGAGGGGGATCCCCTGGAGGCCGGCCAGGACCTGCGCACGCTGCTGGGCAAGCTCTTGCGCATCGACGTCGACAATGAGGATGGACGCCCCTACGCGATTCCACCGACGAACCCCTTCACCGCGACGGTGCAGCTCGTCGAGCTCTTTGGCATTCCAGAGCAAGAGTTCGCCAATATCCATGTGAATGCTCGACCCGAGATTTGGGCCTATGGTCTGCGCAACCCCTGGAAGTTCCAGTTCGATCCCGAGACGGGCGACCTCTGGCTCCCCGATGTGGGCCAGAACGTCTGGGAAGAGATCAACTATCAGCCGAACGGGAGCGGTGCTGGCGCGAACTATGGCTGGGACTGGAACATGGGGACGCACTGCTTCCCCATCGAACGGGAAGAGTGTCCGCTCGTCGGGGTGCCGCCGGTGGCTGAGTATAGCCACGACTTGGGCTCGACCGTGATCGGCATCGGTGTGTATCGCGGCACCGAGATCCCTGACCTGGATGGCGTGTATCTGGTTGGTGATTACGGCTCCGGGCGCATCTGGGGTATCGCCGAGGTCGAGGAGGGCGAGTGGGTGATGCAAGAGCTCGCCGACACCGAGGTGATGATCACGGGCTCCGGTCAGGCTGAGGACGGCACGCTGTACATCACCTCATGCAACTGTGTCTACAATGGCCCCGATCCCTTCGCGAACCCGCCAGGGTCGCTGTGGCGCATCGTGGCCGCCGATGAGCCGGAGGGGTAATGCATGGCGCCGCGGCGTCGCATCGCCGCATCGCCGCATCGGAGGTCCGATAGAATGACGTGATTCGACGACGACCACGCTGCTCCAGGCTTCTGCCCGGAGCACGTCGTTGCGTCCCTTGCGGACGTGGTGAGCGATGGAGCGGCGG
>DUUT01000026.1 GCA_012841405.1 Chloroflexota bacterium
CAAAGTTCAGCTCCAGCCCGTCGGCCCGCTCCTTGCTGAGCAGCCCCTCCTCGTAGCACTCCATGGCGAAGGAGACCATCATCCCCGTGGAGATGGTGTCCAGGCTGTAGGCGTTGCAGATCTCGTTGGCCACGCTGATGGCACGCAGATCATCGACGCCACAGTTGGAGCCAAACGCGCCCACCGTCTCGTATTCGGGTCCGCCGTACTCGGGGTTGACCTTGTACTCGTCGTCATCAACCTTGACGACACGCTTGCAGTTGATGGGGCAGGCATAGCAGCCGCCGCGATCAATGGTGATAGTATCGCGGAGAGCGACGCCATCGATCTTGGACGCCCCCTCGAACTGGCCATCCTGAAAGTTGCGCGTGGGCAGAGCCCCCATCTCGTTGAGGCCCGAGAGGCCGGCGTTCGTGCCCTGATCGTGCGAGCTCCAGGCCAGGTCCTTCCAGTTGGCCGCCATCCAGCGGCTCAGCTCACGGACCTTTTCCTGATCGGCCACCGGCACACCGGGCTTGCCACGGGCCACGACCGCCTTGAGGTTTTTCGAGCCCATCACCGCGCCGACGCCCGTCCGCCCGGCGGCATGCTTGACGTCATTGATGACGCACGCATAGCGCACGAGCTTTTCGCCGCCCGGCCCGATCATGGCCATCCGGGCACGCCTTTCACCCAACTCTTCGGTAATCGCCTCCTGGGTCTCGAGGGTCGTCTTGCCCCAGAGGTGCTCCGCGGAGCGCAGCTCTGCCTCACCGTTGTGGATCCACAGGTAGACGGGCTTGTCCGCCTTGCCCTGCACCACCACGGCATCGAAACCCGCCTGTTTCATCTCGGCGCCGAAAAAGCCGCCCACGTCCGCCTCACCGTACCCACCCGTGAGAGGCGACTTGCAGCCCACGGCGCTGCGCCCTGCCCCAGCCACCGGGATACCCGTGATGGCGCCGCCAGCAAAGACGAGGGCATTGTCGGGCCCGAGAGGATCGGCGCCCTTGGGGACCTCCTTCAGCAGGTAGTAGCCGATGAATCCGTTGCCACCGACATACCGCCGATAGAAGGCATCCGAGGGCTTCTCAGTCCAGATCTTGCCCGATGTCAGGTTGACCCGCAGTATCTTGCCTGCGTACCCCTTTGCCATAGAGAACCTCCGTTCTGTGATTGGCACACCGGTGTACCTAGCGCCCGCTCTGCGCCATAGTAGGCGGCATTGTAGACCATGAGTGATGGACTCGTCAAACGTCCAGCGAGTTCGGGTTGGGTACCGTTGCCGTGCCGCGACATCGCCTTCCAGGCGGGAGCATTCGGCCGATCGAGGGCATCCTGTCGATCCTGTGCTGTCACGTATACGTAGATTCTACCCTGCTGCAACCTTGTTGTTACGTTGCGAATGTACAATGCCCTCGTGCACCCCTTGCATCCGAGCACAGTGCTCTCGCGCACACGCGTCGGTTGTCCGTTGCCTGGCAACAATGCGTGCGCGAACGCCTCGTACCGCCTCTCCGCTCAAGCCCTCTACCAAGAACAGGACAGCAACAATGAACACGTCACGCTCCGCGCTTCGTGGCCTCGTTCGCCTCGTCCTGGCGTTGGTCCTCCTCCTGCCCGCATCAAGCCGCCTATGGGCTGCCGTGCTGGGACCGCTCACCCCTCTTGGGATACCCGAGCTCGCCGCCTACGACGCTACCTTCTTCCGGCTGAGATCG
>DUUT01000002.1 GCA_012841405.1 Chloroflexota bacterium
GGCCTCGGCGGTAACGCGCCGCAGGCGTCGCCGTGCGTTCGCTGTCCGCCGCCTCGGTGGCCGGCTCAGCCGTGAGCAGGCGCCGCCCTACCAGCGCCATGAGCGCCACGTAGGTCCAAAAGTAGGTGCGCGTCGCCGCGATGGCAATGCCAAAGTGGATCTCGACGAAATGCGCCACGATGGCGGCCAGGAGCGCCACCATGAGCACGAGATCTCCACCGGCGAGCCCCCCCTCCTCCCCCGCCCCCGCGGGCTCATCGCGGGCTTCGCCGCCACGGGCCCGCATACCGAGAATGGCCGAGGCCGCCATGTACAGGGCGACACCGGCCACGAACCCGAGCGGCAAGCCGACGCCGGCAAAGCGCAACGTGCCCTCCACCACGAGGGGCACCACCACGCCGAGCACCGCCCCCGCCCCGGCGAGAGCCAGAAAGAGGTGTGACTGTGCGCGCCCCCGCAGCAGACCCAGCCAGTGCAGGCCATCGTAGAACACGCTCCCAAACAGCAGCATGTAGGCGACAAACCCCACCACCCCCGTCATCACGAGGGCATCGAACGTCTCGTTGTGCGAGCGGTCGGGCGAGGCGCTGCGGCTCTCATAGTGGGCCAGATCCGGCGGGTAGAAGGGGTTGTAGGCCACGTACATGGCCTCGGGGCCGTAGCCGATGAGCGTGCGCGCGGGGTCGGCGCGGATCATGTCGATGGCGCCCTCCCAGATCAGCACGCGCACCTTGCCCGTACCGCTCTCGGTCTCAAACACCTGGGCCAGGCGCCCCACGTAGGGGAGCTCACGGACGCCTGACAGGGGCGTCCCCGGCAGGTTGATGAGCACGAGAAAGGCCACCAAGGCGGCCGCCAGCCCGACAAAGGTTACCGCTGCCGTGCGCCAGCGTCGGGAAAAGAGGTACAGCAACCCAAAGAAGAACAGCCCCGCCACCAAGCCCAGCCAGGGCCCACGGCTCTGCGAGAAGAGGATGGTGGCGAGTTGAGCGCACAGGATGAGGGCGTACGCGCCCAGCAGCACAAAGCGCGCCATGGGCCGCCGCAGGTACCCCGCTACCAGCGTCAGGCCCACGATGAGCAAGAGCCCCACCGCCAGGCCCCGCTCCATCCCCAGGACCGCCCACGCGAGGAACTGCACACCCACGGCCACCCAAAAGAGCGCGCCAAGGCCGACTCGCCACGAGAGGCGCACCAACCCGCCGCCGGATGCCGCCGTCTCATCCGCGGGGCCCGTCAGGATCGCCGCCTGCAGTCGAATGATGCGCGCCAGGGTGAGCGGCACGACCATGATGAGGTAGGCGGCGATAAAGATGGCATTGCCCATGTTGGCGGCCACGCGCGAGGTGACATCGCCGCCCCAAGGCAGCGGGTCGAGGCGGTAGTGCTGAGCGACACCGTACAGCGCGATGGGCAGACTGGTGAGGATGAGGATTGTCACCAGGCGGCGCAGCTGCTCGGTGCGGCGCATCGTCTGCATCATCAACAGGGCGATGACCATGTAGCACAGGGTGCTGTAGGCGCCCTGTAACCGCTGGTACGATCCCCACAGGCTGATGCGCGGCACGACCGAGAAGGCAGTGGCCACGAGGTAGACCACCGCCAGGAGAAGCGTTGGCCCCACCAGCGGCACCCGCATGACGGCACCGAGCCGGCGTTTCCAGCCACCGTCGCGCCAGCTTACGCCCTCTGGCCACCCCTCATCGATGATCTTGATGATCCACGCCACCGCCATAAGGGTGGCTATGGAGCGGAGCAGCACGATCTTGTCGGGCTCGAACACCCGGCTCGAATAGACATTGAAAAAGAGCGGCACCACGATCAGTGCAACGAGCCACCCCGCCTCGATGATCCTATCGCACAGCACCCCAACTCGGGTTCGCATACCGTCTCCTGAAACCCACGTCGCCTCAAGGGACCGATACTAGCGCACATCGCACGGCGGGGCAAACGCCGTCCGCCGCTGCCGCCGTGGCCTCCCTACACGAGCTCGCGATACACATCGAGGATCTCGCGCACCATGCCATCGGCGGAGAACTGCTCGGAGCGGGCCAGAGCGCCGGCCGCCAGCCGCCGCCGCAGCGCCTCGTCGCTCAGCAGCTTTTCGATGGCGCGCGCGAGGGCATCGGCATCGCGCGGAGGCACCACCCAGCCCGACGCATCGTGCTGGTTCACATAGCTCGTGCCCGTCCCCAGCTCGGTGCACAGCACGGGCAGCCCCGAGCTCATCGCCTCCAGTTGTACCAGGCCAAACGCTTCGCTCCGCTCGCTGGCGGGCAGCACAAAGAGGTCCGCGGCACGGTAGTACAGAGGGAGCGCCTCATCGGGAACGCGCCCGCAGAACACGACGCGGCCGGTGATGCCCAGGATCTCGGCCTGGCGCCGGAGCGCGCCCCCCTCCGGCCCATCGCCGACGATCACAAGCCGCGCATCGAGGCGTGGGTCGAGGCGCGCCATCGCCTCGAGGAGGTAGCGCACGCCCTTGTAGTAGCGCAGCACGCCCACAAAAAGGAGCAGCCGCCCACCCCCTAGCTGGCGCCGCAGCGCCCTGGCGGCCGCCTCGTCGGCCTCGACGAACCGGCGGCGATTGATGCCGTAGGGGATGATACAGCACTTGTCATGATAGCGCCGCAACACCGGCGAGCTCGCCAAGTAGTTGGGCGTCGCCACCACGATGCGGTCGACCGAGCGCATGACACGCTCCATGATGGGCGCGTACAGCCGCAGGAGGCGCTTCTGGCGCACGACATCGCTGTGATAGCTCAGCACTGCGCGCCGCCCTCTGCCCGCCAGGAGATACGCGGCCTCGCTCAGCGGATAGGGAAAGTGGAGATGGGTAACATCGGCGACCTGGCGCGCCAGCGCACGGGGCAGCGCCAGGCTGAGGGGCGTCGATGCCACCGTGGCCAACCGTGCCGCTCGGATGACGCGCACGCCGTTCAGCTCGCAGCACGTCGTGCGAGGGCCGGGATCCGTCACCAACACCGTCACTGCGTGCCCCAGCGCCGCTTGCGCCTCGGCCAGAAGGCGCACGTGGTTCTCGATCCCTCCCAGCACGGGATAGTAGTCCTTGTAGACGTGCAGAATGCGCATGCCCACCTCAGCGCGCCGTCTCGATGCTGCGATACACCGCCAACGTCTCCTCGGCCGCCCGTCGCCACGTAAAGCGCGCGGCGCGTTGTCTCCCGGCGTCAGAGAGCTCACGCCGCAGCTCCGCATCCTCCAGGAGGGTACGCATCGCGGCGGCGATGTCCGCCTCGTTGTGAGGGTCAAAGGTCAGCGCGGCGTTCGCTACGATCTCGGGGAGCGAGGAGGTAAAGGAGCAGGCCACCGGGGCGCCGCAGGCCATCGCCTCGAGCACCGGCAGCCCAAATCCTTCGTAGAGAGAGGGAAAGATGAACCCCGTGGCCCCGCTGTACAGCGGGGCGAGATCCTCGTCGCGCACCGCACCCAGCATGCGCACATCGCAAAGCCCTAACCGCGTCACCGCCTCATAGACCTGCTGGTAGCGCTCGTCCTCGTGCCCCGCCACCACGAGCTCGGCGCCGGCCCGCACCTCGCCGGGCAGCATCGCCCACGCCTCGATGAGGCGCACGAGGTTCTTGTGGGGCTTGTTGGCACCCAGGTAGAACAGGTAACGCGCATCGAGCCCGTAGCGGCGCCGCACCTCTGCCACGCGTCCCTCACTCTGGGGGGCAAAGCCGTCGTCGACGGCATTGTGCACCGCGACCACCTTGCCGTCGGCCGAGGGCACCACGCGCAAGAGATCGCGACACGTCGACTGGGATACGACGATGATGCGCCGTGCGCGCAGCACCGTGAGCCGCACCGCCATCAGGAATGCCGTGGGGAGGACCGCTCCAGGCACCGCTTCAGGGTAGAGCATCGGAATCATGTCGTGGAGCGTGGCCACCATGGGGCAAGGCATGGCATAGGGCACCAGGTAGTACGGGTTGTGGTACAGATCGAGCCGATGTTGGCGGGCCAACGCCGGCAGGGCCGTCTGCTGGCGAACCGTAAAGGTCCCCGCCGTTGCCGGGATCAGCCGAACGTTCGGCGCCTCGACAAAGGGTGACAGGTCATGGCGGGTGTTGACCGCGTTCGGGTCGATGAACAGGAAAAAGGTATCCTCGGGGGCCACCGCGGCCAAGTTGCGGGCCAGGTGGTAGGTGTAGCGGCCAATGCCGGGGAAGTGATCTTGGATGTAGCGTCCGTCGATGCCTATCCGCATGCCAGCCTCCCGCACCCCTCGGCCAAGAGGTGATGATACAGGCAAAGTGTCTCGTGTGCTGCGTGCTCCCAGGTAAAGCCGGCCGCACGGCGCAACCCCTTGGCGCGCAGCTCCCGCCGGAGAGCGGCGTCATCCAGCACCCGCCGGATCGCCGCGGTCAAGCGGGCCACATCGGTAGCGGGCACCAGCAGCGCCGCATCGCCCGCTACCTCGGGCAAGCTCGAGTTGTCGGCACACACGACGGGCGTGCCACAGGCCATCGCCTCGAGCACCGGTAGGCCAAACCCCTCATAGAGCGATGGAAACACAAACACCTCTGCCGCCGAATAGAGGGCGATGAGGTCGGCATCCGGCACGGCGCCCAGTAGGCGCACCTCTCCCTCCAGGCCCAGGCCTCGGAGGGCACGAAAGAACGGCTCCGAGAGCCACCCACGCCGCCCCACCAACGCCAGCCCCACATCGCTCCGCTGCGCCCGCAGCGCGTGGTAGGCCTGCAACAGCGTCGTCAGGTTCTTGCGCGGCTCGATGGTACCCACGTGCAGCAGGAATGGCGCCGACACCCCGTACGCCGCGCGCACCCGCGCCTGCTCGCCGGGAGGCGCCGGGCAAAAGCGCGCCTCCACCCCTTCGGGGATCACGTGCAGCCGCTCCTCACTCACCCCATAGAGCCGCACGGCGTCGCGAGCCGTGGCCTGCGAGACGGCGATAACGGCGTCGGCCGCCCGCAGCATGCGCGGCATGGCGACACGCAGATACCAGCGATTCGGCCGGCGGTGCGCCTCCGGGTGCACGCGAAAGGCGAGATCGTGGAGCGTCATCACCGTGCGCATCCTCGCCACGCGCGGCAGCACGTTGTCCGTGGCATGAAAGATGTCGGCAGACGGCAGACGCGCATCAGCAGGCACACCGGTGAGGTGGCTGCCCAGCGACCACAGCCGCCAGGCCCGATCGCCCAGCCCGTGGGTGGCGAGTCCCACGTCGCTGCGCCCCACGCCGAGCGCGTGGCCGGCGCGATCACAGAGGCCCACGTACGCGCCACCCGGGTCGACACGTCGCAGCGCCGCGACGAGCTCGCGCGCATAGCGCCCCATCCCGCCACGTTGGTGCACGGCCGGGCTCACGTCGATACAGACGCGCACCGTCACTCCTCTACGCCCCCCACGCCGCCACACCGCGCCCCTGTCACCGATCCTCGGGACCAGACGTCTGGACCAGCGCTCGATAGAACGCCGCAGTGCGCGCCGCGACCCGCTCCTGGCTGTACATGCGGCTCACCCGCAGCCGCCCACTCTCACCGAGATCGACGCATAGCTCTGGCGAGGCCGCCAGCCGATCCAGGCACTCCGCCAGAGCAGCGGCATCGCCCTCCGGAAAGATCAGGCCCGCGTCACCCACCACCTCGGGGATGGCGCCCGAATCGGATCCGATCACCGGCAGAGCGCAGGCCATGGCCTCGATGAGGGCGCGGCCGAACTGCTCCTTCCACACGGGCGTCGAGCGCGACGGCAACACGAGGGCATCGGCGCTCCGCAGGTGCTCGGCGAGCTCCATCGGCGACATCGCGCCGGTAAAGCGCACGCGCTCCTCCAGCCCACGCGTGCCCACGCGTGCCTCCAATGCGCCACGGCACGGCCCATCACCAATGATCAGCAGGCGACAGGGCGCCTCGGTCATGGCCAGGGCATCGAGCAGCACGTCGACGCCTTTTTCGGGCACCAGCCGCCCCACGTATGCCGCGGTGAAAGGCCCCTCGTCCCGATCGTGCGACGGCCGCCGCGGGTAAAAGACCTCCACATCGACCCCCTGCGGCGGCAGCACGCGCGTCTCGCCGCAGTATCCGAACGTAGCCATCAACGCCTGTGCTGCGCGGTTGGCGCACAGCACCGCATCCGCCTGGCCCAGTGCGGTGCGCAGCACCCACCACACGGCGCGGCGCTTGGGGCGGTCGACGTTCTGCCACGTGTTGAGCACGAGCCTGGCGCGCGGCGCCAGGAGCCGTCGCGCTGCGGCGACCTGCAGCGCGGCGAGGCTATCGGGCTCCTCCTCGAGGTGGATGATGTCGGGCTTGGCGGCGAGCATGGCGAACGAGATCGTCCCATAGAGGCAGCGGTGCGGATCATCAGGCCGAAACGCCATGGGCACCGCCACGGTGCAATGGCGCTGCCCGGCGCGCACCGGCAGCTCCACCACGCCCCGCGCGTCGCGCCAGCGCCGCGGGCGCACGAGCCACACGTCGAGATCCGGCTCGTCGGCCAGCAGCGCGATCTTGCGCTCCGCCGTGACCGTATGGTAGCGGGCGATGTAGAGGATGCGCATCGGCATCTACCCTCGATGAACTGCAGCCAACCGCCAGACATACGCGAGGCGATCCCGCGCACGGCGCGGCTGCGCGACCACCAGAGCCACGGCAAAGAGCGCCATCGCACCCCCCGCCTCGAGGACCACCCGCAGCAGCACGCCATGGTCGGCCAGCGCAGGGGCGCCGGCGATCACCAGCCCTCCCCCCAGCGCAACGAGAGCCGCCAGCGCGGGCGTCACGAGCTCGCCCGCCGTGCCCGGCGCCACCCCCTCCAGCCGGCGCAGCACGAGGAACAACCCCGCCCCCGTGGCTGCCGCCACGGAGAGGCACGCCCCGAGGGCCCCCCACTGCCACACCAGCGGCAGCCCCACGACCGTCAACACCGCGACCTGCACGCCGGTCAGCCGCGCCGCCAGCCAAGGCTTGCCCACGGCGGTGAACAGCGTGTTGGCATTATCCACGAGGGGCCGCACGCCCGCCACCAGGGCGAGCATCCGCAGATAGGGGGCGCTCGGCACCCACCGCTCCCCATAGAGCAGCAGCAAGAGATCGGGCGCGGCGACAACGACTGCCAGCGCCACCGACAGCGCCAGCACCGCGATGAGCCACACCATCATGCGAAGCGCACGCCCCAGGCGCTCGGGGGCGTCCTGCAGCCGGGCATAGGTGTAGAACCCGGTACGCGCGATGAGCGCGTAGAGCAGCGTGCTCGGCCACTGGGCCGTGCGGTAGGCACGATCGTAGTAGCCGAGGGCAATCACCCCCACCAGGCTGCCCACCAGGAGGTTGTCCAGCTGGGTGAGCAGCGTCACTCCCAGCAACCCCAGCCCCACACCGACGCCAAACCGCAGGAACCGCCGCGCCAGAGCGCCGCTGAACCGACACCGCTGGCCACCAAGGCGTCGCCGCCCCCCAGCGAGGACCCCGGCGACGCCGGCCAGATAGAGGGCGTTGTAGGTGATGTTCTGGCCAACGAGGCTCCACACCCCCGCGCCCCGCAGGGCCAGCCAAATCGCCGGCGCGTAGGACAGGGGAAAGACCACCGCCTGGATGGCGCTCACCGCCCCAAAGCGCAGCTCTTTTTCGAGCAGGGTGGTGCCGGTGGTCGTTGCGCTCTCCAGAGCGGCCGCGCCACCCAACACGACGGCGACGTGTACCATCAGCGGCTCATAGCCCCACGACAGCAACACCGGCGCCGCCGCGGCGACGAGCGCCAACCCCGCCGCGGCGGCCGCCAGATCCATGGCCACAAAGGTGCCCAGTGTCTCGCCATCGGTGCGGGGGTGCTGACCGAAGGCATGCCCCAGGCCCAGGCGCGGTTGCACGCGTAACACCTGGGCATAGAACATGGCCAGGGCGAACACACCGAACGCCTCTGGCGCCAGCAGTCGCGTGAGCACGACGTTGGCGCCAAAGCCAGCGGCCACCATCCACCAGGAGCTTAGCGTCACCCACAGGCCACCGCGCACCGCCCGCAAGGCAAGGGGCGTCTCGGGAGCCGCTGTTCGCGCCGCGTCGGCCTCCGGTGAGGGGCCGCTCACCATGGCGGCTGTCCCCCGGGCCAGAGCCCCACTACTCCGCCTCCGCCGACGCCGCGTCGCCCAGCATACGCTCGATGCGCGCACAGATCATCTCGAGCGCCACGACGTTCTCCCCACCCGTCGGCACGATGACGTCGGCGTAGCGCTTGCTCGGCTCCACGAACTCGAGGTGCATCGGCCGCACCGTCGCCAGGTACTGATCGATGACCGACCGCAGGTTGCGCCCGCGCTCGCCGATGTCGCGATTCAGCCGGCGAATGAGGCGGATATCGGCGTCGGTATCGACATAGATGCGGATGTCCATCATCTGCCGGAGCTCGGGGTTCACAAAGATGAGGATCCCCTCCAGCAGGATGACCGGTTGCGGGGTGACGCGGATCGTCTCAGGGAGGCGCACATAGTGGGTGAAATCGTACACCGGCACGTCGACAGGCTCCCCCGCCAACAGACGCCGCAGGTGCTCCAGGAGGAGGCTATCCTCCAGCGCATCGGGATGGTCAAAGTTGGAGCGCCGCCGCTCCTCCAGCGGGAGATGGCTCAGATCGCGATAGTACGAGTCGTGCTGGATGTAGGCGATACGGTGGGCGCCCACGTGGTCCAGAATCGCCCGCGAGATCGTCGTCTTGCCTGCCCCGGTGCCGCCTGCCACGCCGATCAGCAGGGGACGCCGGCCATAGGGTGGGTGGCTGTCTGTCATGATCTAGGCCGCCAGGTAGAGGCTGGAGAGGCCGAGGGCTTGGATGAGCGCCATCGACCCAAGGATGACAACTATGACGATGCCGGCCGCCATGCGCAGGCTCCACACGGCGGCGCGTTCATGGCGGCCAAACTCGGTGGCGATCACCCACCCGAGAGCAACCACGATCCAGCCGACGAGCCGCAAGTACTCGGCCGGATCGCCGACCCAGAGGCTACCCCACGCCCACTGGGTGGCGGCCCCCTGAGCGGCCAACGACACGGTGAGGCACAGCATCGCCAGCGTCAGGTAGGGATTCACGAGGATCCCCTGCTCGGTCGACGCGTGCTGGAAAAAGGTGTGCGCCAGGCCGGCCACCAGGACGCCAGCGCCGGCCACGTAGGCCCATGCGGAGAGGCCATACGACACATCGCGCAGCACCGCCGGCGCCGCCAGGTATCGGGGCGAGAGCAGGTACCCCCCCATGCCACCGGCGGCCAGCAGCCCGTAGCCCACTTGGGCGCGCGGCGCCGGTGGCACCAGCGCCACACTCCAAAACGCCGCAAAGGTGAGCGTGCCCGCCGCCGCCGTGATTGTGCTGAGGTAGACGTCCTCGCCCGAGCGCACCGTTGCCACGAGCATGCCCAACAGCCCCCCGAGCGCCCCCAACGTGAGGAGCCAGCGCCCCAACGACGCTCGGCGGCCGAGCGCAATGAGCAGCGCACCCGCCGCCATCGCCAGCGCGGCCACTCCAATCACCACGGATTCAGGTCCCCATGCCATCACAGCGGCTACGCGCCCTCTCGGTCAACACGGCTTCAACACCCGCCAGCCATTCCGCGAATGCCGCGTACGGCTCGACGACAAGCTGGCAGAGCGTCCCCACACTTTCACGCGCCTGCACCGCTACCCAGACGCGCCGCTCAGGCCAGATCCCCCTGCCCAGCACGCCCAGGACGACCAGCGCCGCTCCCAGCGCGGCCACAGCGAGGTGCGGCTCCCGCGCCGCACGCACGACCACATAGTACTCCAAGCCGATATCGAGTGTGACGCCGCCAATCGCCAGTCGCCGCCCCTCGGTAAGGAACTCGTCCGCCAGGGGGAGACCATCGATCCCCCGCTCGACGCGCACCTGCAGCACCGGCCCGGCGATGCCGCGCGCCTCGAGCGACGGATAGTGCACCATGCGCACCACCATGTTCGCCTCGGGCACGGCCAGGAGGTGCTCCTGCTGCCGACCGGAGAAGCGGAACCTGGCCACGGTGCGCGGCTCGGGATCGGTGGCCATCGCCTGCAGCCGCAGCGGCTGCCCCGCGCCATCGAACGCCGCCACCCGGACAGCGGGCCCATACCCCAGCTGGTAGAGGGCCAGGCCGCCGACACTCGCCCGCCGGAGCGTATCGATGCGCAGTTCGCTGTCCGCAGCCCCTGCCAGGCCAAGGGTGCTCGTCAGTCGAGCGACGCCGCCATCGACGCCGGGGATGATCGTGATCTCTTCCAGGCGCGCCTGCAGCTCGCCCCGCTGACCAAAGGCGTGCGTCTCCCCGAGGGCCAGCTCGATGGGCTCACCGGCCCAGCTCGACCACCGCGCCACAAGGCTCGCGGCCAGGAGCAGCAGCACGCCGAGATACGAGGCACCGCCGAGCCTCCCCCGCAGACCGCTCCGCCGCGCCACCCCCATGCGGACGTCACCGTCCTCACATAGGCGCTCGAGCCGCAACCCGGCCGCCGACACGGCAGCATCGGCCTCCTCCCAGGCCTCGTCCACCGTCCAGGGGACCTGGTGGAGCCGCAGCTCTGCGCCCTCTGGCGGGGGAGCGGCCCAGCCCGGAACCCAGGACTGCAGCAGCCTCACGAGAGACAGCGCCGCCAGCGCCCCGAGCCCCACGCCGGCGAGCCGCGATGCGGTCGACGCGGGTTCAGGCCATGACGCCAGAGCAGCAGGTGCCACCCCATGGTAGCTGGGCGCCGGCACACCATCGGGCATCCTGGAGGACGCGATCACACCGGTCGCTGATACCGCAAGCGCCACGATTAGAAGGGCGATGGTCAACCGGCGCGACGCCAGCGCACGCCACAGCGTAGCGCCAGCGCTCGCCATGCGTCTGTTCAGAGAAGTACGTTGCGTGGGGGCTATGCCGTCGAGTGTCACCAAGTTGCCTTTGCAGTGTCAGGTTACCCGCATTATAGGCGGGCCAGTGACCAGCGTCAACGCTGCAGGACCGGGCTACACCACCCGCCAGGGAAGGCGGCACGCCGAACCGCTGGGGTACAGGTGAGATGACTCCCCTGCATTCCTTGACCTCTTGCGCTCAGAACCCTACAATCGGCGGGCATCACGGAACCAGGGGAGTTGCATGTGAGGATCATCCTGCTGACGGCAGAACGGGGCGCGGGCAAGACGACCGCCTGCCAGCGCCTCATTGCCCTGGCGCGCGCGGACGGTTGCACACCGGGAGGCATCGTGGCGCCGGCCCGCTACGACACCGCGGGGTCCAAGGTAGGCATCGACGTGGTGGACGTGGCGAGCGGAGAGCGCCGCTCCCTGGCGATGGTCGAGCGCGACGCATTGCGGGCCACTGTGGGGCAATACCGCTTTGATCCGGCGGTCGAGGCGTGGGCGTTGCACGTGCTGCTGACCAGCCTCGACCAGCCCTTGGACATCGCCATCATCGACGAGATCGGGCCTCTGGAGCTGCTTCAGGGCAAGGGCTATGCCCCCGTGCTGGAGCGCCTGCCCCACGCCCGGTGCCGCAGCGCCGTCATCCTCGTGCGCACCTCCCTCGCCGAGACGCTCGTCGAGCGCCTCCGGCCCCTGTCGCCCGTCACGGTTCGCCTCACCCTCACGAACCGCGACGAGGTACCGCCGACGCTGCTCCAGGAGGTCCAAGCGCGCGGGTGATCGCGGCTTGAGCGGCGGCACGTGCGTCCACCCGTCGAAACCGCCGGCATACGCGCCTGCCGCCTATTCCTGCAACCCCTCGACGATGCGCTCGTACTTGGCGACGAGGTCCTGCGCCTGATCGTAGGAGCGCGCCTCGGCGTGGATGTGGAACAGCGGCTGATCCGCGTCGGGCAGCACCAACACCCACTCGTGGCTGCCCAGGTGGATCTTGACGCCGTCGATCTGCTCGCCCAGGCGATCCTTGTACTGCTCGTTGAGCAGGCGCATGACCGTCCCCTTGGCCTCCCACGGGCAGCTGACCTCTCCCTGGGAGACAAAGAAGGGCGGCACGGCGGCCGTGGCCTGGGAGAGGCGCGTGTCCTGCGTCACCGTATACTGGAGCAGCCGGGCGACGGTCATCATGCCATCGACTACCGGCTGAAAGTCAGGCCAGATGAACGACCCGTTGCCATCCGCCGCCATCACCACACCGGGCTCGCGCGCCGCCGCCATGAGCGCCTGGGGGTTCACCTTGGTGCGCACCACCCGACCGTTGTGCTGCGCGGCAATCGTCTCAAAGACACTGGGCATGGTCACGGGCACGGCGATGGTCCCCCCCTGCCGCGCCTTGAGCGCCATGATCGCTACGGCAGCCGCCAGCAACACCCCCGAAACGATGGCACCGCGATCATCCACCACAAAGATGCGCTCGCCGCCCACGTCCAGCCGCACCCCCATCGCCGTCTCGAGCACCTCACAGATGGTGGCCAGCTGGCGCAGCGAGCTCTGGAACTCGTGGCTGGGGATCGACATCTTGGCCTCGTCCACCGCCTCATTCAGCGCCACGACACGGCAGTTCAGCCGCGTCAGCAGCGGCGCCAACACCTGCGCCGTGGGCGCGTTGGCAAAGTCGACGGCGATGTATGGCTCGGCCTGGCGGATCGCCTCGATGTCGAGGGTGGCGAGGAACGCCTCGGAGTAACGCTCGCGCACCCGCTCGGCGTAATCGATCGTGCCGATCTCGTCCAGGTACACACGGCGGAAATCCTCGCGGAAGAACACGCGCTCGATGTTGCGCTCGGCGTCCTTGGTCAGGTCTTGCCCCTGGTCGTCAAAGAAGCGGATGTCGACCACCCGGCTGTCATAGGGCGAGAGGCGCACGTGCACGCCGCCGGCCGTGTTCGAGACGCGCGTGATGTAGCGCGCCACGGGGATGGGCACCGAGCGCACGTCCAGGGCATTGACGCCCGCCGAGGGCAGCCCCGAGATGATCCCCCGCTTGAGCATGCGCGGGCTGCGGTGCGGGTCACGGTTGATGGTCACCGTCGACCCCTTAGGCAGAGTGGCCGCAAAGGCGGCCCCCAAGCGCGCCGCGAACTCGGGAGTCTGATCGACATTCACCAGCCCCGTCACCCCATAGCGGCCAAAGAGCACGCGGCGCCCCTGGGCGCCCCAAATGAGGCTCGTCTTGACGGTGGCCCCCGCCTCCACCTCCTTGTCGGGCCAGATCTTGACCCCCGGGTGGATGACGGCGCCCTCGCCGATGACGGACGAATCCCCCACGATGGCACCCTCGAACACGACTGCCTTGCGCTTGAGGGAGCATTGCCGACCGATGATGGCGCCGCGCAGCTCGGCCCCCTCGCCGATGTACGAGTTGCGCCACACAATGCTCCGGTCCACATAGGCGTGATCGTCCACGACGCTATAGTCGAGCACCACGCTGGGGCCGTGGATCACCACGCCCCCCTTGATCTTGACCCCCGACCCGAGGTAGACCGCCCCGTGAAGCTGGGCGTCGGGCGCGATGTCGACGTTCTCCCCCACCCACACGCCACCGCCCAGGTGGGTGCCCATCTCGGCGACCTCTACGCGCCCCTCGACCATATCGTTGCTGGCGCGCATATACTCCTGCAGGTTGCCCACGTCGCACCAGTAGCCGCCAGACACGTGGCCGTACAGCGGCTCCCCCCGCTCCAGGAGCGCCGGGAAGAGGTCCTTGGAAAAGTCATAGGGGATGCCGGGCTCGAAATTGTCGAGGATCTGCGGCTCGAGGACATAGATGCCCGTGTTCACCGTGTCCGAGATCACTTCTCCCCAGCTCGGCTTTTCGAGAAAGCGCTGGATGCGGCCCGAATCGTCCGTGATGACCACCCCGTACTCGAGCGGCTCGGACACACGGTAGAGGGTAATGGTGGCCAGCGCCTGCTTCGCTTTGTGGAAGGCAATGACCGCCGACAGATCAATGTCGGTGACGGCGTCGCCACTGATGACGATAAACGTCTCATCGAGGTACTGCTGGGCCTGCTTGACGCTCCCCGCCGTCCCCAACGGCGTCTCCTCGACGGAGTAGGTGATGTTCATCCCGAGGCTCTGGCCGTCGCCAAAATAGTCCTGAATGTCCTCGGCCATGTACTGGAGCGTCACCACGACATCGGTTATACCATGACGCTTGAGCAAGTCGAGGATATGCCCGATAACCGGCTTGTTCACCATGGGCACCATCGGTTTGGGGTGGTTGATCGTCAGTGGTCGTAATCGGGACCCGGCGCCACCGGCCATCACGACAGCTTTCATGGCACGCCACCTCCTGGCCTAGACTGCTTTCCGTCACGCCGCACTGGAGCACCGCTTCTGGCGACACCCCAAACGCCCATGGCGCTTCTCCGCGGCCGGGGCGCCTCCCGGCATCCCTCCCCGACACCCGGCGACCGGTTCAGTACCCGAACGTTTCCGCGAGGTAGCGCCGGCTCTGAGCGCACGCCTCTGCCGCGGGGAGATCCGAGGTGTCCTGCTCGTAGGCCACCCAGCGCGCCCGCTGCAGCTCCTCCACCGCCCCCATCACCTCCGCGAGGGGTACCACCCCCTGGCCCAGGGGCACCCAGTGGCGATCCCCGGTATAGTCCTTCAGGTGCACATAGCCCACGCGATCAGCGTGCTCGCGCAAGAACGCCGCCGGATCGAGGCCGGCGATGTGCACCCAGGCCACGTCGACGCACAGATCGATACGCGCATCGAGGTGCTCGAGCATGAGCTCCATGCCCGAAGGCCCCCGGTCGCTCGGCGCAAACTCGTAGGCGTGGTTGTGGTAGTGGAGGTGGATGCCGCGCCGCGCACAGGCCTCGCACATATAGTTGGCCGTCTCGATGCCGCGCAGATAGCTGTCGGCAGAGGTGTTCTCCCACCCCCCGATGTTCGAAAAACAGAGATCGCGCACACCCACGATGTCGGCCAGGCGAAACGTCTCGCTGAGGTCGGTACTCACGCCACCGTGAAAGCTGCCGATCTTGACCCCCTTGCGATCCAGCAACCGGGCAAAGCCGCGCGGGTCCTCGGCGCCCAACCCCACCCCACACTCGATGGCATCAAAGCCCGCCGCCTTGACGGCATCGAGCACCTGCTCGACGTTGGCCGCAACTTCCATCTGCCGGCTGAAGACGATCAACTGGGCACAAAGAGGAGGATACACCATCGGGGATCTCCTTTCATCAGCGAGGGAAGTGTGCCGCTACGGCGGCATTCTAGCGCACGGCGGGCGGCATGTCCAACCTATTGACACTGTTCCAGCGCCTCGTTATGATGAGCCCATTCCTCGAGAGGAGTGAGGCGCGCATGTACACCCGAGTGGACGCCGAAGCAGTCACGCGATTGGCCGAGATCGTGGGGAGCGCGAACGTCCTGACCGCCGGCGAGGCGATGGCCGCCTACACCCACGACGAGACGCCCATGCTCACGGGGCAGCCCGAGGTGGTGGTCAAGGCGGGCAGCCGAGACGAGATCGTCGCCATCCTCCGCTATGCCAACGAGCGCCGCATTCCCGTTACCCCACGGGCCGGCGGCCAGGGCCTGAGCGGCGGTGCCGTGCCCGTCGTCGGTGGCATCGTGCTCTCGGTGGAGCGCATGAACCGCATCCTGGAGATCGATCGCGAGAACCTCATGGTCACCGTCGAGCCCGGCGTCATCACCGGTGACCTGCACCGCGCCGTCGAGGCGGAGGGGCTCTTTTACCCGCCCGATCCCGCCAGTCTCGATTCGTGCTGCATCGGCGGCAACGTGGCCGAGGGCGCTGGCGGACCACGGGCCGTCAAGTATGGCACCACCAAGGATTATGTCACCGGCTTGGAGGTCGTCCTCCCGAGCGGCGAGCTGCTGACCCTCGGCGGCAAGCTGGTGAAGGACGTGTCGGGCTATAACCTGGTGCAGCTGATGATCGGCTCGGAGGGGACGCTCGGCGTCATCACCAAGATCGTGCTACGCCTGCTCCCCCTCCCAAAGGCGAGCATTGACCTCTTGGTGCCCTATGACAGCCTGGAGCAGGCGGCCGATACCGTCTCGGCCATTATCGCCGAGTGCATCATCCCCACCACCATCGAGTTCATGACGCGCGACACCGTCAAGGCATGCGAGAACCTCATGGGGAAGGAGGTACCCTTTAGCGACGCAACGGCAAAGCTCCTGATCCAGCTCACCGGCCAGCGCCAAGAGGAGGTCGAAGCAGACATGGACCGCGTCGGCGAGCTGTGTCTCGACCACGGCGCGATCGACGTGCTGGTGGCCTCTGACCGTGCCACCAGCGACCGCCTCTGGGAGGCCCGGCGGTTGATCATCGAGGCGCTCAAGCACGAGAGCCCCATCAACCACATGGAGGACGTGTCGGTGCCACGGGCCAACATCCCGCCCCTCATCCGTGGCGTTGACGAGATCGGCAAGCGCATCGGTATTCGCGCCCTCTGCTTTGGCCACGCCGGCGACGGCAACGTGCACGTAAACCTGCTCAAGTGCGATCTCGACGAGGCTGTGTATGAGGAGCGCCTGGAGCAGGCCCGAGGCGCGATCTATGACCTCACCCTCTCCCTGGGCGGCACCATCACCGGCGAGCACGGCATCGGCGTCACCCGCAAGGGCTATCTACCCCAGGCTCTGGGTGACGTGCAGGTCGCGCTGATGCGGCGCATCAAGGACGCCTTTGACCCGCATCACATCCTCAACCCGGGCAAGATCTTTATGAAGCGGCGGGCAGCCCCCTGCCCTGCACGATGCCTCGGGATGAGCCAATAAAGGAGCGGCCATCGACAAGGTCGACGGCCTGTCTCTCTCAGTATGCGGCCACGAGCGACCGCAGGAAGCGTAGCCCCAGGCACAACCCCTCCTCCCAGCGCTCGTTCAGGTAGACGCGATCCTCGTGCTCGAAGGCCATGTCGCCGGCATAGCCCACCAGGCGCAAGTGACGCAGGGCCCCCAGCCAGTCGACCTCGCCGAGGCCCGGCACGACGAATCGCCACCACCCTTGCCCGTGGACCCCCACGCGCGCCAGCCGCGCCCGATCAATGACGATATCCTTGGCGTGCACGTGGTGGATGCGGTCGCCATAGTCGAGGATGGCACGCAGGTAGTCGATACCCTGCCACGCGAGATGCGAGGGGTCATACTCCAGCCCGAGCGCCGGGCTGGGCACCTCGGTAAAGAGTCTATCCCACAGCTCGGGCGTGCTGGCGAGGTTCGTCCAACGGTAGGGCCCGTGCCCTTGAACGCCTCCCGGCCACGGCTCGAGGGCCAAGCGCACCCCCTCGTCCTCGGCACGCCGGGCGATGGGGCCGAACCGCTCGCGAAAGAGGGGGAGGTTGTCATCCACCGTCAGGCTGTTGTCGCGGCCCGTCAGGCCGGCCACGACGTGGCATCCCAGAGCCTTGGCCACCGCCATTGCCCGCCCCCAGTACGCGACCGCCTCAGCGACGGGGGCATCGAGGGTGCCGCCATAGATGGCCACTGCGGTCACGGCGACGCCATGCTCCTGGAGGGCATCCCGCAGACGGGGAAGGTCGGCCTCGATCTCGGCAAGGGTAGAGCCCGTCAGCCACCCCGCTCCCGCCTCGATGGCGTCATAGCCGAGGCGACGGGCCGTGGCGATTGACTCGAGCGATAGCGGCGTGAGGTAACCGAGTTTCATGCTGGTACTCCTTTGCTCCGCGCATGCGTGACGGTTCACCGCGCTGGCCGGCCCATCAGCGGCATTATCGTCGGTGCACGCCTCTCGGTCAACGCCCCAGGGCAATCGTCCACGCGCTCCTTCCTGGTTCTGGAGGTACCGTGTCCCGCGTGGCGCGCACACGGATCCCTCTTGCGCCGCGGGAACCGTGCCATCCCCGAAAAAGTAGAGCCCGTCGGTGCAGGCGCGTGCCCTGGCGACGTCCCAGGCACACGGATTTTCAAATCCCTATTGACGTGGTAGAAGAAGCATGTTAGAATACCGTGTGTAGGGTCAGGCCCCGGCAGTGATCAGCGTCGGTTTATTGTTTAGCGTATTGATGATCGGTCTGCCGGTCGTTCTTTTCCTCGCTCCTCTTCCCGAGCAGTGTGGGACGACGAGAGGCTTGTCTCGCGCAACCCGTACAGTTTACCTGTTCACATCGACCTGGTGTGAGCTGCTCATGGGTACCACTGGTGGCAAGCTCGTGTCTCGTACCGTGAGGTTGCGCATCCAGTTACCATCGGTTTCTTTCTTTGTGGTCGCTGCCACCAGAGCAGCATGCAATCTCGGAGGGACTGGAAGATGGGGAAGAGGCTGTACGTGGGGAACCTGCCGTATCGCATGAGCGAGGAAGAACTGGCAGATGTCTTCTCCCAAGCCGGTGAGGTCACCGATGTGGCCATCGTGATCGACCGCGAAACCGGCCGCTCCAAAGGCTTTGGCTTTGTGGAGATGGCGGAGGACGCCGGCGCTCAAGTGGCATTGCAGGAACTGAACGGCGCCCAGGTCGGAGGGCGCACCATCAAGGTCGCGGAGGCGAATCCTCGTCCACCGCGCAGCAGCTACCGCGGACCTCGCGACGTCGCGGACTACGACCGGTAGTCCCTGCCTATCCGGCAGCGCGCTCGAGCCGCGGATAGAACAAACCCCGGATCTATCAAGACCCGGGGTTGTTTCGCGTCGCGTCGCCCCCAGACTCGGGCCGAGTCCCTAGGACTCGGCTCCCTCGCCTGAAGTACCCTCTTCGGCCTCGGCCTCGGCTTCAGCAGCCTCCTCCGCAGCCTCTCCGACTGCCTCGATCTCCTCCTCGGCAGCGGCCCGCGGCACACTCACCTGTACGACCACGGCCTCTTCATCGGTGAGCACATCGACACCTTCGGGTACGATGAGATCGCTCACCGCGATGTGGGAGGGCATATCGACCAGGTGGCTGATGTCCACCTCAATCGACTCGGGAAGGTCGCGAGGGAAGCACTCCACATCGATATGGTCGAGCTGCTGGACGAGCACACCTCCCCCTTCTTCCACTGCCGGCGCTTCACCGATCACCAGCAGAGGCACGGTGCTGCGCAGCTTTTCATCCGCCAGCACGCGGTAGAGGTCAATGTGCAGAATCCGACCAGTCACCGGGTCGCGCTGAATCTCGCGGAATAGCGCATCGTGGCGCTCGCCGCCGTCGATGGCGACCTCGACGAACTGGCTGAAACCCGCCTGGCCGGCGACGCGGGCAACCACCCGCTCGCGGAACTGGAGCTTGGTGGGCTCGAACCGGCGGCCGTACAGCACGCCGGGCACCACACCATCACGCCGGAGGGCACGGGGGCTCTTGGTCTCGTCCCTCGGTTGCGCCTCGAGAGGGATATATCTTGGCATCTCGTCCTCCACAACTGTCAGCGTCAAGGGTGGATCAGAGCGCCCACCCGGCAGTCACACCGCCGGCGTCTGAGTACGGCCACGGTCATTCGCCACAACCATCCCGACGCCCGAACGCCCATTATACCCGTGGCCGCCGCCAAGGTCAAACACCGCCGTTCGGCGCCGGAACAACGTCACTTGTTGCGCCCGCGCACCATCTGCAACCAGGAGACGAGCTCGCGCGCCGTACAGAGGGCGCCCTCGGCTTCGGCCACCGTAGGGCGCTTGCCGCGATGGACGATGTCGTTACGCAGGTCATTCAGGGCGTTGAACGATCGCCAGAGGGGAGCGTTGTCGCGCTTGAGCGTAAAACCGGTGTACACGCGCAGCAACGCATCGAGCTTGGAGGTGAGGCTGCGGGTCGAGAGGGTATCGTCGATCTCGCGGTCCGGCACGTTGCGCCGCACCATGCCGCGCGTGAGGAGAGCCGAGACCGCAGTCTCGACCGCCGTGTGGCACGTGGTGATCGCCTGCCGGGGAAAGCGCTGTGCGAGGGCGCGGTCAGCCTCCATGAGGAGGTCATCGGCGAGCCCCACCGGATCCGGCTCGCCGATCGCCTGGGCCAGCTCACGGTACCAGTCCTCGCTCCGCGTTTGGAGGTCAAAGCTCTCGCTGGCGCGCTCCTCCTGCGCCGTGAGCTCGGCCTGGAGTGGATCCTCCACGAGCAGGCTGCCATCCTCACGGCGCACAGAGACGTCAATGTCGTCGCGGCGCAGGTCAAAGACATGGTAGAGGCGCGCCTTGTGGCGCACCGCCGCGATGAGGGTGTTCAACGCCACGAGGGCCTGCGCCGAAAACGCGTCGCGCAAGGCGTCAAGCCGTTCGTGATCCTCCAGGTCCAGGTCGTCCGGCAACATCTGCAGGATCGTGGCACACGAGTTGATCGAGCCCAACGAGGCCACGTTACGGCCAAAGAGCACCCGCAGGACAAACGGATGGTCATACCAGGTGTAGGAGGTGAACCCGTCGGTCTCGCCGTTCTGCGGGATCGATTGCGCCAGCTCGGGGCGCGACGAGATCGTGACGAACGGGCTGTAGGCCCGCTCCGTGATGTGCGCCGTGACCGTCTCATCCTCCGAGACCGCAATCTCGTAATCGCCGCCGCGCAGCCCAAAGGGCAGGCTGGCAAAAGCTACCAAGACAGGCATCCGTTCCCCTTGCTGGGTTGTGACTTGACGGAATTATACCAAGGAGAGCCGGTGCGCACAAGGTCCGCACCAGGCGCCCCGCAGCTGCAGACTCGCCCGCTTACCGATCGCCCTCTCGCACCGGGCCGCGCAAGCGCTTGCGCTCGCCACGCAGGCGCTTGTTGCGAAGTCGCCGTTCCCGCGCCGCCGCCGATGGACGGGTGGGCCGACGCGGTCGCTGCACGTGCAGCGCTCCCGCGAGCAGCGCCCGGAACCGCTCCAGCACGTCCTGACGGTTCTGCCACTGGCTGCGCGTCGCCTGGGAGTGGAGGTGCAGCACCCCTTCGCGGTCGATGTAGCGCCTCAATCGGCTCAGGATCAACGCCCGCTGGCGCTCGGAGAGGCTCGGCGAGCCCTTGACGTCCAAGAGGAGCTCCACGCGAGTCGCCGTACGGTTCACGTTCTGGCCGCCAGGGCCGCCAGAGCGTGCAAAGCGAAAGGTCACCTCGTCCTGCGAGATGTCTAGCTCATCCGTAATCGCTATCACGGCTTGCGGCGCATCATCCATCACACCCACGCATTCCCTTCCATCCCGCCCGCGCTGGGTTGCCCTTTCCGACTCTACCCTACGCCACGCCGACGGTCAAGAATAAGCCACGAGCCGGCCCTGGCGGGTCGGCTCGTGGCCATGGGTGGTGCAGCGCGGTAGCGGCGCGGTAGCGGCGCGGGTAATGGCTACTCGTCGCCAGCGATAAAGGCCTCGACGCGGCGCCGCGCCTCGTCATCGTCAAACTGCTGCGGCGGCGACTTCATAAAGTAGGACGAGGGGCCCACCAGCGTGCCCGCAACGCCCCGATCGAGGGCGATCTTGCAGCAACGCACTGCGTCAATCACCACGCCCGCCGAGTTGGGCGAATCCCAGACCTCGAGCTTGATCTCGGCCTTGAGCGGTACCTCGCCGAAGGTCGTGCCCTCCATCTGGATGTAGCAGAACTTGCGATCGGTGAGCCAGGGCACATAGTCACTCGGGCCGACGTGGATATTGTCCGGATCGAGCTCGGTATCCCACTGGCTGGTGACAGCATTCGTCTTGGACTCTTTTTTCGACTCGAGGCGATCGCGCTCGAGCATGTTGTAAAAGTCCATGTTGCCGCCAAAGTTCAGCTGGTACGTACGATCCAGGCGCACGCCACGCACCTTGAACAGGTGGGTCATCACCCGGTGGGTGATGGTCGCGCCCACCTGGCTCTTGATGTCATCACCCACGATGGGCAGTCCCCGCTCTTTGAAGCGCTCCTGCCAATAGTCCTCGCGCGCGATAAACACGGGAATGCAGTTCACCATCCCGCAGCCCGCGTCCAGGATCTGCTGCACGTACCACTTGGTGGCCATCTCGGCACCGACCGGCAAAAAGTTGATCACGACATCCGTCTTGGTGTCCTTCAGGATGCCCACGATATCGGCTGTAGAGCCGGGCGCCTTCTGGATGCGATCCTTCAGGTAGCGGCCCAGGCCGTCGTGCGTCATGCCACGCGATACGGTGACCCCCATGTGGGGGACATCGCAGAACTTGATCGTGTTGTTCGGTCCTGCCCAGATCGCCTCGGACAGGTCCTTGCCGACCTTGGCGGCATCGATGTCGAACGCCGCGGTGATCTCGATGTCACCGACGTGGTAATTCCCCACCCGCGGATGCATCAGCCCGGGAATGAACTGATCGTCCGATGCGTTACGGTAGAACTCGATACCCTGCACCAGCGCTGCGGCGCAGTTCCCCACGCCGATAATCGCTACGCGTACCTTATTGTCGCCCATCCGTGACTCCTCCTGGCTCTGCGATGTGGCACCTCTGACAGCGGAACCGGCGCAGCCAACCATCGGCCGCCGTGAGAGACATGGCATCATACTCCAAGGCCGAAGGCACGTCAAGCACCCGCACACCCCGGGGCAGTATCCGGATGCCGGTGCGCATGCCCACGACGACTCCCGCCCCTGACCGCTCCTAGGCCCAGGCGCGCTGCACCTTGAGCGCCGCGCGCACCACGTCCTCGACGTCGGCGTGCGAACCGAGCAGGACGTTCTGCGGCAGCCACAGTCCGCGCTCACACACCGACTCGGCCACCGGGCACTGCGCTTCCGTGGGTGGTTCGAGCCCCAGCCGGTCCGCGATAAAGGCCACGCGTCGGCGGATGACCGGCTCTTGCGCCAGGGGTCGCGGATAGCCGACCGAGATGGGGATCCCCTCCGCCTGCATGGCCTTGGCGAACTCTGCCTTGTCGCGTCCGCCAAAGCGTTGGGGATCGTACCACAGCTTGAAGAGATGGTAGGCGTTCCGCGTGACCCGCGCATCACCGGGAATGGCGCTCAGCCCTGATACCTCGGCGAGGGTGTCCGCCAGGTAGGCGCCGTTCCGCGCCCGGCGCTCGGCCTGCCCCTGCAGGCGCGTCAGCTGGACGCGGAGCACGGCGCCGGCCCACTCGGAGAGACGATAGTTGCTGGCCAGAGCCACATGCCCGTACCATTGCCCCTCGCGCTGCCGTCCCACGTTGTGCACCGACCAACAGCGCTCGTACCAACGCTCGTCGTTGGTCAGGATGATGCCGCCCTCACCACTGGTGATGTTCTTGCTCGCCTGAAAGCTAAAGCACCCCATGTCGCCGAGAGCGCCGACGGGGCGCCCACACCACTCGGCCCCATGCGCCTGGCAGGCATCCTCGATGAGCACGATCCCGTGGCGCCGGGCAATTTCGGCGAGGGCGTCCATATCGGCGGGCTCTCCGCCGAGGTGCACGGCGATGATCGCCTTGGTGCGCGGGGTGATAGCCGCCTCGACCAGGGCCGGGTCGAGGTTCCACGTGTCGGGCAACACGTCGACGAATCGCGGCATCGCCCCCACCAGGAGGCATGCGGAGGCAGTGGCGATGAACGTATACGGCGTGGTAATGACCTCATCCCCCCAGTCCACGCCGGCGGCCATCAAGCAGACCTCGAGGGCCGCGCTGCCGTTCGTCACCGCCACTCCATGCCGGGCTCCATGAAAGGCGGCGAACTCGTCCTCAAACCGCGTGACGTGACTGCCCCCCACCGACCACCATTCCCCCGACCGCAGAACGTCGAGAAGCACCGCCTCCTCACGATCATCCCAGTAGGGCCAGGCGGGGTACGGTTGCGCACGCAAGGGGCGGCCACCGTCCATTGCCAGAATGCTGGTTTCCATCCCCCCCCATTATACTGTATCCACCGCAGCTTGATCATCAGGGCTGCGGGTGCAGTATAGAATATCTGCCATGTTTACGCCAGTATGAAGACGACTCATGTCGCCTGATCGGCATCATTGGCGTGACGGTGCTGCGCACGTCTGCCCCTGCTGTCCTCGCTGCACCCCCTTTTGCGGCTGCCTTCCGTAGGACTGTGGACCGCCACCTATCGGTAAGGCTGATGGTATACTCCATATTCTGTGTCTACTGCATACACCCTGTATACCATGATGCCCCCAAACTGCCGTCATGCAGCCCTCGGCCCGGCGGCCCGCGGGGAAGCGCAAGGGCGCCCCTCCCCTTGTTGTCCACCACGTCAGAGGTGCAGGCAGCAAACGACCCGCCCGCGGGGCGACGAGCCC
>DUUT01000027.1 GCA_012841405.1 Chloroflexota bacterium
ACCAACGGTGCCCATGTGGTGGTCGTCGCCGTGCCTATCATCGGGCCACAGAGCGAGAGCCTGGGAACCATGGCCGGAATGTTCCGCGTCGGGGCCACTAGCGTGAGCGCCTTGTACGCTAGCATCGTCAAGCTGCGCCTCGAGCAGGAGGGCGTCGCCTACATCGTAGACGGGCACGGACGCGTCATCTATGGCACCGGCGGCCAGCATATCGGCGAGAACTTTTCCGATCACGAGGCCGTCCAGAATGTGCTCAGCGGCCACGATGGCAGCCTACGCACGCGCGACCGCGCCGGCACCGTGATCCTCGCCAGCTATGCCCCGGTACCCGGCACCAACTGGGGATTGGTGCGCGAAGAGGATTGGGACGCGCTCCTTGCCTCCAGCATCTCCTACCGCCGCTTTCTGTTGCTCCTGCTGGCTTTGGGGGTGGCCGTGCCCGCTCTCGTGGTGACCCTCGGCGTGCGACGCATCACCCAGCCGATTCAGGACCTGATCCGCGCGGCGCAGGAGGTGGCCGGGGGCCACTTTGGCCGCTCCATCAGTGCGCCCACCGGCGACGAGATCGAGGAGCTCGCCGAGCAGTTCAACGCCATGTCGGCCCAGCTCGAAGCGTCCTACGCCCAACTCGAGCAAAAGGTCACTGACCGCACGCGCGAGCTGGCGACGCTGAACGCCATCGCCGAGGTGGTCAGTCAGTCGCTGGATCTACGCCAGGTACTGAACGCCGCCTTGGACAAGACCATCGAGCTGACGCAGGTGGAGGCGGGGGCCGCTTACTGCCGCGTCGAGCGCGGCGCGCTGCAGCGCGTCTGCGTGCGCGGTCTGCCCGCCGACGTGGCGGATCGGCTGGCCCTCATCGAGGGAGCGCACAACGGTGAGGACGCCCATCCCACCGTGCGCCGTGCAGCGGACTATCTCCAGGATGACGTGCGCGAGGCGCTCCAGCAAGAGGCGTTCCACGCGATCGTCGGCATTCCCCTCGTCTCGCGGGGCCAGGTACTCGGCGCCATCCTCCTCGCCGAGTGCTCGGAGCGCGACTTTGAGGCCGACGAGCTCACGCTGCTTGCCTCCATCGGTCAGCAGATCGGTGTAGCCGTGGAGAACGCCCAGCTCTACGAGCGCGCCGAGCAGGCGGCCGCCGCCGCCGAGCGCTCACGCCTGGCACGCGACCTCCACGACGCCGTCACCCAGACCCTTTTCTCCGCCAGTCTCATCGCCGAGGTGCTGCCGCGCCTGTGGGCGCGCAACCCCGACGAGGGGCATCGCCGCCTGGAAGAGCTGCGCCAGTTGACGCGCGGGGCACTGGCCGAGATGCGCACCCTCCTGCTCGAGCTGCGGCCCTCCGCCCTTGATGAGGCCCAACTCGGTGACCTGCTACGGCAACTGGGCGAATCCATCACCGGGAGGGCCCGGGTACCCGTCTACGTGACGAGCCAGGGGCACTGTGATGTGCCCTCTGAGGTCAAGGTAGCCCTCTACCGCATCGCCCAAGAGGCGCTCAACAACGTCGCCAAACACTCGGGCGCCCACGAGGCGCGGATCGGCCTCCATTGCTCCGAATCTGGTGTGCGCATCGAGATCGCTGACGACGGCTGTGGCTTTGACATGGAGCGCATCCCCATCAACCGCCTCGGACTGAACATCATGCGCGAGCGCGCCGAGTCCGCCGGCGCCACCCTCGAGATTGACAGCGCCCCCGGCGAGGGAACGCGCGTGCACGTGCACTGGGCCGCCCCCTGAGCCGCCGACGGAACGCGTTCCCCCATAACGAGCCCGCCCTGGAAGTGTTACACTCCTGTGAACCGCAGGGCGAGACCGGCTCGCCCATACCCCACACCGAAGGACAGGCCATGCAACAGGGCGAGCATACCTTTATCATCCCCGTGATGGGCACCGGCCACACGGCCGACACCCCAATCCGCGTCGCGCCGCTGGGCATCTCGGCGACCATCTCGCTCGTAGACGACCTGCTCCTCGAGCAATTGCGCGCCCACTATTGCCCGCTCTATGGCCTGCTCTACGAGCCGATTCCCCGAGACGCGGAGGACGGACGCGCCCGGCGCATTACCGCCTACCTCGATATGGTCGACGCAATCGTCACCCGACGGTTCGCCGAGATACAGGCGCTCCCCCTCACACCGGGAACCCTCAAGTCCCTCCACTTTGCCCTGCTGCCAGAGGATAGCCCCGTCAAACGCGACTATCGACGCTATCTGGGGATGGCTGCGGGTCCCGATCGCGACGCCCTGGCTGCCGAGCTCACGGCGCGCATGCGCCCGGGCTCGATTGATGCCAACATCATGGTCCAGGTCGATCGCGTCAACTATGGCCGGCACGGCGCGCCGCTGGGTGACGAGTACCGCGATGCCATGGCCGCCCTGCTCGGCTACGCCCGCAGCCGCGTCTCCTCGACGCTGGTGCTCTCCGCCGGTATCAACCAGACCCTCTTTCGCTACATGACCCAGTTTCGCTGCTTCTATCGCGACGAGACCAGTGTGCCGCCAAAGCGCATCGCCATCAAGGTGAGTGACCTCCGTTCAGCACGTGTCCAGGCGGCGTATCTTGCCCGCATGGGGCTCGAGGTTTCGGAGTACCGCATCGAGTCGGGGCTCAACTGCGGTGGTCACGCCTTTCCCACGGCGGGCCACCTACTCCCCGTCGTGCTGCGCGACTTTCAGGACCACAAGCAGGAGCTTGCCGACGGTCCGCGGGCCAAGGTGCTAGCCTACTATCGCGCTCAGGGGTGGGAGTATCCCGCCGCTGCGCTCCATGCTCAACCGGTGACCACCGTGCAGGGCGGGATCGGTACGCATGGCGAGGTGCAGCGGCTCGTGGAGGGGTATGGCGTCGACCGCACGGGGTGGGCGACCCCCTTTTTGCTGGTGCCCGAGGCGACCAGTGTCGATGCCACCACCCGCGCCCAGCTGGCGCACGCGGGCCCTGCTGACCTCTACGTCAGTGAGGCATCGCCCCTGGGCGTCCCGTACAACAACCTGCGCGGCTGCGGATCCGAGCGCGACCGCCTGGAGCGGATCGCCGCCGGCACGCCCGGCTCCCCGTGCCCCAAGGGGTTCGGCGTCACGAACACCGAGTTCACCGAGCGCCCGATCTGTCTCGCCTCACGCCAGTACCAGCGCCACAAGCTCGCCCAAATCGACGCTATGGATACTTCGGAGGAGCGCAAGGCTTCGCTCCGCGCCACCGTTATGTCGCGGAGCTGCATCTGCGATCACCTGGGCAACAGCGCACTGATCGCCTTAGGCATCGCCCAGGAGGGCACCGCGCCCCAGGCGGTGTGCCCCGGGCCCAACCTCGCCTGGTTCAGTCGCAGCTACACGCTCCGGGAGATGGTGGATCACATCTATGGGCGTGGTCGCTGCCTCGTGCCGGCCAACCGCCCCCACATGTTTGCCGCCGAGATGGTGCTCTATGTCGATTTCTACGAGCGCATGGTGGCGCGCGATGACCTCTCATCGTCAGAGCGAACGTACCTGCAGCGCTTTGCCGAGAACCTCGTGGCAAGCATGGCCTATTGCCTGGAGGTAGCCGAGGCCGCCCCCTACCCCGGAGAGAACCTTGCCTCACTGGCGCCCTGCGTCGCGGAGCAGCGCGCACGGCTGGAGGCGCTGCAGGCCGATCTGCGCGCGCGCTATGCCCACGAGCGCGAATGAACCGTGCGCTGCACACAAAGAGCACAGGCTAGCGACTCTGTTGATCAGCGTCGCTAGCCTGCAACCAGTACCCGAGCCATGCGCCGCGAGCGGCGCCGCCGTGAGCGGCGGCCTGTCACACGCGCCCCATCACTCCTCGGCCACCACCGTGTTGCGCAGCGTGCCGATGCCGTCCACCTCGATCTCGACCACGTCCCCCGGCTTGAGGTACACCGGCGGCTTGCGTGCCATGCCAACACCCGAGGGCGTACCCGTCATGATGACCGTCCCGGGCAGCAGCGTCATGCACTCTGAGAGGTAGGAGATGAGCTGCGGGCACGAAAAGATGAGATCCGCCGTGGTGGATTCCTGCATCACCACACCGTTGAGCCGCGTGCGCAGCGGCGCATTGTCGGGGTCCAGCTCGGTCTCGATCCACGGCCCGATGGGCGCAAAGGTATCGAACGACTTGCCGCGCGCCCACTGCACGTCCAGGCGCAGCTGGCAGTCGCGCGCGCTCACGTCGTGCGCGCAGGTATAGCCCAGGACATAGTCCAGCGCCGTTTCAACGGGCACATGGCGGGCCGTCTTGCCGATGATGATCCCCAACTCGCACTCGTAATCCACCTCGTTCGGCGCCATCTTGGGCAGGACGATGGCATCATCGGGGCCGCAGACTGCCGTGGTGGCTTTCAAAAAGATCACCGGCCTCTCAGGGAACGGCGCCCCGCTCTCGGTAGCGTGGGCGCGGTAGTTCAGCCCGATGGCGATAATGTTCGGCGGATCCACGGGCGCCAACAGCTTGACCTGTGCCAAGGGCACGGTCACATCCGTGGTGCGCCACGCCCCGAACAGGTCCCCCTCGATCACCCGCAGGGTGTCGTTCTCCAGCACGCCGTACTGCACGGCGCCGTCTCTGCCGCGAAATCGCGCTATCTTGGCCACGATGATCCTCCAATGGGTAGTGTGCGGCGCGCCCCCTGGCGGTAACGCGCCAACCGATGCGGCGTGCGCGTGAGCAGCGCCTACAGCCGCCCCTGGCTGGACACCAGGGCAGCCCCACCGTGCACGCCGGCATAGTTCTGTAGTTGCGAGACCTTGATCTGCAGGTTGCGTCGCATGAGCGGCATGGCGTGGTTCATGACCACCGCCGTGGCGATCTCGACCCCCTCGGGCCACGCCGACACGATGCCACCGCCCAGCACAATGAGCCGTGGATTCAGCGTGTTGACGACGTTGACGAGGCCGATGCCCAGGTAGGTGAACGCCTCGGTGAGTGCGCCGCGGGCCCCCTCGTGCCCGACGCTGGCCTGCTCGATGAGCAGTCGCGCACCGGCGAACCGTGATCCGATGGCGTACAGCTCCCCGGGCTTGAACAGGGTGTTTGCCACCATGGTGAGCGCTTTGCCCGAGCAGTACATCTCGAGGCATCCGTGCCCCCCACAGGTGCACGCCAGACCGTTGGGCACGACGACGGTGTGCCCGATCTCGGCGGCACCGCCGTCGGCGCCCTCATAGAGCGCACCGCGGAGGATGAGGCCGCTGCCCACGCCCGAGCCCACGAACACCACCACCATGTCATCCACGCCACGGCCGATTCCAGCGGTGTGTTCGCCGATGGCGATGAGGTTCGTGTTGTTGTCGATGTACACGGGGATGCGCAGCTCGGACGCCGCCTCCGGCGCCAGGGCTGTGTGATCGAGCACGTGCAGGTTGGGACACTCGAGAACGATGCCCCGGGATCGATCGACGGTGCCGGGCACCCCAATGCCCAGTCCCTCGACCTCGGAGAGCATCACACGGCGCTCCTCCAAAAAGCGCTCCACCGCCCCGGCCAGCGCCAGTCCCGGTGACCGCCATCCCGTCAGGATGGTGTCCGTCTCGGGCCGATCGTGGGCGACGATCTCGGGGCGCTCCGCGTCAATCAGTGCCAGCATGGTACGCGTCGCGCCAATATCAATCGCAAAACGATACGCCATGCGCTTGCCTCCCCGCCGGCACCCTACAGGGCGTCGGCATATGGACCGTCCCAAGGCCGGCCTCCGGGGGCAGCCGGCATCCGAGGCCGGGCATATCGGCGTGCGCCCCTGGGGTCAAGCCGTTTGCATTGTAGCCGTGCCCCGGCCCTGCCGCAAGTGCCGCCGGCTTGAGGGGTACGCCCAGGATTCGAGGCGCCCGGCCTCTCGCCGCGCGCCCTCTAGCGCGCGATACGACACAACTTGACGCCAGAGGGGGCGACGTGGCATAATTAGGGTCATATCATCGTAGCTGGGAGAGCCATGGCGCGCATGTCGGGTTGGATAGGTCGCATTCTGCTGGTCAACCTCACCTCGGGCACGTTCAGCGAGCGGGACATCACGGATCTGGCGCCCCGTTTCATCGGTGGGCGTGGTCTGGGCGCCGCCCTCGCCTGGGAGATGCTCCGCCCCGGGCTCACGCCGTTCGATCCCGACAATCCCCTGATGTTCCTCACCGGCCCCCTCTCCGGCACCAGCGCGCCCGCATCGGGCAGGCTCACCGTCTGCTCCCTGGCGCCCCAAGGCTACCCCATCGCCTGGTTCTCACGAGGCAGCATGGGCGGCGACGTGGGCCATCACCTCAAGTACGCCGGGTATGACGGCATCGTCGTGATGGGGCAGGCGCCCCGGCCCGTGTACCTCTGGATCCACGATGGCGGGGCCGAGTTGCGCGATGCCGAGGATCTGTGGGGCCAAGGGATCATGGCGACCCAGGACACCCTGCGACAGCGCCTGGGCCCCAAGGTGCAGATCGCCACCATCGGCCCGGCGGGCGAAAGCCGATCGTGCATCGCCACCATCGGCACGAACGAGGGCTCGGCCGCAGGGCAGGGCGGCTTTGGCGCCGTGATGGGCGCCAAGCGCCTCAAGGCCATCGCCGTGTACGGCACGGGACGCGTCGCTCTCGCCAACCGCGAGGAGTTCCAGCGCCTCGCGCGGGCCATCGCCCGCGAGCACATTGAGGACGCCCGCAAGCGTTCGCTCCACGCACCGAGCCGCGCCGCCGCTGCCTACGACGCGCGCCGCATCCACTGCAGCACGAACTGCATCGCGGGGTGCGCTACCCGCTACCAAGGCGTTCCCGGCGTCCTCGATCCGAGCCGCACGTACAGCGGCGTACAACAGTGCACAGCGGGGCGTTTCCCCGGCGCCGAAGGCCACTACTGGCACATTGGTTTTGAGGCCGGATTCGAGCTGAACATGCTGGCCAATGATTGGGGCATCAACCACTGGGACCTGATGAAGGGCCTGTTCCCCTGGATTGGCATGTGCTATCGCGCCGGCCTGATGGACAACATCGGCGGGCGCCCCATCGAGCTGGACGAGCCCCGCTTTTGGTACGACGTGTTGCACGCCATCGCCACCCACGACGGCCCCATGGCCGATGTGGTGGCCGACGGCGGACGGCGCGCCATCGCCACCACCGGGCACCTGCCCGAAGAGGCCCTCGAGGTCTATACCGGATGGGGCTATGCCAATCATTGGGACGGGCGCGGCCCGCGCGGCAACTATATCACCTACCCCTTCTGGTTGGTAAGCGCCTTGCTGTGGATGGTAGAGACGCGCGACCCCATGGGAAGCGCCCATGCCTACGTGCAGGACATGATGCGCGCCAGCCCGTTCGGCAGCAACATCCTCTCGTGGGAGCAGTTGCGCGGCATCGCCGACGCGCTCTATGGGCAACCCCTCGCCATGGATCCCCTCAGCACCTACGAGGGCAAGGCCGAGGCCGCGGTTTGGCACGCCCGCCGATCCATGGTGAAGGACAGCTTGCCGCTCTGCGATCGCGTGTTTCCGCGCCTCTACACCAGCCTGACAGCGTCCGGCCTGCCATGCGTAGAGGGGATCAGGGGGCCCGATCTGGAGTACCACCTCTACGCCCTGGCGACGGGGCAAGAGGTCGGGCCGGAGGGGCTGGACGAGGCCGCCGACCGGGCACTGAACCTCGAGCGTGCCGAGCAGATGCGCGATTTCGGCCGCTCACGCGCTACCGATGATCCGGTGCTCGACTTTTTCTGCGATACGCTCGAAGAGAATCCCAACCCGCTGCTCGGGGAGCGCAAGCGCGCCGAACGGGCGCCGCTGACCGATCTCGCCACGCGCTTTTACACGCTCCGTGGCTGGGATCCAACCACCGGCAATCCCGCGCCACAGCGCCTCCGCGAGTTGGGGCTCGACGGCAGCGCGCACATTTCGTGACGTCGTTCCAAAGGAGGAGCGCGATGCCACGCAATCCTGACGTTGATCCCCGCCCGTTTGTCCTGGAGGGCGGACGGGTAGGCTGCTTGCTCGTTCACGGCTTCACCGGTTCGCCGGCAGAGATGCGCCTGCTGGGGGAGTATCTCCACGAATCCGGGCTGACAGTATCGGCCCCGCTCCTGGCGGGCCATGGCAAAGAGCCGGAAGACCTGAACAGGGTCACCTGGCACGACTGGATGGCCTCGGCGGAAAAGGCCCTCGAAGCCTTGCGCGCTCGCTGCGACATCATCTTTGTCGGCGGCCTCAGCATGGGGTCGCTGGTCGCCGTCCATCTCGCCGCGCGCCACGCGGACCTGGCGGGCATCATCCTCTATTCGCCCGGCCTCAAGGCGGCCAACAAGCTCCTCTACCTCGCGCCCATCGTGCGCCACTTTGTCCGGCAGTGGCCGGGCGATCCGGAGGAGGAGACGGACCTGCTCGATCCGGAGGCACCCGGCCGCCTGTGGCACTATGAGACCGTGCCCACCAACGGAGCCTACGAGCTCCTCAAGATGCAGCGGGTCACGCGGCGCGTGTTGCCTCAGGTGCAGATTCCGGCCATCATCTTTTACTCCACCCAGGACGCTACCCTCGATTCCGCCTCGCCCCGCCTCACCCTCGAGGGGCTCGGCTCGCAGGATAAGGAGCTCGTCATCCTGCACAAGTCGGGCCACTGTATGACGGTGGACTGTGAGCGCGAGGCGATCTTTGCGCGTACCCTCGGCTTTATCACCGCGCACGGGGGCGCCTGACGCCATGCGGGCAGGGGCGCAGCTCGGAGCGACGTCGAGGCCGTACGTACGCCATGACTTGCACCATCTAGGAGAGTCGAGTAGACTGGCGCCATCCTTTCGCGGCACGCATGGCGCGCCGCTAGTGCAGAGGGAGGAAGACACGTGAGTGCGGTGCTGAACCGCCTGACCTGAACCGACGCCTTGGGCGCCGGTTGGCGCCCTTTGGCAGCCGCGCACTCGCGTACGGGGCCGCGAGGAAGCCGCGCTCGTTAGGAGCGCTTACCCTCCGATGGTTGCCGCCGTCGACGTCGAGTCGCGGCGGCGTTTTCGTGCCACGCATCGGCAAGACCACCGCCGGTTTGTGCGTGCATCATCCACCATCAGGAGGGTTCGTTATGTCAAAGCTCGACTCGTTCTCCGTCGCGCGCTGGGGCATCGTCGCCACTGGCGGAGCCATCGGCGTGCTCGCTCCACTGCTGCAACGCTGGGGCAACCCACCCAACATGGGTATCTGTGTGGCCTGCTTTGAGCGCGACATCGCCGGCGCCCTCGGCCTGCACCGCGCCGCGGCCGTGCAGTACCTCCGCCCCGAGATCATGGGGTTCGTCCTCGGAGCGATGATCGCCGCCCTCATCTATAGTGAGTTCAAGCCGCGGGCCGGCTCGGCGCCCATCATCCGTTTCTTCCTGGGCATGTTCGCCATGGTCGGAGCGCTGGCCTTCCTCGGCTGCCCCTGGCGCGCCCTGCTGCGCTTGGCCGGTGGCGACCTGAACGCTCTCCTCGGCCTCGCCGGTCTGGCGCTGGGCGTCGGCATCGGTGTCCAGTTCCTCAAGGCGGGCTATAGCCTGGGGCGGAACCACGCAGCGCCCGCCGCCGTCGGGTGGATCATGCCCGCAACCATGGTCGGGCTGTTGGTACTGGCCATCGCCCGCCCCGTCTTTACCGAGGGGGGCGCCATCTATGCCAGCACATCGGGGCCGGGCTCGATGCACGCCCCGCTGCTCATCTCCTTGGGCGTCGGGCTCCTCATCGGCTTCTTGGCGCAGCGCACGCGCTTTTGCACCATGGGCGCGATCCGTGACGTCATCCTCATGGGGGACACCCACCTCCTCAGCGGTGTCGGCGCCCTGGTAGTGGCGGCCATCATCACCAACCTCGCTCTCGGCCAGGTCAAGGTCGGCTTTGCTGCCCAGCCCGTGGCGCACAGCGCCTACCTGTGGAACGTTGCGGGGATGACCCTTGCCGGGCTGGCGTTCGCCCTGGCCGGCGGGTGTCCCGGGCGACAGCTCTTCCTGTCGGGTGAGGGGGATGGAGACGCCGCGATCTTTGTGCTGGGGATGATCTCCGGCGCCGCGTTCGCGCACAACTTTGGGCTGGCGGGCCAGCCCGACGCCATCGTTGATGGCAGCCTAAAGGTCGGCGGCATCTCACCCGCCGGGATGTGGGCCATCGGGCTGGGGTTGCTGGTGTGCCTCGCCCTGGGATTCGCCATGCGCGAGAGGATGCCCGCCGTGCGTCGCGTCGCAACCACGGCTGGAACATCGGCCGTAACATCGGCGGATTCGGGAGAATAACCATGGACAAGATCATCGTTGACGCGCGCGGGCTATCGTGCCCGCAGCCCGTCATCCTGGCGCGACGGGCCATACGAGAGGGAGCCTTTCCCATCGAGGTCTGGGTCGACACCGCCACGTCGCGGGACAATGTGACGCGGGCGGCCGAAAAGCTCGGCTGCACCGTTCAGGCACAGGAGGCCGACGAGGGCTTTCGACTGATCCTCCGTCGCTAAGCCATCGTGCGGGGAGGCCCGTGGGCCTCCCCGCAC
>DUUT01000028.1 GCA_012841405.1 Chloroflexota bacterium
GCCGGCCCCCACCCCGGCACCCGCCACGCCGCCCGTGGCGGACGCGGAGGAGGCGGTGGTCACGCCGCTGGCCGGGGTGCGGGCGGTCATCGCCGAGCGCATGGCCACCGCGGCGCACACCACGGCGCCCGTCACCCTGCAGTGCGTGGTGGACGCCACCGAGCTCGTGGCGCTGCGTACCCGTCTGCAGGAGGCCTTTGCCGAGGAGCTCGGCTTTGCCATCGGCTACAATGACCTCCTGGCCTACATCGTCGCCCGCTGCCTCGTGGCCTACCCCTACATGAACGCCCGCCTCGACGCCGACGGCATCCGCCGGCTGCCGGAGGTGAACATCGGGCTGGCGGTGGACAGTGCGCGCGGGCTGCTGGTGCCCGTCCTCCGCGGCGCCCAGCGGATGGGGGTGAAAGAGATCGCCATCCGCTTCCGCGAGCTCGTGGCGCGGGCCCGCGAGGGGCGCGCGGGGCCCGGCGACCTCAGCGGCGGCACGTTCACCATCACGAACCTGGGCATGTTTGGCGTCGATTCCTTTACGCCGATCATCAACCTGCCCGAGTGCGCCATCCTCGGCGTGGGCCGCATCCGGCCCGAACCGGCGGTCGTCGACGGCCAGGTGGTCGTGCGCCAGCGCCTGTGGCTGAGCCTCACCTTTGACCACCGCCTGGTCGACGGCGCCCCGGCGGCCCGGTTCCTGCAGGCCATCGCCCGCTACATCGAAACGCCGTACCTGTTGCTGGCGTAGGGCACACGACACAGCAGGCGCCGGGGGCCGTGTCGGCGCGCCCCTTGGCGCCTCGAGACCCCTCAAGGAGGTTGCCATGGTCACGCTGTTCGGGCGATCGTGGACGCGCGACGAAATCCTGCGACACGTGGGCAGCCTGTCGCAGGTCGGCGGCGTGCGCATGACGGTGCTTCAGGAGGGCATCGGCCGCGGGGTGCGCGTGGCCGAGTTTGAGACCGGCTCCGGGCTCACCTTTGACGTGCTGCTCGACCGCGGCATGGATATCGGCGCGGCCAAGTTCCGGGGCGCGTCCCTGGCGTGGGAATCCACCGTCGGGCCGGCGCATCCCTCCTTCGCCGAGCGCCCCGGATACGGCTGGCTGCGCACCTTTCACGGTGGTCTGGTCACCGGCTGCGGCCTCACCACGGCGGGAGCTCCTTCGGAGGACGCGGGCGAGGAGCTCGGCCTCCACGGGCGCCTCAACCACCTCCCTGCGGACAACGTGTGGGTGGATGGCGCCTGGCGGGGCGACACGTACGAGATGTGGGCGCGGGGCCGCATGCGCGAGACGGTGGTCTTTGGCGAGAACCTCAGCCTCACGCGGCGCATCTGGGCCCACCTGGGCGAATCGCGCATCCTGTTGCGCGACGTGGTGGTCAACGAGGGTTACCAGACGACGCCGCACATGCTGCTCTACCACGTCAACTTTGGCTTCCCCCTGCTGGCGGAGGGCACGGAGCTCATCGCGCCGTCGCGCAACGTCACTCCGCGCGACGCCGTCGCCGCGCCGGGGCTGGACAACCACGCGCGCTATGAGGCGCCCATCGAGGGCTACGAGGAGCAGGTCTTTTACCACGAGATGGCGGCGGACGCCGAGGGGTACGTCACCGTCATCCTCGCCAACCGCGGTTTTGAGGACGGCAAGGGGCTCGGTATCTACCTCAAGTACCGCCAGGCCGAGCTGCCGCGGTTCAGCCAGTGGAAGATGGTCGCCGCGGGTACCTACGTCACCGGCCTCGAGCCGGCCAACTGCCTCGTCGAGGGGCGCGCCAAGGACCGCGAGCGGGGTATCCTACAGTTCCTCGAGCCGGGGGAGCAGCGCGAGTACCTGCTGGAGATCGGCGTGCTCGACGGCGTCGCCGAGATCGACGCCCTGGCGGAGCAGATCCGCACGCCCTAGGGCCCACACGACGCACGAAGCACAGAGGCCGCGGGAAAGGGGCTTGTTCCCCTCTCCCGCGGCCTCATCCCTAGGAC
>DUUT01000029.1 GCA_012841405.1 Chloroflexota bacterium
CGGGTGCGCCTGCCGCGCCTGGGGCGCGTGGGGAGTCGCGGCGTGTCCGCCCTGCTGCTCGCCGTGGTGGTGCCCCTGGCCGCCGTGGGGAGCTGGCGCATGGTCGATATCGTCAACCCCGTGACGGTGCTGGCCACCGCGGACGACCTGGCGGCGTTCGCCTGGGCACAGGAGCACACGCCGCCCGACGCCCTCTTTCTCGTGAACACCGGCGTGTGGCAGGCACCGGTGCGCTACGGCACCGATGCCGGTTGGTGGCTGAACCTCATCGCGGACCGGCGCACCACGCTGCCGTCCACGCTCTACATGCTGGGGGGCACCGCCTACTATGACGAGGTGAACGCCCTGGGGACGGCCGTCGAAGAGGCCGCCTCCGTCGATGACACCGCCCTGCTGGAGCGCCTGCGGGCGGCGGGGGTGACCCACGTGTTCGTTGGCGCTCGCGGGGGCCGGCTCCTGCCCCGCGATCTGGATCCCAGCCCCCACTACCGCACCCTCTACAGCCGCGGGCCCGTGCGCATCTATGAGGTGCTCTACCCCTGAGGGGAGGCACGGCAGCCCGTGCGCGGTGCGGGATCCCTGTGCCTACCGCGGCAGAGGCAGAGCCCCGGGTGGGGGTGTCCATCTCTGCTCCAGTGGCATCCCCCTCACGGCACCGCGTAGAGGTACAGCAGCCGCGGCGTCCTGCTCTCCAAGAGCTCTTCCAGCAGCACCACCTCGGCAGGGCGACCGAGGCGTGCCGCCACGCCCCACAGGGAGCGGAAGGGGTTCACCGGCCGCTCGAAGCGGCGGACGTGTGGCTCCCCCTCGATGCCGGCCATCGCGGCGGCCAGGGCGATGGCGGTATCCATGTCGCCCTCGACGTCGGCCAGGCCCAGCTCGAGGGCCTGCCGTCCGGAGTACACCCGCCCGTCGGCCAGCTCGCGCACGCGCTCCACGGGCAGGTTGCGCCCCTCGGCCACCACGGCCACGAAATCGGCGTACGCCTCGTCGACGATGCTCTGATAGATGGCCCGCTCCTCTTCCGTCAGGCCACGGTACAGGCCGCCCTGATCCTTGTGCGGGCCGCTCTTGATGACCTCTACCTCGACCCCCAGGGTATCGAGCAGCTCTTCGGCGTTGGTGAACTCCCAGCGCACGCCGATGCTGCCGGTCAGCGTCTCAGGGAGGGTGACGATCTGCGAGGTGGCGCAGGCGATGTAGTAGCCGCCCGATGCCGCCACCTCGCCCATGCTGGTGACCATCGGCTTGGTCACCTGGCGTAGTGCGCGATAGATCTGGGCGCTGGGCGTCACCCCGCCGCCCGGGCTGTTCACCTCCAGGACGATGGCACGGATGGTCGGGTCGGCCTCCGCCGCCTCGATGTCGGCGATGACGCGATCGGCGTAGGCGATGGTATCCGAGGCGAATCCATCGGCCCGGCCACCGCTCATGATGACCCCGCGCACCGGGATGACGGCTACAGAGCCCCCGAGACCGGACAGCCCACTGCCCGATGTGAGCGAGCCGAGGGCCGCCAGGCCGACCAGCGTCGCTCCTCCACAGCAGATCAGCAGCGCGAGCGCAACGGCTACGATCACCCAGGTGCGATTCCTTCGTGCCATCTCATCCTCCGTATCTCTGAGGCCTCAACCCTCCACTGCCGGCAGATCCTCGATCATGATGGCGTTGCTCCAGGCGATGCGCCCGGCGCTATCCGCGCACTCGACGCGGACGAACACCTGCTCCCGGCGCAGCGGCAGGACGGCGCTGTGGAGCGCCTCACCGGCGGGCGCCGTGAACCGGCGGCCCTTGGGCCCCTGGGTATAGAAGGTGATCGTGGCGCAGGGGCTGCAGCACACCTTGAGCGCCGGGCGGCCGTCGGCCAGTGCTACCAGGCGCAGGTCCTGAATCGTGGGGCCCGTGCTGGAGTAAAAATGGCCCGCGGCGATGGCCGCGAGGATGTCCGCCTCGGTGAGCGCTGCGGCGCGGACCATCACATAGCCCGTGCCATGAGAGTCGTGCTTCCAGTGCGTGTCATCCACCGAGAGGCCGGTGAGGCGCCGGCCCTGGCTCAACAGGTCATCCCAATGGACGCGGGCGTAGCCCAGGCCGTCCATCTTTTCGCAGACGGCGTTGAACACCTCGACGCCGGCGATTCCCGCGATGGCTCCCACCTCGGCAGAGCTCTGCCCCGTCCAGTAGGGGTGGGCGATGAAGGCGAGGCCGCCCGAGGCACGCACCACCGCCGCCACCTCGCTGGGCGCATCGGCGAGGGATTCAGCAGGCAGTGCCGACAACCCCAGCGCCAGCATGTGGTAGCCCGCGCCGTGGAGCTCGGTGCCGGTAATGGTGATGAACGCGCCGTCCGGCGCGCCGGCAGGCGTGGGGCAGCCGGGCGTGAGCACCCAGTGGTCGGTGATGGCGAGGAAATCGTACCCCCGCTCGTAGTACCAGCGAACCGCTTCCTCGGGGCTGGCGAGCCCGTCGGACTGGGTTGTGTGGCAGTGGAGGTTGCCCTTGAACCAGTACCCGGGCAGGGAGAACGGCGATGTCCATGTCATGGCGCTTACCTCACAGTGGGATGGGGACGTGCGAGGAGTATAGCAGAATGAGGGGGTGGAAGGGAAGCCCAGTCTGACGCAGGCGTCGCGTCGGAGTGGGTGGGGGGGCGCGCGGCGCGCGAAACGACCTACACCCGGCGCTCCTCCGCGTGCATCGCCTTGGCGCGCTTGGTGCGGAACAGCTCCTCCCGGTCCTTCTCGTCCAGCGTCTCCTCGATGTAGCGCAGTGTCTCTTGGTAGGAGGGGATAAAGACCCTCTCCAGCGCGTTGACGCGGCGCTGCGTGCGGCGCAGCTCGAGCGCCAGCCGCCAGACGGTGGTGACCTTTTCGGCGAGCTCGCCCATGAGCGCGAGCACGCGTGCCCACTCGCGCTGCGCCTGATCCAGGGTGACGCTCGTGTCGCCAAAGCCGTACGAGAGGCGATTCTCTGGCGCCTGGGCGTGCACCGAGGGGACGACCACCCCCATGACGCTGCGCGGCGTAAGGCGCACATCCATCTCGCTGGGGTGTGACAGGGCGAACCGGCGCACGCGCTCGGTGCCCATCATGACGCGGGCGCGCTGCATCATGGCGTAGGCGCGCCCAAAGCCCTCGGCCACCTGCTGCTGCACGCGCTCGGCGTCATCGATCATGCGGAGGATCTCGAGGATGAGCACGTCGCGCTTTTTCTCCAGCAGGTCGTGCCCCTCGGTGGCCAAACGGAGCCGTTGGCGGATGATTATCAGGTTGCTGCGCGTCGGGGAGAGCGCGGGTTGCGGCATGGCGGCATCCTCCCTAGCGTGCGCTGGAGCGGCGCGCACTGGCCCCGTCGTCGGTTCCCTCGCCGCGCTCTGGGCCGCCGCGACGGCCCGGCAGGCGGTCGGCGCCCATCGCAGCGGATGTGTCTGCCGCCGGTGCCGGCGCTGCGGGCCGATAGTGGGCGGCGATCATCTCTTGGCTCAGGCGCGTCAGCTCGTCGCGCGGCAACAGGCTGAGGATCTCCCAGCCGCGGTCGAGGGTCTCCTCCACCGTGCGGGCCTCGAACTGCCCTTGCTGGATGAAACGGTGCTCAAAGGCCTCGCCAAAGGCCATGTACTGCTTGTCCACGGCCGACAGCTCCTCTTCGCCGATCACGGCGGCGAGCGAGCGGATCTCCTGGACGTGCGCATAGGCGGCATAGAGTTGATTTGCCACGCCGGAATGGTCCGCCCGCGTCAGTCCCTCACCGATGCCATCCTTCATGAGGCGCGACAGCGAGGGGAGCACGTTCACCGGGGGATAGATGTCACTGCGGAACAGCTCGCGGCTCAGCACGATCTGCCCTTCGGTGATGTATCCCGTCAGGTCGGGCAATGGGTGGCTGATGTCGTCGTTAGGCATCGTGAGGATGGGGACCTGGGTGATAGAGCCCTGCCGGTCGCGCAGGATGCCCGTGCGCTCATAGAGCGATGCGAGGTCGCTGTACAGGTACCCCGGGTACCCCTTGCGGCTTGGCACCTCGCCGCGTTGGCTGGCCAGCTCGCGCAGCGCCTCGCCATAGTTGGTCATGTCCGTGAGGATGACCAGCACGTGCATGTTGCGCTCGAACGCCAGGAACTCGGCCAGCGTCAGCGCGGCGCGTGGCGCGATGATGCGCTCCATGGGCGGGTCGTCGGCCAGGTTGAGGAACATGGCCGTATTGCTCAGGGCGCCGCTCTCCTCGAAACTGTGGCGAAAGAAGGCGGCATCGTCGTGCTTGACGCCCATGGCGGCAAAGACGACGGCGAACTCGGCCTCCGTCTCGCGCAGCGACGCTTGCCGTGCGATCTGGGCGGCCAGCGCGTTGTGCGGCATGCCGCTGCCCGAAAAGATGGGCAGCTTTTGCCCGCGGATGAGCGTGTTCATGCCATCGATGGCCGAGATACCTGTCACGATCAGGTCGCGCGGGTAGGAGCGACGCGTGGGGTTGATGGGGGCCCCGTTGATGTCGCCCACGGCTTCGGCAATTGGTGGCGCCACGCCGTCGATCGGCTCGCCGAGGCCGCTGAACACGCGCCCCAGCATGTCGACACTCACTGGCATGGAGAGGGGGCGCCCGACAAAGCGCACCCGCGTCGAGCTCGCCTCGATGCCGGTGGTGCCGGACCATACCTCCACGACGGTGCCCTGGCGTCCCACTTCGAGGACGTGCCCGCGCCGCCGCTCGCCATTCGCCAGTAGCACCTCCACCGCCTCGTCATAGCCCACGTCGGTGGTACCCTCGACGACGATGATCGGGCCATACACCTCGCTCAAACCGCGATACTGCTTGGTCACCAGGCGTCGCTGCGCCTCCTGCTGGGGCGCGCGATCGATGGATTGGGGCTGCGTCTCACTCATGCGACATAATCCCCCGCGATGCGGTCCAGCTCGGTGTCCAACTGCTGGCGGAGCGCGTCAAGGGCGCTCAGGTCGTCGTTGGGCACATCGGCCTTGGCGCGAACGAGCTGGGGCCACACCGTCACTTCGTTCTGTATCCGCCCCACCGGCGCCCCCCGCGCGATGATCTCCTGACCTCGATGGGACAGGTGGATGAGCAGGTGCAGGAGTGCCATCTGCTTCGCCGGCGGCGTGTAGGCGTCCACGGGGTCCAAGGCGTTCTGCTGCAGGAAGGCCTCCTTGATATAGCGCGCCACTAGCAGCACAAAGCGCTGCGCGTCGGGGAGGGTGTCGGGCCCCACGAGGCGGACGATCTCTTGGAGCTGCGACTCTTGCTGCAGGATGGCCATCACCTCGTTGCGCAGGTCCGACCAGGCCGGATCGACGTGCTCGATCCACCAGTCTTTCATGTCCTCGACGTACCCGCTGTAGCTATCGAGCCAGTTCACCGCGGGAAAGTGCCGCGCTGCCGCCAACGACTTGTCCAGCGCCCAGAAGACGCGGATGAACCGCCGCGTGTGCTGCGTCACCGGCTCCGAAAAGTCGGCACTGGGTGGCGACACCGCCCCCACCACTGTCACCGAGCCCTCCTGACCGCTCAGCGTGGTCATCAGTCCGGCGCGCTCGTAGAACGAGGCCAGCCGCGATGGCAGGTAGGCAGGAAAGCCCTCTTCTGCCGGCATCTCCTCGAGGCGGCCCGAGATCTCGCGCAACGCCTCGGCCCAGCGCGACGTGGAATCGGCCATCACCGCCACGTGGTAGCCCATGTCGCGGTAGTACTCGGCCAGAGCGATACCCGTATAGATGCTGGCCTCTCGCGCGGCCACCGGCATGTTGGAGGTGTTGGCGATCAGGATGGTGCGCTCCATCAGCGGCCGGCCCGTCTTGGGGTCCTGGAGCTTGGGGAACTCGTTGAGCACGTCGGTCATCTCGTTCCCGCGCTCGCCGCATCCGATATAGATGACGATATCGGCGTCGGACCACTTGGCCAGGGCGTGCTGAAGCACCGTCTTGCCAGCGCCAAACCCACCCGGCAGGGCCGCCGTGCCCCCCTTGGCGATGGGGAACAGGGCATCGATGACGCGCTGCCCGGTGATCAGAGGGATGGACGGGATCAAGCGCTCGGCCGTCGGCCGCGGCTCGCGCACCGCCCAGCGCTGCATCAGGGTGATCTCTGTCTCCTCGTGCCCGTTGGTGAGGCGTGCCACGGGGGTGGTCAGCGTGTATTCGCCTGCCGGCGCCAGCCAGGTGAGGGTTCCCTGCATATCCGGCGGCACCATCACGCGATGGACGACCAGGGGGGTCTCGGGCACGGTGCCCAGGACGGCCCCACCGGTGACCCGCTCGCCGACGGTCGCCGTCGGCGTGAACGCCCAGCGGCGCTCGCGATCGAGTGCAGGGGCGGTGACCCCGCGCTCGATATAGTCGCCGGCCAAGGCGGCCAAGGCCTCCAACGGACGCTGGATCCCGTCAAAGATGCCGCCGATGAGCCCGGGGCCCAACTCGACGCTGAGGGGGGCGCCCGTACCGTATACGGGGACGCCCGGCACGAGGCCCGAGGTGTCCTCATAGACCTGGATGGTGGCGATGTCGCGGCGCAGGCCGATCACCTCTCCCACGAGCTGGTCGTCACTGACGCTGACCTGCTCCAGCATCTGCGTCTGACTGGTGACCTCTGCGCGTACCACGGGGCCGCTGATCCAGATGACCCTTCCTACAACGTCCACGTGTGCCTATCCTCCGCGGCTATCCAAGGTTGTGTTTGGAACAAGGGCCACAGCGTCGTTCTGAGCGTGGCGAGAAACCTTGTCGATGGGTATCAAGGCCCCCTCGCGTACGCTCGGGGCGCCATCGTTTCTCCGTCGGGTGCATGTGTAACACACGGTCTAGCGCGCATCGATGGTGACGCGATCCGGCGCGCCGGGCGGTGCGCTCCCTTGTGCCCCATCGGCCGTGAGCAGGCGCAGCACCTCGTCGCGCATGGTGCGCTGCACGAGCGCGAGGCGATGATCAAACGAGTTGTCCACGAGTTGGTTCGTTTCGCGCCGATAGACGATGACGCCGCCCCAGATGGGGGCTTGCTCCGGTGAGAGCACAAAGTGCGTCGTACCCTCCTGGGGCAGCCGCTGGGCGAGTGCCTGGAGGAAATCGTCCGTGAGCAGCGGGCGGTCAGCGGCGTTGACGACGAGCTCGAGGGTGCCCTCCCCCAGCTGATCAGCGGCATCCAGCGCCAAACGCGCGAGCACCTCCAGGCGCTCCTCGGGCGTGCCCGCAGCGACGCGCTGCAGCGCGGATGCGGCGCTCTCCCACAGCTCGGCGAGGGTCTCCTCGATGCGGCTCGCCTCCAGGTGCTTGGCCTGCAGGCGCGCCTGTGCGAGGGCACGACCGCGCTCGGCAGCGATGGACCGCTCCGTCTCGGTGCGAACGCGCTGGCGCAGCGCCTCGATCTCGAGGGTTGCCTGCTCGAGGGTCTGGCGGGCCTCCTCTCTAGCCTCGGCGATGCGGCTCAGCGCCCGCTTGCGTGCCTGGCGATGCAGGTAGCCTTCCAGCCCACTGCCGATGATCGTGGCCATCACCTACCCCCCAGGCGGATCCCCACGGCGCGCTGCACCATGTCCTTCAGTGAGGGGGGCTGCTCCTCCGCTTGCGGCCCCGGAACCTCGACGACCAGCGGCTCAAGGCTGCTCACCTTGAGGGCATCCACGCGCTCTCGGGCGAGGGCGGCTGCGTCGGAGGTGATGAGCAGCAACCCGATGGTGCGATCGGCCAACGAGGCATCCAGCGCCTCCGCGACCTGCTGGGCCGTGGTGACGATGCGGCCATCCACCCCGGCCAAGGCCAGCCCGAGTACCGCGTCCTGGTTGCCGATGACAAAGATACGCATGCGTGTGTCCTATCTCCCACCAACGATGGCTAGCGATTCAAGATGAGGAACGAGATGATCAGCCCATAGATGGCGATGCCCTCGGCGAGGCCCACAAAGATCAGCGTGCGGCCGAGGATCTCGGGTTTCTCGGTGATGCCGCCGATGGCGGCCGCTCCGGCGATGCCCACGGCGATACCCGCGCCGATGCAGGCCAACCCTGTGGCCAACGCCGCACCGAGCGCACCATCCGCGGCAGAGGGCGCCGGGGGCGCCTCCTGGGCGAGGACGGGCATCGGCTGGGCCAGGGCCATCACCACCACAGCGAGGCAGACGAGGGCCGCGATGCCGTTAAGACTCAGGAGGCCCGTCACGGCCGCACGCACCGCCAACAGGGGGTTGCGGGTGCGACGCGCCATCTGGATGACGAGGACCCCGGCGGCCAACAGCGCCACCACGCCAAAGGTCACGAGCGTGCTCATGGTGAGGAACTCCTTTCCGGTTCAGGTTCAAACGGCGCTGGAGGGGCCTAGCACTCGACGGCCGGCAGCGTGAGTGGCGTAAACGGAACTCCCTCGCCCTGGAAGAACTTGCCGAACAGCTCATAGTACTCGAGTCGCAGCGTCTGGATGGCGACGATCAGCCCCTCGAAGGCGATGATGGCGATATTGCCGAGGATGATGATGGGGATAGCCGCCAGCCCACCGCCCAGCATGTCGGCCAACAGGAACACGACCATGCTCAACCCGGCGTGCGCGACGGCAAAGGCCCCCAGGCGCACGTAGGAGAGGGTGTTGCTGGCATAGCTGATGAGCGCCTCGAACAGCTCAAAGAAGGCCTGCACGGCAAACTCGAGGATGTTACCCGGGATGGCGGGCGTGCGCCGCGTGAGCAGGTTGGTCAACGGTTGGGCCAGGAAGAGGGTGGCCACCAGCAGGACGATGACGGCAATCAACCAGCCGGGGACACCGCCGCCCAGGGCCGCGAACGCCACCACGCCGAGCAGCGACCAGTACAAGAGCAGCCCTACGGCGCCGTTCTTGTCAAAGATGGCCTCACGGAATCGCCCACCGCGCCACGCCGTCGCCAGGCGGGCGGCAAATCCAATGTTCAGCACAACGACGCCGAACGCCACGGCGGCGAGGAGAAGCGTGAGGATGTCGCGCATCGGGCTCAGCCAGAGCGCTGGGATGACGCCCTCGTAGCCAAACACGCTGCCGTACAGGACCCCGAACACCGCTGACGAGAGGCCACAGGCGACGAGGATGTGGCCCAGCGCCGCCATCCCCGTCAGGCTGGGTAGCAACCGGCGCGCCAGGAGTGCTCCCACCAAGGCGAGCACCAAACCATGGCCCAGGTCGCCGAACATACTGCCGAACATGACGACAAAGGTGATCCCCAGGATGGGTGTGGGGTCGATCTCGCGGTAGCCGGGGGTGCCATAGGTGGTCACGAGGGACTCGAGAGGACGCAGCAGGCGCGCGTTGCGCAGCAGCGTCGGCACCTTGGTGCGGTTGCCGGGGAGCATCGCCGGGTTCTCATCGACCGTCACGCGGCCGTCGGTGGTCTCCTCCACGAGCTGCCGGAGCTCCTCCACACGATCCTTGGGCACCCATCCCGCGATGAGGTACACCCGGCCCCGATGCCCAAAGTGCGACATGGCATCGGCGATGGCCCGATCCCCCTGGATGCGCGTCAACATGGGCAGCAGCTGTGGCCGCAGCTTTTCCACGAGCTCCTGGCGTTGCCGCTGTACCTCGGCGTGTGCCGCACGGGCCTCGCGGGCGCGCTGAGTAACCTGGGCCAGCACCTCCTGCGCCGTTCCGCCGAGCTCCTCGGGGAGGATCAGCCGATCGAGGAAGGCGCTCTCGAGGGCACGGTCGAGGATCACGGCGTGCTCCTCGGCGCAGAAGGCGAACACCACCACCTTGCCCTGGTAGCGGAACACGGGGATGATGCTGTAGGGGATACGGAACAGGCTGGCCTCGAGCCGTGCCAGATTCTCCGCCGGGATGCTGCCCACGACGACGTGGAGGTGTTCGAGCTGCCGCAGGTCCGAGATGCTCACCGACAGCGGCTCCAGAATCTCCATGGAGCGAGCGAGGAGCTCCCAGTGCTCAATCTCGCGCTGGACGTCGCCCTCACGGTGGCGGAGGTCACGTACCTCGGCCTCGATCGCCTGGATCTCTTTTTCCAGCGCGGCGTAATCCTCCACGGGGTTCAGCTTGCCCTCGCAGGAGTGCTGCTCCTCCGGGATGCCGAGCTGCGCGAGGAGGTCCTTGACCCGCCGCTCCTGCGTGGCGTAGGCACTGACGCGTCCCGCCCACTCGGTGTTCACGCCCTCGGCCCACTGGCCCAGCGTGTCGACGTCCAGCAGGTGCATGACGCCCAGGCTCGCCACGGCCTGTGCGACCTCTTCCACATCATTCTCAAAGACAAAGATATCGACCTCGGACATCTCTACAGGAACGAACATTGCCTACTCCTCGCAGCGCACCAGGTGACGGCACACGCGCTCACGATCCCAGCGCATCGTCTTGGCCTCGAGCAGTGTCACCAGGTCAACGATCTCTGTTTCCTGGAGCACCACATAGCCGAGCAGCGCCCCCAGCCGGAAGGGATAGCCGCCCATCGCGGAGCGCGCCAACCCCCACCAGAACCGCTCCAGGATCAACTCGAGGGTCGTCACCATCGCCGCTTCGGTCGTTGCCTGCTCGAGCAGTGATAGGTCGACGGTGCCTCGCCCCCAGACGCGCTCGAGGATGTCCTCCGGCGCCGCGCCCAGGGCGATGTCACGGATCAGACGCGTATCCGTGCGAAAGGTGTGCCACAGCGTATAGTTGATGATCTCTTCGGCAGACAGCCGATAGTACACGCGATGGCGGTACGCCCACAGGATGTTCAGGATGTCCAGCCGCGTGCCCAGGATTCGCCGCGCATCCTCGAGATCAGCGCCGCCCAGGGCGTTGATCGCTGCCGCCAGGTCGCGGTAGTACCGGATGTCGAGGGCGATCTCGATGGCGAACAGCGATTGCTCCCGGCGGTACGAGGGCAGCGCGTTGCGCAGCGGCTGGCCATAGTGCGTGTTGCCCAGGCGATCCACCAGCCCCGCCACCGACTGGGTGTGCAGCAGTGCATCCCACGGTAGCTGTGATGCGGCGTCGAGGGGAATGAGGAAATGTCGGATGGCGTCGGGCGGCAGGCCCTGGTCGAACCCACGAAAGAGCGCCTTGAGATTCTCGAGCTCAAAGTGCTGCCACCACACCTGCAGGAGGTTGCGTCGCGCCCCCGAGACAAAGGCCATCGCGCGGCGGATGTTCTGTGCCGCTCTGGCATGCAGATGGCGTTCCAGGTCCTCCAAGGTGACGGCGCCGCCCGCCTCGAGCTCTGCCGCCACGTCGGCGTACACCGTCGTGTGCAGAATGTTCAGCGTGGCGCCCAAATCCTCCGCCGCGATGAGCGCTTGCCAGATCTCCTCGGAGAGGAGCTGGGACGCGAGCCCCCGGACGCGCGCGTTCGCCGCGCTGTAGCGCACGGCGTCGAGCCCTACGGCCATTCCTACCCTTCCTCGGCGAGGGTCACCAGACGCACGACGTATTCGACAACACGGTCGAACCGCGCGTCGGCCGCTTGGCGCCAGGCATCAGCGCGCTGCTGGGCCTCGGTGCGCAGCGCATCGGCGTCGCGGGCGATCGCGGC
>DUUT01000030.1 GCA_012841405.1 Chloroflexota bacterium
AGCGGCGGCGCGGCGCGCTGGCGCACAAGAGATTACCGTTACCGTTGAACGTCACGACCAGAGTGCACCGGTGGCCTACGGCTGGGGCGATGAGGTCCACGTGCAGACGACCCTCACCGTCACAGCCACGGGACGTCCGCGGCTCGCGTTGCGGGAGTGACGCACCACTATATCGGAGGAGTGTATTCGTGAGCGCCAAGATTCAGAGTGTTACAGCCCGAGAGATCCTTGCCAACCGCGGAAACCTGTGCCTCGAGGTCACGGTGACCACTGATAGCGGCGCCGTGGGCCGCTCGACGCCCGAGACCGGCGTCTCCACCGGCACCTATGAGGCCACGATGGTGCTCGATGGTGGACCGCGCTACGGTGGGATGGGCGTGCGCCGCGCCGCCGAGAACGTCCAAGAGATCGCTCAAGCGCTCATCGGCGTCGAAGTGTCGCGCCAGCGCGAGATCGACGCCATCATGATCGCGTTGGACGGCACCCCCAACAAGGGGCGGCTGGGCGCCAACGCCATCGTGGGCGTCTCCATCGCCGCCGCCAAGGCGGCCGCCGCCGATGCGGGGCTACCCCTCTACCAGTACCTGGGCGGGCCCAATGCCTGCACGCTGCCCATGCCCATCGTGGGCATCGGCACGGGGGGGCGCTACCGCGATCCCGGCAAGACGCGCTGGTTCAAGCCGAGCTACGAGTTCATCGCCTACGGTGCCAGCAACTGCTCCGAGGCGATGGAGATGTGCTGGGATGTGCGCCAGGCGCTGGGGCGCATCATGCAGGAGCGCTTTGGGCCGCGCATCACGGGCTATGCGCGCCTCAACGACCTGGGGAACCTGCTCAAGCATGACGCCGAGCTGCTCGAGGCCATGACGGAGGCGATCGTCCAGGCGGGGTACGAGGGCAAGATCGGCCTCTACTTTGATGCCGCCGCCGATTGCTACTATGAGAAGGATATTGACCGGTACGTGGGCATCTTTACCGAGGGGGAAAAGAACCGCGACCAGATGATCGCCCAGTACAAAGAGTTCGTCGCCAACTATCCCGTGGTGTCCATCGAGGACCCCCTCCACGAGGACGACCTCGAGGGGCACGCCATGATCACCCAGGAGCTGGGCATCGAGATCGTGGGCGACGATTTCTTTACCACCAACATCGAGCGCCTGGAGCGCGCCGCTGCCATCGGCGCGGCGAACTCGATGGTGCTCAAGATTACCCAGGTGGGCACGGTGAGCGAGGCGCTGGACGCCGCGCACTTTGCCCTGCGGAATGGCTACAACGTGCACCCCTGTGGCAGCCGCGGCGACCAGGACTCGATCGCCGATTTCGCCGTGGCCCTGAACGCTGGCCAGGTGCGGGCGGTGGACTATAACCGGCTGCTGAGCATCGAGGCGGAGCTGGGAAGGGCCGCCGTCTGGCCCGGCAAGGCGCTCTTCAAGGGCGACAAGCAGAAGTAAGGCATCACCGCGGAAATAGAGGGCACCGCGGGGGAGGTTCTCCCCCGCGGTGCCCTTTGCCATTCGGGTGCTCGGTGTACCCTTTACGGCTTGAGCCCCTTGCGGCCCAGGAACACGGCGCGGGAGCCCAGCTCCTCCTCGATCTGGAGGAAGCGGTTGCCCGTCGGGCCGAGGGCGCCCTCGCGGAGGTGGCCGCAGCCCAGGCCCACGGTATAGTCGGCGATGTCCGCGCCCTCGCCGCGGCTCGAGCACGGCATGACGCCGTAGCCGTTGCGGTAGGCGAGCTGCACCATGTCGAACGCCTCGCTGATGGTGCCGATCTGGTTCACCTTGAGCAGCACCGTGTTGGCGGCGCCGGCATCGATCCCCTGCTGCACGCGCGCGGGGTTGGTGGTAAAGAGGTCGTCACCCACGATCTCGATGCCCAGCTCCTTGGTGACGATGGCGTGCCCCTCATAGTCGTCCTCATCCAGCGGGTCCTCGATGATGACGAAGGGATACTCGGCGACGGCCTTTTTGTAGAGCTCGATGAGGTCGTCGCGCGTCTTGTCCTCGGCAGAGAAGAGCCCCACAAAGCGCTGCTTCTCGGGCTCCCAGTACGTGCCGGCGGCCACGTCCACCTGGATACCCATCCGGCCCTCATAGCCGGTGTTGGCAATCGCCTCGACCATGAGATCCCACAGCTCGCGGTCGTGCTTGACGAGCCCGGCGGGCACGTTGCTGGCGCCATAGCTCGTGTGCTGGCCGGCGCCGATCTTGGCCTGCAGGAGGCGCGAGAACTCGCTAGAGGCCTCCCAGGCGGCGTAGGCCGCATCGGAGAAGCAGTCAAAGCCGTAGCACATGATCGAGTAGCTCGGCTTGCCGCCCGAACGCGATCCCCCACCATAGCGGGTGCTGCCGACGACGGTGATAACGCCCGGTACCGGCATGATGCAGGCGTTGACGCCGCCGATGTGCTGGTAGAGGGGGATGCCGAGGCTGGCCGCGCCGGCCTTGAGGGTGGCCGCCGAGACGCTGGCGGTGGCATTGCCGCCGAGGTTCGTCTTCATGGGCGTGCCGTCTAGCTTGATGATGACCTCGTCGACGGCGCGCTGGTTGCTGGCGTCCATGCCGATGACGGCCGGGGCAATGATCTCTTCCACATTGCGCACCGCCTTGCGCACGCCGCGGCCCTTCCAGCGCGTGCCGCCGTCATAGGCGAACTGCACCTCGTGCTTGCCCACCGAGACGCCGGCGGTGACCACGGCGACGCCGATGGAGCCATCCTGCGTGACGACGGTGGTCTCGATGCCGGGGTGCCCGCGGTCAGAGAACACCTCCCGCGCTTTGACGGAGACGATCTTGCTACCTGCTGGCATGGTGCTCGTTCCTTTCACGATACAGAGGATGTATGGGTGCGTTGTCCAATCGGACTGGGTAGTGTTTGGAAAAAGGGCCACAGCGTCGTGCTGAGCGTGGCGAGAGACCTTGGCGATGGGCGTCAAGGCCCCTCGCTTACGCTCGGCCTGTGTCCAAACACTATCTAGTCGACCGTCCGATCCATGATGAGGGTCACGCAGAGATCGTTCAGGCTGATGTTGTGCGTGGCCACGACGCCGCTGTCGAGGCGGCAGAGCGCCGGTGTGGTGTTGTGGTGGCGCAGCTCGTCCCGCAAATCGATGCCCAGCTCGCAGGCCCGTTGATAGGTGCTGCCGTCGACGACGCCACCGGCCAGCGAGGGGAGGTGCTCGCACCCCTCGACGAACTGGGTGCCGGGGCCGTCGGTGCCATCGGTATCCACGGCGCCCACGACGATGTTCGGGCTACCGGCGATGCGCAGCGCGGCGGACATGGCGTACTCCTGGTTGCGGCCGCCGATGCCCTTCTCCTGCCCCACCGTTACCAGCAACTCGCCGGAGGTAAAGAGGGCGCAGGGCGGCTCAAAGGGGATGCCGCACCGCTCGATGGTGGTGGCGATGGAGGCGACGACCAGGCCTGCCTGGCTGGCCTCGGCGCCCAGACCGCGCACGAGCTCGATGGGGCGGTAGCCCAAGGCGGCAGCCTTTTTCATGGCGGTGGGCACGACGCCCAAGCTGTTGGGCATGACGCCAAAGATGCGGTAGGACATCTTTTCAAAGGTGTCCGCCTTGACCGTCTCCCAGCGCCGGTCCGCGCGTTCGAGGAAGGCGCGCACCGAGGCGGGCGCAGCCTCCCAGGCGTCCCACTTTTTCAGCATGGCCACCGCTTGCGCAAAGGTCGAACCCTCGGGGAGGGTATGGAGCCACACGTTGCGGTGCATCAGCTGGTCGTGGTCTCCAGGGTCGATGGCCAGGATGTGGATCGCCGTCGCGGGCTGGAGGCGCGTCGAGATGCGGCCGCCCTTGAGCTGATCAAGGTGGTTGCGGATCGGGTTGAGGTCCCCGGTGGGCGCGCCGCGGTCGATCTGCATGAGGTAGGTCGTCTCGCGCACCTCCTCCAGGGTGACACCCGGCACCGGCAGGGTGAGCAGGGAAGAGATCCCATTGGCGGCGATCGTAAAGACGAGGTCGTTCTCGTGCAGATCGGTGAGCAGCTCGAGGATGCGCTGGCACCCTATGACGCAGCCCTCGTCGGGCACGGGGTGGGCGCCAAAGGTGACGCCGATGCGCTCGAGGATCAGGTCGTCGCCGTGCTTGGCGATGACATGGCCCCCGGTGAGGCGGTCGCCCAGGGCCTCTTCGATGGCCTTGGCCACATGTTGGACGCCCTTACCGGCGCCCACCACGAGGATGCGCCCCGTCTCGGTGAGGTCAAAGATGGCATCCCCGGTGACGGGGGAGCCAGTGGGCTCATAGTCGGCGCCGCCGACGATGAGGCGGTTGCCCTCTACGCGGATCAGCTTCTTGGTGTTGTTGTACGGGTCTGCCGCTTGCAGACCGGCCTCCAGGATCTCGACCACATCACGCCGTCCCCGCAGGTTCCCGTGACTGGTCAGAGCCTCCGCATTGAGAATACGCATCACGCAGCTGTCTCCTTGATCGTCATCACGACGTGCGGCGTCGCAGTTCCGCGGCAACCGCGCGTGCTCGCGTGCTGGGGCTTGAGGCCCTCGATCAAACCCTGCTATCGTAGCAGGAAATGGTAAAAGCGTCCAGTGAGCGCGCGCTGAGGCGCAGGATTTCCGCCGACAAGTGCCCGCTGGGGCTCAAGTCGTGCCAGGCGGTGCCGATACGCTATGGTGGGTGCCCAACAGGCACGGCGGTCACGAGGATGGGAACTTGCCAGGTATGCAAGAGTTGGTTAGAATACTACATCAGGCGTCATAGGGCCATGTTCTGCGTCACCCGGCCCCTGATGGTGTGCTCGTCTTGACATCCGACGGGTTGCTCATCACTGCGCCTTCCCTGGGATGCCCTGCTTCCCAGGACACCTCATTCGCCATCACACTCACGCCTCTAGAAGGAGCGCTGAATAGGTGAGAACCGGACGGATAGCCCGCGTCATGGGAGTCGTCGTCGATGCCGTATTCGCCGTTGGCGACCTCCCCAGCATCAGCAGCGCCCTGCTGGTGCGGCGTCCTGACGATTCGCATCTCGTACTCGAGGTGCAGGAGCATGTGGACCCCCGCACGGTGCGGTGCGTTGCCATGTCCTCGACGACAGGTCTGCACCGTGGGATGGAAGTCATCGACACGGGGAGCCCCATCCAGGTGCCCGTGGGCGACGCGACTCTCGGCCGCATGTTCAACGTGCTCGGCGAGCCCATCGATGGCGGCAACGGCCTGCACGATGTCCCTCGGGAACCGATCCATCTTGCTTCCCCCTCCTTCCATCAACAGCGCCTGACGGCAGAGATGCTGCCCACCGGCCTCAAAGTGGTCGACCTGCTCACGCCGTACGGCAAAGGGAGCAAGATCGGGCTGTTCGGCGGCGCCGGGGTCGGCAAGACGATGCTGGTGATTGAGCTGATCCGCAACAGCACCCATGAGCGCTCCGCTGTGGCGGTCTTTGCGGGGGTGGGCGAGCGCACGCGCGAGGGCAATGACCTCTGGGAGAGCATGAAATCCAGTGGCGTGCTCGGCAACAGTGTGCTCGTCTTTGGGCAGATGAACGAGCCCCCGGGGGCGCGCCTGCGCACGCCCCTCACGGCGCTCACCATGGCACAGCACTTTCGCGATGCCAGCCAGCGCGACGTGCTGCTGTTCATCGACAACGTCTACCGTTACGTCCAGGCGGGGGCCGAGATCTCGGCCCTGCTCGGGCGCCTTCCCTCGGCCGTGGGCTACCAGCCCACGCTGGCCACCGAGATGGGCGAGCTGCAGGAACGCATCAGCTCCACCAGCGATGGGGCCATCACCTCGGTGCAGGCCATCTATATTCCGGCGGATGACATCACCGACCCGGGCGTCGTAGCGGCCTTTAGCCACCTCGATGCCATCACGGTGCTGACGCGTCAGCTGTCGAGCCAGGGCTTTTACCCCGCCGTCGACCCCTTGGCCTCCAGCTCCAAGCTGCTAGAGCCTCGTTTCGTGGGCGAGTACCACGTGCGCATCGCCTCTGAGGTGCGTTCGGTGCTGGCCAAGTACGAGGCCCTACAGGACATCATCTCGATTCTGGGCACCGAGGAGCTGTCCGATGAGGACAAGGTCACCGTGCGGCGCGCGCGTCGTCTGCAGCGGTTCCTCACCCAGCCCTTCTTCTCGACCGAGCAGTACACGGGCATCCCCGGCAAGTACGTCGAGCTCGAGGATACGCTCCGTGGCTTTGAGCAGATCGTCGAGGGCGAGCATGACGACCTGCCCGAGCAGGCGTTCTACATGGTGGGCACCATCGAAGAGGCACTGGAAAAGGCCAAGAACCTGTGAGTGACGCGCCGCGAGACCCGAACCGCTTGCACCTGGTGGTGCTAACACCGGAAGAGATCCTCTTTCAGGGCGCTGTGCTGTGGGCGCAGGTGCCGCTGATCGATGGGATGGTCGGCGTCTGGCCGGGCCATGCCCCGCTCATCGGGCGCATCGATCAGGGCATCGTCGAGTATGCCACGTCCACCGGCACCGAAAAGTTGGCCGTGGCCAGCGGCGTTCTGCGCGTCGATGAGGAGCGGTGCATCGTGCTGGTGGGCGCCCTGGCGGAGGGCGAGCCGGGTGGGTGGTCGGCCGATGGCGCCGGGATGGAGGCACTCGAGACCGACGGGGAGCTCGAGGCGATTGTCGAGGGCGTCCTCGCATACGCGGACGATCCCCTGAGGGGGCTGCGGGATGAGTAGCCTCGGCATGGTGCTGCCGTGGGTGGCCATCGGCATCGTGTCGGCCGGGGTACACCTCTGGATGCTGCGCTCCGCCGTTGAGCGGATCACGCCGCTCGAGCCAGGGCGCGCCAAGACGCGCCTGGCGACGAGCATGCCACTGCGCTTGCTGGTCGTCGCGCCGTTGCTCGTGTGTGCCGCTCGGGCGGGCTTGTGGCCCTGCCTGGGGTTGGTGATTGGGAATGTGGTGTGCCGCTGGCTGTGGTTGTGGTACGTGTTCGGCCGCCAGTGCTTGCCAATTCGTTGTCAGAAGCAAGGATAGGCTCGTGGGCATTGAGGAGGTTTTTCCCCAGGTCCGGTTCTGGGTGGGCGCTGTGCCTATCCGGGATACGGTCCTGCACACGTGGATCCTGATGGTGGTGCTGGTCGCCGGGGCGGTCTGGGCACACAGGCGCTTCCAAGTGTGGGACCCCAAGACGTGGCAGCTGGCCGTTGAGTACATCGTCGATTACATCGAGAACCTCATCCGCGATACCACGGGCCACGCCATGCCCGAGCTCGTGCCCTACCTGACCACCATGATCTCGTACATCCTGTTGGCGAACCTGCTGAGCACCTTCCCACTGCTATCATCGCCTACGCGGGACCTCAACACCACGTTGGCGCTATCGGTGGTGTCGTTCGGCTCCTGGCACTACTATGGCATCCAAAAGCGCGGCTTGGGCCCATACCTGCATTCCTTCATCGAGCCGATGGTCTTTTTGCTGCCGCTGAACATCCTGGGGCTGGTCAGTCGCGTAGTGTCCATGGCGCTGCGTCTCTTTGGCAACGTCATCGCTGGCGAGATGATTGGCGCCGTCATGTTCATGCTCGTTCCCCTGCTCATTCCCTTGCCCCTGAGTGCCTTGGGGATGATCACTGGGGTTCTGCAAGCATTGGTTTTCACGGTTCTCACGCTGGTCTTTGTGGTCGATGCTATCGGTTCCGAGGAGGATGAGGCCGCTGTCGCCCACGTACCCAGCACCACCTAGAATCTGCGAAAGGAGTCTACTACCCCCATGCTACCTGAACAGCAACTGCAGTTCGCTATCGTCACGACGATCGTCGTGGGGGCCGCCATCGTCCTAGGAACGATTACCACCACGCTCATGGAGGGCCGGGCGGTGGTGCGCGCCTTTGACAACATGGCCCGGCAGCCGAGTGTGGCTGACCGTATCCGCGGGCTCTTGTTCGTCGTGCTGGCCATCCTCGAGTCGTGCGCCATCTATGTGCTGCTCATCTGCTTGATCCTGCTCTTTGCGAACCCGTTCGCTAACATCGTTGGCATGTAGGGGGTAGCGCATGCTCGAATTGGACTGGGCCACGCTACTCTTTCAGATCATCAACTTTGTCGTCCTGATGGCGTTGCTCGGCTACTTTCTGTTCCGGCCGTTGCGCCGCAAGCTGGACGAGCGCGGCCAGATCATCGCCGAGACGTTGCAGCGTGCCCGCGATCAGGAGGCCGAGGCGAAGCAGCTCCGTGAGCAGTGGGAAGAGCGCATGCGCACGGTCGACCAGCAGGCGGAGGAGATCATCCACCGCGCGCAGGTGGCGGCCAACCAACGGGCGGCCGAGCTGCTTGAGCAGACGCGGCAGCGCATCGACCGCCTGACCGAGGAGATGCGCTCGGACCTGGCGCGCCATCGCGACGAGATCGTGGCGCAGCACTATGACGATTTGCTTGATGCCATCATTGATGTCTCGGGCAGTGCCGTACGGTCGGTGACGACGCGTCGCACCCATGACGACCTGGTGACGAACTTTTGTGCCAGCATCTACCAGATGCCCCAGGAGGAGGTCGATCAGTTTCGCCGGGTGATGGCTGATCGTGTGCCGCACGCCTTTGTGTCTACGCCGGTGGCGCTAACGCCCGATCAGACCAAGACGTTGACCGATACGCTGTCGTCGCTCATCGACCGCCACGTCGAACTGCAGGTGGACATCCAGCCCGAGCTGGTGGCCGGCCTCCAGGTACGCCTGGCCGACCGTTTGATCGACAACAGCGTGCGCCAGCACCTGAGCCGAATCCGCAACCGGGTGCGACAGGATCTGGTTGCGCGCCTGGAAGCAGAGGCATAGCATGGCTGACATGACCACCACATCCGTACCCAACTCCATGGACCTCCCCGAGGAGGCCACCCAGGAAGGGACGCGCATTCGCTGGCAGAGCTTGCGCGATCTCCCTGGGCTGGATGGGAGGGATGGGCTTCCGAGCGCTGTGGTTGAGCGGCTGCTGCGCAATCCCAGCGAGAGCCTCCGCAAGATGCTGGCGGCCCTGACGGAGGAGGCCGCCACGGTGCACGCCGCGCTCTCCATCACCCCGATCGGCACGGTGCGCCAGGTGGGCGATGGGGTGGCATCGGTCTGGGGGCTGCCCCGGGTAACGACCGACGAGCTGCTGCGCTTTGCGTCGGGCGTGTACGGGTTGGTCATGAACCTGGAGACCGACTGGATCGATTGCGTCCTGCTCGGCTCGGATGAGGGGATCCAGGGCGGCGACATGGTGTGGCCCACGGGGCGGCGCATCACCGTGCCGGTGGGCGATCGCCTGTTGGGCCGCGTGGTGAACCCCCTGGGCGAGCCGCAGGACGGCAAGGGGCGCATCTATGCTGACGAGCAGCGCTTTATCGAGCGCGACGCTCCCGGCGTGGTGGAGCGTCAGGCCGTGGCCGAGCCGCTACACACCGGGATCAAGGCCATCGATGCCATCGTGCCCATTGGGCGCGGGCAGCGCGAGCTGATCATCGGTGACCGGCAGACGGGCAAGACGAGCATCGCCCTGGATACGATCATCAATCAGAGCGACACCGATGTGATCTGCGTCTACGTCAGCATCGGCCAGCGCAAGTCGGCCACGCTGCAGGTCGTCCGCACCCTGGAGGAGGCGGGCGCGATGGATCACACGGTGGTGGTGATGGCCTCCCCGGATGACCCTCCCGCGCTGGTGTATCTGGCCCCCTATGCGGGGTGCACCATCGCCGAGGCGTTCATGGATGATGGCCACGATGTGCTCATCATCTATGACGATCTCAGCAAGCACGCCGACGCCTACCGCGAGCTGTCGCTGCTGCTGCGGCGCCCCCCGGGACGCGAGGCCTATCCTGGCGACATCTTTTACCTGCACTCGCGCCTCCTCGAGCGCGCTGCGCGGATCAGTGACGAGCTCGGCGGCGGCAGCATCACGGCGCTGCCCATCGTTGAGACGCGTCGCGGCAACATCTCGGCGTACATCCCGACGAACCTCATCTCGATCACCGACGGGCAGATCTACCTGAGCCCCGAGCTGTTCAACCAGGGCTTCAAGCCGGCTATCGATGTGGGGCTGTCGGTATCGCGCGTCGGTGGCGCGGCACAGACGAACCTCATGCGCAAGGTGAGTGGCCAGCTCAAGCTGAACCTCGCGCAGTACGAAGAGGTGGCGCACTTTGCCCGCTTTGGCACCGAGATTGACCGCACGACGCAGCGGCAGATCGCCCGCGGTGAGCGCCTGCGGGAGGTGCTCAAGCAGGAGGCCTACGCGCCGCTGCCACAGGCGCGGCAGGTGCTCATCCTGTTTGCCGCCGACCGGGGCTACCTCGACGAGTTGCCGGTGGAGCATGTGTCCCGCTTTGAGGCCGAGCTGTGGACCTACGCCCAGCGCGAGTACCGCGGCGTCATCCGACGCATCGAAGAGCAACAGGATCTCGACGAGGAGCTCGAGGCCGATATGGACGCGCTGATCCACGCGTTCAGCGAAAGGTTCCTCTAGCGTGGAAGATATCGAGCGGATCAAGGAACGCCTGGACAATATCCAAGGCGTGGAACCGATTATCACCTCGCTGCGCACGATCGCTGCGGGGGGCTGGCGGCTGGCGCTCCGACGCGTGGGCGCCACGCGCCAGTACGTCGAGCACCTCCGTGAGGTGATGTCGGTGCTGGTGCCGCTGATAGGCCCGGAGGAGCTGCAGCGCAACCACGTGGCGGTGCGCCCCGTGGCCCCACGACGGCCGGCGGTGGTGGTGATCGCCTCCGAGCGCGGCCTGTGCGGCGCGTTCAACGATATCGTCCTCGAGGGTGCCGAGCGCCTCATCGCCCAGCAGCAGCTCCAGGCCGAGGAGGTAGCGCTCATTACCCTCGGTGCTCGCGCTACGAACTATTTCCGGGCGCGCGGGCGCCCCTTGCTGATGGCCGAAGCGCTGCCAGTGACGCGCGTGGCGCCCCTTAGCCTGGTGCAGCACCTGTCCGGCCGCCTCATGGAGCTGTTGGAGGCGGGCGAGGTCGATGCGATCCAGGTGGTGTACTCCCCCTATGAGGGCTCTGTCACCGTGCCGCCCGTGATGCGGCGCTGGCTCCCGGTGGAGGCCAGCGCCCTGCCCAATGCCTCCGTGGCCTGGCCGCAGCCCATCGTCGAAACCGAGCCCTCGCTCCTCTTCCAGGGCGCCATCGAGACGTGGGCCCTCGCCCAGCTGTACCAGATGGTGATGGAATCCGCCGCCAGCGAGCAGTCGGCGCGGTTCCGGGCTATGGACTCGGCGAGCAGCAACCTCGCCAAGGTCATCGAGGAGCTTACGCTGGCCTACCACTCGGCACGGCAGCACGCCATCACCATGGAGATGCTCGATCTCGTGGCGGGCGCCGGCATCCTGCGCGGGTCGCGGGAACGGGGGAAGCGCTGAACGGGCGCTGTCCCCTTGTCCCCCGGCGCGTGGGGTGCTATAATCGGGCTGTAGGCAATTACCCGAAGGAGTTCGACCCAAAGCATGTACGCGACCGAATCTGCTGAACCTCCCAGTACGATCGAGGACCAACGGAGCGCCGGTATGGCGCATCTCAGAACCCGTTGGCCTCTCCCCGCAGTCTCGCTGCAACAGGATCCATCCTGGCGACTCCCACTCAAATTTCCGTGGTTGCACCGACAGACCTGATCGCCACACAGGTGGTGACCGGGCGGTTGCCGGGCGTTAGCCCATTGGCGCCGCCACGGCAGGGCTGTCGATTTCGTGCGGCACCGGAAATGCGCCGCGCCGGGCGCGGCTTGTGGAGTGGGAGAAAGAGATCGTGACACCTGGAATGGCCAAACTACGCGAGTTCGCCGAGTATCGACGCATCGCCGATATCGACGAAATCGGCCGACGTTACCTGGCCATGAATGCTTTTGACGGTATCCTAACGATGATCGGCGTTCTCATGGGGTCGTACGTGGCGGGGATACGCGATCCGCGCGTGGTGTTCTCCACCGGCCTGGCCACGTGCTTTGCCATGGGCGTCTCGGGGTTTTGGGGCGCCTATCTGACGGAATCGGCCGAGCGCAAGCACGAGATGCAAGAGCTGGAGCAGGCCATGCTGGCGGACATGTCCCACTCAAAGCAGGCACGGGCCTCGCGCTTTGCCGCGGTGGCGGTGTCGATCATCGACGGGTTGTCGCCCCTTGTGGCGGGGGTCCTCGTCCTGCTGCCCTTTATCCTGACCGGGCTGTTCCCCGATGTGATGGTCAGCTATGCCCTTTCGTTGGGCGCCGCGCTGGTGCTCCTCTTTGGGCTCGGCGTCTTTTTGGCGCGGGTGGCCAATGAGCAGATCATCCCCGCGGGGATCCGCATGATCGTGGCGGGGGTCGTCTGCGTCATCCTCAGCTTTTTCCTGGCCGGTGGACACTGAGAGGGCAGGCGCTGCGTGTGGAACCGCGTTTTCCTCCTCGCTTCGGGATTTCTCTTTGGCTGGTCGCTGGTGCGGTATTGGACGGTTCCGCGCGCCGAGCTGCGTACCCACGAGCTGCGTTTGGGGCTCGGCCTGGCCATCGGGGTCGTCGTCATCGTGCTCCTCGGCCTCGAGTCGCTGCCGGCGGCGCTGGCGGGCACCGGCGTGTACGCCTTTAGTGCGCTGGTCGCCTACGCTGGGAACGCGCGGCAGGTGGGCCGCCAGGAGCAAGCCCTACCTTCACCCCGGCCCACACCCGCGGAGGACGCCTCCCCGCGAAGGGGCGTCGTGCTGGTCTCGTGCCTCGAGCCGCCGACGTACGATGGCCCGAGCTACTGGGCGTGGCGCCTGCGACGGCGGGACGCGCAGGGGCAGCCAGCGCCCCATTGGTTCGCACGGCCCCGCGCCTATGCGCGGATTCGCCGCGCCTACGAGGCCCGCGCGCAGCGCGCGGGCCCGGCCGATGCGCTGCAAGGCCTTGGGCAGGCCCTGGGCGCTGCCCTCGGGGCCGACTATGTCGTGGAGACGGCCCGCGTCGGTGTCCCCGACGCCCTGAGCCGCACGTTGGCGGATATCGTTCGCCAGGGCGCCACCCGCGTCGTCGTGCAACCCCTCGAGGTCTTCCCCGACGCCCTGGACGCCGTGCGCCAGGCGGTGACCGACGCGCGCGTGCGCGAGGCGGGGGTACGCGTCACCGTGGCCGAGCCATTCCCCGTGCCGCTGTGGGAGTGCACGGAGGAGCGCCTTGACGCCTGGATGTCCGGTCGCCCGGCGGAACCACCCCCCATCCCTCCATCGAACCTCGTCGCGCGCCTGCAGCACGCCGTGGCACCGGAGCGGTAACAGGATCCACCCTTCGGGAGGAAAAACAGGGAGAACGGCCATGTCCGCGTCTGCGACGGATGCCGAGCCTGCCTCCATCGTCATCTTTGGTGCCTCGGGCGACCTCACGCGCCGCAAGCTGGTGCCCGCGCTGCACAGCCTGATGTGTGACGGGTACCTACCGGAGGAGGTGCAGGTGGTGGGGGTGGCGCGCACCGATATGGCGGATGCCGCCCTCCTCGACCGCCTCTATGAGGGGGTGATGGACTATGCGCGGCTCGAGCCCAGCATTTGCGAGCGCTGGCCCGAGTTCGCCCAGCGCATCACCTACCTGCGAGGGGACTATGGCGACCCCGAGACGTATCGGCGCTTGGGCGCCACACTGCGCGAGCTCGATGCCACGCGGGGGACGCGGGGCAATCGCCTCTACTACCTCGCCCTGCCGCCCGCGGTGTTTCCCACGGTGATTGAGCAGCTGGGGCGCGCCGGCCTGGCCAAGGATGGCGACGGCTGGGCGCGCATCGTCATTGAAAAGCCCTTTGGGCACGACCTCGCGAGCGCGCGGGCGCTGAACGAGCGCGTGCACGCCGTCTTTGACGAGGACCAGATCTATCGCATCGACCACTACCTGGGCAAGGAGACGGTGCAGAACCTCCTGGTGCTGCGCTTTGCCAACTCGATCTTTGAGCCGGTGTGGAATCGCAACTATGTCGATCATGTACAGATCACCATGGCGGAGAGTGAGGGCGTCGGCCATCGTGGGGGGTACTATGATCGCGCCGGGGTGCTGCGCGACATCGTACAGAACCACCTGATGCAGCTCATCACCCTGACGGCCATGGAGCCCCCCTCGGCGCTGAACGCCAAGATGCTGCGCGATGAAAAGGTCCAGGTGCTCCAGGCGATTCGCCCCATCCGCCAGGATGATGGGGTGTGGGGCCAGTACCGCGGCTACCGCGAGGAGCCCAAGGTGGACGCCGCCTCGAACACGCCCACCTACGTGGCGCTCAAGCTGTACATCGACAACTGGCGCTGGCAGGGGGTGCCCTTCTACGCGCGCTCGGGCAAGCAGCTCAGCGCCAAGACGACGGAGATCGCCCTGCAGTTCAAGGCCGTCCCCCATCTGCTCTTTCCGGAGAACGTCGATCTACACGCCAACCGGCTCTCCATCATCATCCAGCCGAACGAGAGCCTCCACCTGTGCATCGAGATCAAGGTCCCGGGGCTCGGGATGCGCGTCAAGACGGTGGACATGGAGTTCCACTATGAGGAGCATTTTGGTGAGGATGTCCTTCCTGAGGCCTATGAACGGCTGCTGCTCGATGCGCTGCAGGGGGATGCCTCCCTCTTTGCCCGTTCCGACGAGATCGAGATGGCTTGGGCGCTGATCGATCCCCTGACGGCAGAGGTGACCCCCGAGCTCTACGAGCCCGGCAGCGCCGGGCCGCCCGCTGCCGATGCCCTCATGAGCCACGATGGGCGCCGCTGGCTGTCCATCGTGCCCCAGAATGGTGACGACGAGGCGTGAGGGGCGCGGATGAGGGGCCGCGCGGCGGGCGTGAGGAGGGGGGGCGCCGCCACCTGTGGGCCAGCGGCCTGCCGCCGCAGGGCGGGCAGTCGCTCTGCGAACAAAAAAGCGGGGGAGCCACGTTGGCCCTCCCGCCGAACGGAGGCATTTGAGGCCTAGAAGGCGTTTTCGACCTTCCACTGCTCCCACACGTGCCCCACGAGGCTGATAGCGGGTTTGAGGGTGGGCTTGCCCGGCTGCCAGCCCGAGGGCATGACCTCGCCCGTGGCGCGGACGTGCTGATAGGCGCGTATCTGTCGCAGCGTCTCGCTGACGTTGCGCCCGACCGGTGGCGTGAGCACTTCCATTGCCTGGATGACGCCGTCGGGATCGATGAGGAAGCGCCCGCGGATGTTGACGCCAGCCTCCTCATCGTAGACGCCATAGCTGCGGCCGATGGAGCCGTTGGCATCGGACACCATCGGCCAAGGGAAGCCGCCCGGCACCATCTTGCTCAGCTCGGTCTCTTGCCAGATCTTGTGGCTGTGCTGGCTGTCGCGGCTGATGGCGACAACCTCGACACCCAACTCGTCGAACGCGCTCTTCATGGAGGCGACCGCCGCCAGTTCGGTCGGTCAAACGAAGGTGAAATCTCCCGGGTAGAAGCAGATCATGAGCCACTTCCCGGCATAGTCCGACAGCTTGACTTCCTTGTAGGCGCCGTCGATGAACGCTTGACCAGTGAACTCGGGCGCCTTCTTACCGACACGCGCTACGTCCATGGGAACCTTCCTTTCCACGTGCTCGGATTCCTTGCGCGGCGTGGTGGGCTGGGGTGTAGGAGAGGGTGTGGTGACGCACGCGACATTCTCTTCGGCCATCATGCCTCCTCAAGGGTGAAATGGACCGACGGCCCCAGCATAGCATGATACCACGCTAGGAGTCAATGCCGTCGCTCCGTTGCCGCCCTGTGCGGAAGGGCTGCAACGCACCGGGCGACGCGGATAGATGCGCCCGCCGAACCCCAAGTGGGCGCCCTGCCGGTGAAGGGCACCACAACACAAAGGGCCGGCGTCGCGCGCGACGCCGGCCCTTTGTGCTCCGGTGGGCCGGAGCGCACCTTGCCCCTTTAGCAGCCGTTGAGGCACACCTCGTGCCCCGTCTCGGCGGAGCGATAGATGGCGTCCAGCACCGCCTGCGTCTGGAGCACCGAGTCAAGGTCCACGGCGCACGCGCACTCGTTATGTACGCAGGCGATAAAGTGGCCGATCTCGGCGGTATGGGGGTTACCGTCCGGGATGTTGGTCGGTGCGATGTCCACCAGTGAGCCGTGCAGCTCCTTGAACACGCGCAGCGGCGACATGCACGCCCCGCCCTTCGTGCCGAGGATGCGCGTCTCCTGATAGGCCTTTTCGATGTTGGCGGCCCAGCTGGTGCGCAGGATGAGCGAGGCACCCCCCTCAAAGCGCACCAGCGCTACGGCCATGTCGTCAACGTCAAACGTGGATGCGTCCCACGGCGCCCAGATGCTCACCACGTCCGAGCGCTTGCCAAAGGCCGCGTAGGTCACCCCCATGACCGACACCGGCTTGGGGTTGCCCATCAGCCACATGGTGTGGTCGAGGGTGTGCACGCCGATGTCGATGAGCGCGCCGCCGCCCTGCAGCGCCTTTTGCGTGAACACGCCCCACCCGGGGATGCCGCGCCGGCGCATGCAGGTCGCCTCGCCGTAGTAGATGTCGCCCATCTCGCCGGCATCGATAAAGCGCTTGAGGGCTTGGGCCTCGCCCGTAAACCGCCAGTGCATGCCCACTTGCAGGGTCTTGTCGCTGCGACGCGCCGCTGCGGCCATCTCCTGGGCCTCGCAGAGGTTCATGGCCATGGGCTTTTCGCAGAGCACGTGCAGGCCCGCCTCGAGCGCCGCGATGGTCGCGTCGCGGTGCGCCACGTTCGGCGTGCACACCGAGACGGCGTCGAGCACCTCGTGCTCCAGCATCTCCTGGTACGAGCTGTACCACCGCGGGATGCCGAACTCGCGGGCAATCTCGGCCGCCCTGTCGAGCACCACGTCGCACACGGCGGTGATCTCGACTCCCTTCTGCGCCTTGTATCCCGGGATGTGGGCGTAACGGGCGATGCTGCCCGACCCGATGATACCGACGCGTACGTTCCTCTTCATGCTTGGTACTCCCACTGCGAACCGAATTGAGTGTAGTCGAATAGCGATTGTACGGCGTTGTCGACCCTCGTGGGGCTAGAACGCCACGGCACAGCCGTCGTTTCGCGGCTCTGAGCCGCACAGGAGGGCGCCGCTCTCGGGGTGTACCATGATGACCTGGCCGCCGCCAAACCCGCTCGTGCCAAAGGTCAGATCATGACCGCGCGCCCGCAGGGACGCGTACAGCTCCTCGGGCAGGCCCGCTTCGATGTGGTAGGCGTTCTCCTTCTGATAGAAAAACCGCGGCGCGTCCAACGCTTGTTGGGGGTCCATGCCATGGTCGACGATATTGCAGAGTACCTGCACGTGGCCCTGCGGCTGCATGAACCCGCCCATCACGCCGTAGCAGATGGCCAGGTTGCCGTCGCCGGTTACCATGCAGGGGATGATGGTATGGTAGGGCCGCTTGTGCGGCGCGATGCAGTTGGGGTGGGCGGCATCGAGCGCGAACAGGTTGCCACGGTTCTGCAGGGCGATGCCCGTGCCCTCGGCCACGATGCCCGAGCCAAAACCCATGTAGAGACTGTTGATGAATGAGACGGCGTTCCCCTCCCCATCGACCACCGTGAGGTAGACCGTATCGGGGGAGGTGGGCGGCATGCCGCCGTCGGGGTGCTGGATGGCGCGCTCCAGGGTGATGCGGCTGCGCCGCTCGTCGGCGTAGGCGCGCGAGAGGAGCCCCGCCACGGGGACGGCGGCCTGCTCCGGGTCGGCGACGAACTGGCCGGCCGCCGTCATTCCCAGCTTGACGGCCTCCATCTTGAGGTGCATGGCGTCGGCCGCCTGGTAGCCCATGGCCCGGAGGTCGTACCCCTCCAGGATGTTCAGGGCGATGAGTGCCGCGATCCCCTGTCCGTTGGGCGGGCACTCGTAGACGCGGTAACCGCGATAGTCCGTGTGGATCGGCTCGACCCACGTGGAGGTGTGGTCCGCCAGGTCCTGCAGGGTGAGCAGCCCGTCGTAGCGCTCGGAGGTGGCCACGATGGCGCGAGCGATCGGCCCGTGGTAAAAGGCATCGGCGCCGCCCTCGGCCAGGAGGCGCAGGCTGCGCGCCAGGTCCGGCGAGCAACGGCGCTCTCCGGCGCGGGGCGCGCGACCGTTGGGCAGGTAGGTGGCCGCCGCCGCGGAATCCTCTCGCAGGAGCGCCTCACTCGCCTGCCAGGAGCGCGCGATCCCCGCGCTCACCGGGAAGCCGCCCTCGGCATAGTCGATGGCTGGCTGGAGGACGCGGTCGAGGCCCAGCCGGCCAAAACGCGCCACGGTATCGGCCCAGCCGGCGGCCGCGCCCGGCACGGTGACGGGAAGGATACCGCGGAGGGGCATCTCGCTGAGGCCCCGGCGCTGCATCTCCTCCAGGGTGGCGGCGTAGGGGGCGCGCCCGCTCGCGTTCAGGGCGTACACGCGGCGATCCTTGGCCCAGTAGATGAGGGCAAAGGCGTCGCCGCCCATGCCGGTGCTCATCGGCTCGACGACATTGAGCACGGCGGCCGTGGCCACGGCGGCGTCGGCGGCGTTGCCGCCCTCCATGAGGATGCGCAGCCCCGCCTGCGCGGCGAGGGGCTGGCTGGTGGCTACGGCACCTCCAAATCCCATGACCACGGGGCGGCGAGAGGGGAACTGGTTCGACATGACGGCATCGGCCTCCTGTGTGGCGATGGTTGGAACGCTGCGCGCTGCTAGGTGATCTCGGCGATGGCATCGAATGCCGGCTTGAGCGCCGGGTAGAGGGAACGGTAGACGGGATAGTAGGCGTCGTAGGCGCGGCAGTTCTCGGGCACCGGCTCGACGACATCGACGATCTTGACGGTCTGGGCGCACGCCTCGGGCACACTGGCGTACACGCCGGCGCCAACGCCGGCCAGCAGGGCGGCGCCATAGGCGCTGCCGTCGGTGACGTTCACCGTGGCAAGCTCTGTGCCGAACACGTCCGCCAGGATCTGGCGCCAGACGCGGCTACGGGCGCCGCCGCCCGTCGCGCGCACCTGGGTGATGGGCACGTTCAGGCTACGGAACAGCTCGATGGAATCGTGCAGGCTGTAGGCCACCCCCTCGAGCACGGCGCGCACCAGGTGGCGCTTGTTGTGGCGCATGGTGAGGCCAAAAAACGTGCCGCGGGCGTTCGGGTCGGGGTACGGCGTGCGCTCGCCGGAGAGGTAGGGCAGGTAGATGAGGCCCTCACTTCCGGCCGGCACCCGATCCGCCTCAGCCGTCAGGATCTCGTAGGGGTCGACGCCGGTGAGCGCGGCGACATCGCTCTCGGTGGCGCCGAGCGCATCGCGCAACCAGCGGAGCGAGCCGCCCGCCGCCAGGGTCACCCCCATGACGTGCCACTTGCCGGGCACGGCGTGGCAAAAGGTGTGCAGGCGCCCTGCGAGGTCGCGACTCGGCGTGTCGGTGTAGGCAAACACCACGCCGGACGTCCCCATGGTCACCGAGACCAATCCCGGTTCGACGATGCCCGTGCCGACGCCGCTAGCGGCCTGGTCGCCTCCGCCGCCCACCACGGGCAACCCCGCGGGGAGCCCCGTGGCCTCGGCGACTTCGGCGGTGACGCGCCCGGTGATGGCAGTGGATTCGACGCAGGTGGGCATCCACTCCCTCGGGAGGTCCAACGCGGCCAGCACCTCGTCACTCCACCGGCGCTCGCCGACGCTGAGCAGCACGGTGCCGGAAGCGTCCGAGACCTCGGTGGCGTACTCGCCCGTCATGCGGTAGCGCACATAGTCCTTCGGCAGGAGCACCTTGGCGATCTGGGCGTACACCTCGGGCTCGTGGTCTCGCGTCCAGATGATCTTGGGCGCGGTGAACCCGGGCAGGGCCGGGTTCATGGTGAGCTCGAGAAAGCGCTCGCGGCCCACGCGCTCCATGATCCAGCGGCATTCGCTGGCGGTGCGCTGGTCGTTCCACATGATGCACGGGCGCAACACCTGCCCCTGGGCGTCAAGGAGCACCATCCCGTGCATCTGTCCCGTGAGGCCGATGCCGGCAAGCTCTGCCGTGTCGACGCTGGTGGTGTGCAGCAGCTGGCGGAGTGCGTCGATCGTGGCCTGCCACCAGTCCTCCGGTTCTTGCTCAGCCCACAGGGGGCGGGGGGTGTACAGGGGGTACTCGACGGTGGCACTGCCGGCGACGCGCCCTTCGGCGTCGATGAGGAGCGCCTTGGCGCCCGTGGTGCCGATGTCAATGCCGATCAGGAATGCCATGCTGACTCTCCGCTAGGTATAGGCCGTTGGCTGGGGAAGCCATACGCTTTGATGATACCCACGCGAGGGGGTTTGGCAAGTTTTCCATAAGACGCAAAGACGCCAGACGGCAAGGGGCGCCCGCGACCGCGGGCGCCCCTCAAAGGCCTTCCCGGTGCGACGCCCCGGTCGTCAGTGGGCGTTCTGGCCGTTCCCGTTGCGGGTGACGTTTACGATCTGTCCGTCGGCCATGTGCAGGGTATAGTCGACGTACTCCTGCATGGTGGGGTCGTGGGAGGTGGTGATGATGGTGATCCCCTCCTCCTTGGCGATGCTCTGGAAGAGGGCCATGATGGTGCGCCCGGTGACGCTATCGAGCTCGCCCGTGGGCTCATCGGCGAGGATCAGGCCGGGCCGGGTGACGATGGCGCGGGCGATCGCCACGCGCTGTTGCTGGCCACCCGACATCTCCTGCGGGCGGTGCTTGGCCCAGCGCGTCAGCCCCACGAGCTCGAGGCACTCCATCACGCGTTGGCGCCGTTCGCGGTGCCCCATGCCGACGAGCCGCAGCGGTAGCTCGACGTTCTCGAAGGCCGACATGGTGGGCATCAGGGCGAACGACTGGAAGACAAAGCCGATGGAGTGGCGGCGGATCTCGGTCAGCTTGCGGTCTGACAGCTGGGAGATCGGCTCGCCAAAGAGGTACACGTCCCCCTCGGTGGGCTGATCGAGCCCGCCGATCACGTTGAGCAGCGTCGTCTTGCCCGAGCCCGAGCGGCCCATCAGCGCCGCAAAGTCCCCCTTGGCGACCTCGAAGGACACCCCCCGCAGGGCGTGCACCTCGATGCGCTCCACGCGGTAGACGCGCGTGACGTCGACGGTCTTGACGACGGTTTCACCGGTATATTCTGCCACGGTTCTCGTCCATCCTGTGCTGAGAGTGGGGGATCACCTGGTGCCTCGGCGGAGCAACCCACGGATACCGCGACTAGCATCGGTGAGGCGCAGTCTCCAATCCTTGGAGGCGCGCTGCGGTCCCCACGTCTCGGCGACTTGTGAGATGCGGGCCGCTTGGGCGGCGGCGCCAGCCAGGCCGAGGGCGGGCTTGATGAGGATGCCGCCCTCTGTCAGCTCGACCTCGGCGCGGTCGGTAATCCCCAGTTCCTCCAGGTACTCCCGAGGTATCTGCAGGCGCCCGGCATTATCCAGCACCACGTACTCGTGGTAGGTCACCTGCTCCTCGGGGACGTCGACGCCATTGCTCTCGCTAGCGTTCTCGACCTCGACCATCTCGTCGGCGAGCTCACCCTGCTCGGCGCGTACGCGGCGCACGCGCTCCGTGCTCGTCTTGCCATCGCGGATCGCCACCACACGGTCCACCTGGTTCGACATGCGCGGATCGTGGGTCACGGTGACGATGGTGAGGTTGTACTCGCGGTTGAGGTGGCGCAGCGTATCGAGGATGCTTTGTGCCGTCACCGTGTCCACCTCGCCGGTGGGTTCGTCGGCCAGGAGCAGCACCGGCTTGTTGGCCAGCGAGACGCCGATGGCCGTGCGCTGCTGCTCGCCGCCCGACAGCCGCGGCAGGTCGTGGTGGCGCCGCTCCCAGAGGCCGACGGCATCGAGCAGCTCCCGGGCCCACGCCTTGCGCTCGGCGTAGGGCATGCCGGCGACGATCATGGGCAGCTCGACGTTCTCCTCCACGGTGAGGTAGGGGATGAGGTTACGGGAGGGCTGCTGCCACACGAACCCGACCTTTTGCCGGCGATAGCGCGTGAGGGCAAAGGAGGAGAGCTTGAGCAGATCCTGCCCATCGACGATCGCCTTGCCCGCGGAGGGGCGGTCCAGCCCCCCCAGGATGTTCATCAGGCTCGACTTGCCGCTCCCACTGGGCCCGACGATGGCCATGAACTCTCCCCGTTCGACCATCAGGTCCAGCCCCTGGAGCGCAACCACCTCCAGGTCCTGCACCTTGTAGATCTTGACGAGGTTATCACACAGGATCATGGGGCCGTTCGTTGCCATCCTACACCGCCTCTCCGAGCTTGACGGCCTCAAAGATGCGCAGGCGCGTCAACAGCCAGATCATGCCGGCCACGGCCAGTAGCAGCATCGCCCCGAACACGATATAGATCATGGTGATGTCATCCCAGGCGATGTGGACCACAAAGGGAGGGATGTTGATGTTCTTGTCCGTCCCAACTTGGAGGAAGGGGATAAAGAGGTCGCTCACCCAGACGCCCAGCGCCGTCCCCGCCGACACGCCCGAGGCGATGAGCAGCACCTGCTCGAATCCCAGGAAGCCGATCATCTGCCCGACGGACAGGCCGATGGCGCGCAGCACGCCGAACTCGATGAAGCGCCGCCGGAAGGAGATGAAGGAGTGCAGCAAAAAGCCCAGCATCGTCAGCACGGCAGCGGCCACAAACCCGACGGAGAGGATGCCGAACACGCCGGTGCGCTCGGGGCGTGCCTGCTCCACCTCGACCGCCTCCCGGCTCCCGCGTATCGACATGACGCGGATGTCATAGTTCATCAGCTCGCGCTGCACCTTGTCCACGTCCAACCTGGAATCGGCGCGCACCCAGACGTCATAGGGGAACATGCCCCCCATCTGCTCGAACACATAGTCGAGGTTGCCGACGAACAGGTACTGTGCCTCGTTATCCGGGTAGTACGTGGGGAAGTAGCGGATGACATCGGCGATGATGAAGGGGATGTTGCGGCGTTCGCCCCAGGCCGCGACCTGCAACTCGACGCGATCGCCCACGTCCAAGGAGTAATCCCACAGGAACTCGGGGCTGACCAGCAGGGCCGAGTGGTCGAGCGCCAGCCGGTTCATGAGCGTCCCCAGGGAGCTGTAGGCAAAGTCATCGCGGAAAAAGGCGACGGAGGGGAACTCGAGCCGGTCGATGCCAAAGAACCGTCCCCGGCCGGTGGACTTGCCGATGGAGGCCGTGGCGGGGTACGCGCCCACCCGCACGGCGCCGGTGATCTCGGGCACGCGGAGATGCTCGCTCACCGGCACAAACACCCACCCGCCGACCTCAGTCGCTTCGGAGGAGGCGACATCGATGGTGGCGGCCTCGCCCCCTTCCTCCGGGCTCTCGCCCATCTCGGTGAGGTGATAGTCGCCGCCATACTTGTAGTACATGCGATCGACGAGGCTCTGATCGAGGGTGCGCGCCATGGACGCCGTAAAGGTGGCCAGGCTAAGGGTCAGGATCAACAGCAAGAGGGCCCCGGTGTACTGCGACGAGACGCGCGCCAACTGCCGGAGCGCCAACACGATGGACACCGACGGCGACACGTGGCTCGTGATCCAGGCCAGGAGCTCCATCAGCAGGGGGAAGAAGCGAACCACCAGCAGCGATACGGCAAAGATCGTCAGCGAGGGCACCAGGAAGAGCAGCGGATCGCTAAAGGGATCGCCCCCTGCTTGGTCGCCGAGCACGTTGAGGCTGCCACGGTTCTGCAGGATATAGTACCCGTAGCCCGAAGGGATCAACAGGAGAAAGTCGAGGAAGAAGCGCTGCCAGAACGGCTTTTCCATCGCCCGCGCGCGGTCGCGCTTGTAGGTGACGATGGTCAGGCGGGCGGCGCGCATCGCCGGCATGAGGCTGGCCAGCAGGGCGATGCCGATCCCGAGCAGCGCCATGCGGATGGCGCGCGGGGTGACGAGGACGGGGAGGGGCTCCCGCGTCCCGTACGTCAGGAACGACACGGTGTTGCCCATAAAGATGGCCAGCTGTTTGCCGATGAGCAGGCCGCCGAGCAGACCAATGACGCCGACCATGAGGCCCTCGAGGGCATAGATGCCGACGACCTGGGCATCCCCGGCGCCACGACTCTTGAGGATGGCGATCTCACCGCGCTGCCGCTCGACCACCAGCCCAGCGATCATGCCGATGAAGTAGAGCACCAGGCCCAGGATGGGGATCGAGAACACGTAGAGGATGATCGTCATCACAAAGGTCGTCCAGCGATAGTTCTGGAGCGCCTGTGTGGGCGAGATGTCGAGCACCGTATTGGCCAGCAGCGTGCCGACGCGCGAGTTGACATAGTTGATGCGCCCCAGGAGGCCGGGGACGTCATCGGTGCGTACGTTGTCGCCGTCGAACACGTGGTACCAGATGGCGGCATACACCTCTCGATCGGCGACGGGCGCCACGCGCGAGCGGAACACCTCCTCCGTGACGAGCAGGGTATTGGCCAAGGCCTTGGGGTTGTAGAACCAGTAGGCTTCGTCCGGATCGTTGGCTTCCCACACGCCGGCGATGCGGATGTTGAACTGCGTGGGCCGCGATTCGGCGGCCTGGGCCGTATCCCCGCTCGTCGTTGTGGCCGAATCCGCTCGCTTAAAGACGACGTAGGTCTCGCCCACCTGCATGCCGGTCTCGCCGGCAAAGCTGGCGCTGATCAGGACGTCGATATAGTCCGGGTCAGGCGCTCCGGCGGCAAACTCGCCAGCGACGAGGTGGATATGCTCCTGAAGGTCGGACACAAAACCCATGTTGACCCAGCCGAGGGGTTGCCGTAGGCCGATGTAGGCCGCCTCCGAGGCGGGAAAGAGGGAAAAGTTGTCCGTCTTGACGTGGCGCACATAGCTCTGCTGCGGGAGAGCGATCAGCCCGGGGACGGAGGTGGTGATGTACTCATCCACCGGGTCAAAGTCTTCAATCTCGATCGGACCGTGCCAGGCGCCGATGTAGCGGTACATAAAGGCAAACGGAGGGCGCGCGCGCACCGCCGTCTCGCCCTCCTCGGACGTCAGCTGCTCCTTGAGCACCTTAAAGTTTGCCGTCTCGCTGTACAACGGTACGCTGCTGATGAGCGCGACGGCGGTGATGAGGCCGACGATGGAGCACAGCGTCAGCCCCTTGTTGTTCCACAGGCGTTTGGCAGCGATGAGGAAAACGGATAGGACGTTCATCAGGGCGTCTCCTCGTTACTGCCCGACAACGGTCTGGCCCTCTTCGAGACCTTCTCGGATCTCGACACGCTCGGCGCTCTCGATGCCCAACACCACGTCGACGCGCTTGCGCGTGCCATCCTCATCGATCTCGACGAACTTGCGCCCGGCAAAGGTGCGGATGGCCGCCGGCGGCAGCCACAGCACGTCGTCGCGCTGCTCGATGGTCACGATCACCTTGACGAGGTCACCGGGCTTGAGGTCGAGGTCCTGTGGATCGAAGGCGATGTGGGTGAGCTTGTCGGCCTCTTCCACGGTGGCGCCACCGCCGCCGCCGTAGGGGTAGGGGAGCTGGATGATCTCGGCGGGCAACTCTTTGCCGGGATAGGCGGAGAGGATGATCGAGGCCTCCATCCCTTCGGCCAACCGCTGGAGCTGGGTGCTCATGGGCTCGGCGGTCACCTCGATCTCGGCCTCATCGGCTACCACGAACACCGGGCTGTAGGCGTTCACCTCGCGCCCTTCGTAGCACGATACCGAGGTGACCTTGCCGGCGATGGGGCTAAAGATCTGGGTGGCGGCGAGTTGCGCCTGCAGGCGCTCGACGGCCAGCTTGCTGCGGCCCACCGCGGCCTCGAGGTTCGTCTCGCTGCCCTCCTCGAGCCGCTCCAACTCGCGCTCGGCGAGGGCGATCTCTTGCTTCATGATCTCGATATCAGAGAGGAGCTGCTGCTGCCGGAGCACGGCGCTCTGGTAGTTGGCCTGGGCGATGGCCACGTCCTCGGGGCGAGAACCCTTCTGCAGCTCTTGGTACTGCAGCTCGGCGATGCGCACGTTCAGCTCGCCGTTCTGCACCGACGCCTGGGCGCCGCGGCACGCGGCGCTGTCGGCATCCTGCCCGCAGATGGCGTCGCGCTGGTTCTGCGCGCCCCACAACGAGTTCTTGGCCTGCTCGATGCGGTCGCGGGCGATGGCCAGATCGGTCTCGGAGGGGCCGGCGATGGCCTTGTCCAGGTTCGCTTTGGCGACGATGACGCCGACGTTCGCGGCAGCCTCTTGCTGCTTCTTGGCCAGCTCGAGCCTCTTGATCTCCAGGTCGATGCGCGCCTTGTCCACGCTGAACTGCTTTGCGTCCAGGGCGGCCTGGAGGTTCAACTGGTCGGTCTCCAGCTGGATCTCGGCCTGCTGGAGCTGTCGCACGAGGTCATCGTTCTCGAGCTCGGCCAGCAGCGTGCCAGCCTCGACCATGTCGTTGCGCTCGACATAGACCCGCTTAGCCCGGCCCCCCTCGCGGAAGAAGAGCTCTTCCTCGATGACGGGGGCCACGCGGCCGGTGAACGAGAGGCTATCGATGACCGTGCCGCGCTGCACGGTGTACATCGGCTTGACAGGCACGGGGGGCGGCGGGATGGGCGTGGGCGTGGCCTCCTCCCGCTTGGTGGATGCCGACGTGCTGCAGCCCATGGTTGTCACCAGCACGACGATGAGGAGCGCTACTGTCAGACCGGGGCGGTACCTTGGGGACATGTGTCCGCTCTCCCTTGGATATGTTTGCCGTCGCAACGCTGCCCGAAGGGAGGCTACGCGTCATGCGCACGGCTACGAGCCGGTAGCTACCTATCGTGGAGCGCCGATCCGTTCCTATCGATGCACCTCCAGCACCGGCGCCGGAGCGCTAGCTGCTTCGCTGCAAGCAATCGGGATGCGGGATAATGGCTTTGGCGGCAAACGCTATAGGAGAAGTGCGGCTATCATAGGCAAGAGCGCGCCGCAACACAAGTCGCCGGCGCGCTCCACGTATCAACACGGGCATGTCCCACATCGGGGAGGTGCGCCCCGAGGCACACCCACCCGAGCCCATAGCAGGTGCACTCGCCCAGCACCAGGCGAGCGCGCCACGTGGGGAGAGTCTGGAGGATACCCCGTAGAGGGCGGGGCGGTGGAAGGTCAGGAGACGTCCTCACCCTCCACGATGACGGTGACCGAAATCTTGACATCGGTGTGCAGCTTGACATCCACCTTGGATGTGCCGATCTCTTTGATCGGCTCGTCGAGCATGACCTTGCGCTTATCGACCGGCTCGCCGATGCGCTCCGCGAGCTGCTCGGCGATATCGGCGCTGGTAATCGACCCATAGAGACGGCCCGATTCGCCGCTCTTGACTTTGAAGACGAGCTCGACGTTCTCGAGCGCTGCAGCCTGCGCCTCAGCGGTGGCCTTTTCGGCGTCCGCGGCGCGGGCGCGCGCCGCCTCGCGTTCGGCCACTTGCCTACGGGCGGCGTCGGTAGCGGGTACGGCCAGGCCGCGGGGAATGAGATAGTTGCGGGCATAGCCGTCGGCCACGCGACGGACCTCTCCCGCCTTGCCGAGTCTCTTGACTTCCTTCAAGAGCAGAACTTCCATGGAGCGGCCTCTCCTTACGCATGTACGGTGTGAACGCTCCCATGATACACCAGAATCGGCTGGGCCGCAAAAGGCGTCCGACGCAGGGCATCGCGACGCTTCCCGGGGGGCCGGAGCGTCCCCGGGAAGCGCAAGGCGCCGGTGCCGGCGGGGGCCGGGCTACAGGCGGCTCAGGATCTCGGCCTTTTTGCTGTCGTACTCGGCCTGTGAGATGAGGCCGGCGTCCAGCATCTCTTTCAGTTTCGTCAGCACGACCACCGGGTCAGACGCCGCGGCGCCAGCCGCACCGCCTGCCGCGCTAGGCGCCGTATCCGCCGCCGGGGCCGCCTGCGGGGCGGGAGCTGCTTGCTGGCCACTGAGGCCCTCCGAGAGGATCTTGGCCATGGCGAGGCCCGTGCCGAGGCCCATGCCGAGCTGGGTGCCCTCACCGGCGCCGCCTCCCGCCGCGGCCGAATCGCCCACGGCACGCGCCGCCTTGAACTTGAGGTAGCTATCCATGTTGCCGATGGCGCCCATGGAGGCTGCCTCGTCGATCGCGGCGCTCGTCTCTTCTGTCGGGCTCACCGACATGATGTAGAGCTGCTTGAGCAGCAACCCCATCGACGCAAAGTCGTCGCGCACCCGCACGCGCGTCGCCGCGGCGATCTCGTCGTACATGGCGGGGAGATCGAGCACCGTGCGCATGTTCTGCCCTAGCAGGTCGGTGATGCGGGTGATGATGATGCTGCGCAAATAGTTGGACACGTCCTGGGTGCTCATGTAGCCGCGGGTACCCATTACCTGGGCCACAAAGAGCTGCGGATCGGCCACCTGCATGTTGTAGGTGCCGTGGGCGCGGATGCGCACCATGCGCAGCACCTCGTCGCGGAGCGTGATCGGCTCGGGCGTGCCCCAGCGCTGATCGATGAAATCGCGCGTGCTCACAAAGTAGACTTCGGCGGTAAAGGGGGTGTCGCCACTGAACACGGCGCTCACCAATCCCGTCAGCAGCGGGATGTTGGCCGTGGTGATAGTGTGGCGGCCCGGGCCAAAGGCGTCCAGCGCCTTGCCGTCACGAAAGAACACCGCCACCTGCCCCTCGCGGACGATGAGCTGCGAGCCGATGCGAAAGTCCCCCGGGCCGCTCTCGGGCACGCGGTGTACGATCTCGTTGGGGGACGGGTTGGGGTATTCGATCACGTCCAGGATTCTGGCCATGGGTCCTGCTCCTTATCCCTAGACTGGGGAATGGCAGCACGATGCGGCGTTGCATCGGCGGGTGTGCCGCTAGCGGAGGATAATGTCGTGCCGCTCGCTAAACGTCGTGTTGAGCCGCTCCAGGGTGGCGACGAGGTCATTCGCCTCGGCGGCAGTCGTCGCTTCGGTCTCTGCTGCCGTGGAGAGCCTGTCGAGCAGCGTCGCCAGCTCGTTCACCCCCTCGAGCATCGCCAGGTCAAACTCGTACATCCGGTCCAGGACGCCCTCATCCACCTTGATGGCGTCAAAGAGGCCGGCGTAGCCATAGCTGGCCGTCTTGATGCGATCGATGAGCAGCTGCAGCTTCATCACCGCGCGTTCGAGGGTGACGATGGATGCCAGGCGCCCCGAGGCCGTCAGAGCGTACTGCACCTCATTCAGCCGCCGAAGCTGCTCCTCGTACTGCCGTGCGACGTGGAGCCGCAGCAGCTTGTCGGCCTCGCGCCGCTGCTCCTTCTGCTTGTACCCGGCATACCCCGGTATCTTGGCGACGAGGTTCTCAAACTTGGATTGGGATGCTTGGATCTTTTCGGTGAGATCATCGAGCATGGATCAGCCTCCTCTGCTTCTCCGCACGTGGCGCCGCGGTTCATCCGGCAATGTGCGCCGACTCCTATACGCATCCCATGGTGAACCGTTTCGCGTATCTCTATTCTAGTGGATTGGAGGATGGGTGTAAACCGAACGCCCTCAGGCGTCGTCGGCGGCCTCCGCAGGCGCGATGCCGAGGCTAGCCCCATAGGCGCATATCGGCAGGAGTGGGCACTCGGAACAGCGTGGGCGCGCGGCGGTACATAGGGTGCGCCCGTGGCGGATCATGTTGAGGTGAAAGGCGTAGTAGGTCTCGGGTGGCAGCGCCGCTTCGAGGAGCCGCTCCGTCCGCTCCGGCGGCGTCCGTGGGGGGACGAGGCCCAGACGCAGCGACACGCGCTGGACGTGCGTATCCACTGGCAGGGCGGGCTTGTGCAGGGAGAAGAGCAGCACGCAGGCGGCCGTCTTGGGGCCTACCCCGTGGAGCGCCAGGAGGTACTCGCGCGCCTCCTCGGTGGACATCTCGGCGAGAAAGTCGAGGTCGAGGCTGCCGCGCTCCCGGTGGAGGTCCTCCAAGATGCGGTGGATGCGCGGGGCCTTGGTGTTCGCCAGACCCGCCACGCGGATGGCGTCCTCGAGGGCGGCGACGGGCGCGGCGCGCACCTCCTCCCAGGAGGCAAAGCGTGCGCGGAGCGAACGGTAGGCGCGGTCGCGGTTCACGTCGGCGGTGTTTTGCGAGAGGATGGTGACCACCAGCTCGGTCAGGGGGTCACGCCGCTCCTGTCGAGCGGGTTCGCCGTAATGGGCGAGGAGGCGCCGGTGCACGTCGTGAGCATGGGCGGTGTTGGGCGTCATGGGCACCTTTTCCGCTGGTCGGCTGGGACGGCAGACAGAAACAAGCCCCGAGCCCAGGGGGCGGGGCTTGTTTCGCCTGCTGTGCGGTCAGCTCTGGGTGTCGTCGCCGTTGCCAATGGCGGCGTTCAGGTCCTTGACGAGCGTGTCGACATCGATGCCGTGGGCGGTGGCGCCCTGCTCCAGGTTCTCAAAGCGCGCGGCAGCGCAGCCGACGCACATCAGCCCGTGGCTCAGGAATACCTTGACGGTCTGCGGGTAGGTCTGCACGATCTCGCCGATCGGCATGTCCTTGGTAATAGCCATAGGAGATCTCCTTTGGATTCGTCGTGCAGCGCTCGCCTACCCGCCGGATGTGATGCGTGGGCAGTGACCGGGTAGCGGGCACGCACAAGCGTGGTGCCATATTGTACTCTATTCGTCAAGAATGGACAAGCTTTGCTCCCGCCGTACACCACCAGTGCCCCGTTTGCACCGGGCCGTCGCCCGGTGTACCATACCCCCTTGGGGGAAGATATGGATACCGTCGACAAGACCATCACGCTGGGGCATCCCAGCTATGTGTGGAGAGCGGGCCAGGAGCGCCGCTTTCGCCTCGTGGAGCGCTACGTGCCGCTGGAGGGGGCCCGGATCCTCGATGTGGGCTGCGGCTTGGGGCTCTACGTCCGGCGCTTTCGCCAGGTAACGCCCCAGGTGCATGGCGTCGACGTCGATGCGGAGCGCGTGCGTACGGCGAGCGAGACGCTGCCCAACATCCAGCAGGCTCCCGCTGAGCGCCTGCCGTACGAGGATGCCTCCTTCGACGTGGTCTTTTCCCACGAGGTGCTCGAGCACGTCGATGACGATCGCGCCGCCGTCCGTGAGGCGTACCGCGTGCTAGTGCCCGGCGGATGGCTGGTGGCGTTCGTGCCGAACCGCCTCTACCCCTTTGAGACCCACGGCGTCTACTGGCGGGGGCGGTACCACTTTGGCAACATCCCGCTGGTGAACTATGCACCGAACCCCCTCCGCAACCGCCTCTGCCCGCACGTCCGCGCCTACACACGGCGGGGCCTCCTAGCGCTCTTTGCGGGGCTCGATGGGGCGGTGCGCGTGCATCGCGGCATCTTTGCCGGCTATGACAACATCGTTGCGCGGCGTCCGGCGGTGGGGCGCCTGCTGCAGCGCGTCACCTATGCCCTCGAGGCCACACCGCTGCAGTGGCTCGGCCTCTCCCACATGATCGTGTTCCAAAAGGCCGGGCCGGAACGCGGCTGAGGGCCCTTGGCACCGACCATCAGCCATCAACAGTGTGGAGCTCATGCACAAGGTCTCCTTTCAACCTGCGGGCGCGACCATCCGCGTCGCGGCGGGCAAGACGGTGCTCGAGGCCGCCACGGCCGCGGGCGTCGCCATTGACGCCGTGTGCGGCGGGCGTGGCACCTGCGGCAAGTGCCGCGTCATCGCCTCGGGGGCGCTGGAGGCGCCGACGCATCTGGAGCGGCGCGGCCTGGCCGTGGACGATCTCGCGCGCGGCTATCGCCTGGCCTGCCAGGCCGTCGTGCGGGGGGATGTGGTCGTCACCGTTCCGGAGGAATCCCGCGTGACGGAGGTGCGCATCCTCTCCGAGGGGGGCTTGCAGGAGGCGGCCCACGACCCCTGGGTGCGGCGACACACCCTCACCGTGCCGGCGCCGAGCCTGGAGGAGCAGGCCAGCGACCTGGAGCGGCTAGCGCGCGCCTGGCGTGCCGCCTACGGCGTGGCGCTGCCTCCGCTGGGGGTGCGCG
>DUUT01000031.1 GCA_012841405.1 Chloroflexota bacterium
ATACCCGCACGGCCATCTCGCCCATGAACACCGTCACCACACGAGCCTATAGACCGGCCAGCTACACCATCCGCCATCCCTACCCTTCCCCCGGAATGGCGAACCCAGAGGCATCCGTAGCGCTGCGCTATCCTTCCTCGACGGCCAGCCTCTTCCGTTGGGGGGGACCCTGCCGTGAGGCGTGAAAATCCATGAGAGCAGGCCCTTCCGGTTTTTTGAGGGCTCCCCAATCGGGACATGCATCGGATACCCGCACACATCCCGTCATGTGGAGAACCCTCTTTCATGCCGAGACGCCGACAGACGGCCCTCCCCATCTACACCATCCGTCGCCTGCCGGTCTTGCGATTACATCGGCACGCCATGGCAAAAGCGCTACGTCACCTCCTGCCGTCCAGCAGCGCGTCCACCGGGCTGGCCCGACGATGCGCAGCACTCAGGTCCGCCTCGGTCTGCGCCAGGTAGCACCGGAGGACGCTCAGGTCGCTGTGCCCCATGAGTCGCTGCAACGAGATGAGGTCACAGCCGTTGCGTAGAGCAGCGAGGGCGAACGCGCGCCGGAACTGGTGGGGCGTGGGGGCGGGCACCCCTGCCAACTTGGCACGGCGCACCAGGATTGCCCGCAACGCTGTGGCCGACAGCCGGTGGCCCCTCTCGTCCAGCCACAGCGGGTCGCTATCCGCCGCCTCGGGCCGATGCCGGAGGTACGCCACAAGTGCTTTGAGGGTCTTGGGGCCGACAAACGTCATCCGGGGCTTGTCCCCCTTGCCGTGCATCACCATGACGGTGCCCGTACGGAGGTCGACGTCGCGGATGTTCAGCGCCAGCAACTCGGCCCGCCGGCAGCCCGAGTCGAGCATGAACAGCATCAACGCCTTGTCCCGCTCCCCGATGAGAGTGCGCCGTTCGCAGGTGGCCAGCATCGCCTTCAGGTGGTCGGGGTTCACAGGGTCGAGAACCCGCTCTGCCACTTTGGGGGCGGCAACGCGGGCAATGGGGTTTGGGGTCTCGTACTCCTGGCTCCACCAGGTGAAGAATGCGTGGGCGGCCCGATACGCGCCGTGTGTGCCGCCGGGGTTGTGGCTCTGGGCAAAGTCACGTAGGAAGGCGCGGAGTATCGCGGGTGTGACCTCTTCCACCGAGGATATGCCCTGCCCCAACAGAAAGGCGCGCAGGTGCCCCAACTGCTGGTCATACCAGGTGATGGTATGAGGGGACAACCCGCGCGCCTCGCGGTCGAGCAGGAACTCGCGAATCTGGTCGCGAATTATGTCCTGCTGAATCAGGTGCACTCTGGCAAGCGCCTGCATGAGCCCTTCTCCTTGACGGATTATGGCTACCGTGCTTTGCAGTGCACTTGCCTTTTTTGTGGCGGAGAGGGCGGGATTTGAACCCGCGACGGGTTGCCCCGTACACGATTTCCAATCGTGCGCACTCGACCAGGCTATGCGACCTCTCCGCGTAGGAGCGCATTATACCACACCACCGACCTCGACGCCAAAAGAGAGTGATCGCGCGAGCAGCGCGGTCGGCCCGTAGCCACCCTTCGGCAGCATCACGCGCCGTTGACAGGGCACCCGCTCGCCCCTATACTCCCCTCCGAGGGATTGGCGTACACCCTCCCCACCAGCCGGGTCACCACCCGAGCCCGCGCCGGGGCATGCCACTGCTCCGGTCCCTGCGCGTCACAGTTGAGGCATCGCCTCGGCCAGCGTGGCCATCGCGACGCCGCACAGCCGCCTCAACACATCCTGCCCGCGGAGGCTTCTTCATGAAACGACGGACGATCGTGGTGGTCGCCACGCTGCTCACCGCCTGGCTGCTGTCGGGTTGCACCCTTGCTACACCGGCGCCCGCGAGTGGCTCTTCCGATGGCGACGCCGTGGCTGCCGAACCCGCCACACCGCACGAGACAGCCCTCCCACCCGCCGACATGCCCACCGCCGTGCCCCTGTGGACAGCCACACCGCCCATGCAGCAGTCGCCGGGGTCTACGCCGCCGGGTGCATCCAATCCGGTGGCCTGGGAGCCGGGCGATATCGCCATGGTGAACGGCACGCCCATCATGCGGGAGGACTGGGAGCGTCAGGTCAACCAGGCGCAGGCCTACCTCCTGCAGCAGCCAGGCACCGACCTCACCACCGAAGAGGGCAAAGAGGCGCTGCGTCAGGTGCAGGAGCAGGTGCTGGATTGGATGATCGATCAGGCGCTGATCGAGCACGCCGCCCACCAGGAGGGCATCACCATCACACCCGAGCAGATCGCGGACCAGATCGCCGCGATGCGCGGTGACGACGCCGCCCGCTTTGAGGACTGGCTCACGGCCAATGGGTTGACCCTCGACCTGCTGGAGAAGCAGGTGCGGGCCGACCTGCTAACCGCCGCCATCCGCGACCGGGTCACGGCACAGATACCGCGCACTGTCCCCCAGTTCCATGTGCGTCACATTCTGGTCTCTGATGAAGCGGTGGCGCAGGCGGCCCTGGCGCGCATCCGCGGGGGTGAGAACTTTATCGCGGTGGCACGTGAGACATCGGAGGATGAGACCACCCGCAACAGCGGCGGAGACTTGGGTTTTCTGCCCATGGGCGTTATGCCGCCGAGCTTTGAGGCGGCCGCCTATGCGCTGCAGCCGGGCGAGGTGAGCGATGTCGTACAGAGCGAGTTTGGCTACCACGTCATCCAGCTCGTTGAGGTGGATCCCAACCTCGAGGTGCCCGCCGAGCTGTGGCCCGTGGTACAGCAGCGCGGGTTCGACGAGTGGTTGGCCGCCCAGCGTCGCAACGCTGACATCCAGCGCGCCCCCTAGCGGCACACCCCACGGCGTGCAGTACTCACCTGCACAGAACCATCCCTCGGGCTGACGAGCCGTTGTGCGTCGGCCCGTTCTCGCAAGGAGTTCGGTATGGAGATCACTTGGTATGGTCAAAGCTGCTTCCGCCTGAGGGGCAGGGGCGTGTCCGTGGTTACCGACCCGTATAGCCCATCGATGGGGCTCAAGCTTCCGCGCCTCACGTCGACCATCGTCACCGTTAGCCATGACCATGAGGACCACAACAACGTCGACGCCGTCAAGGGCTCGCCGTTTGTGATCAGCGGCCCCGGCGAGTACGAGGTCGAGGGCGTCTTTGTCATCGGCGTTTCCACCTGGCACGACGACAGGGGCGGGCGCGAGCTAGGCCGCAACACGGCCTACCTCATCGAGCTCGAAGACCTCACCATCTGCCACCTAGGAGACCTGGGGCATGTCCTCAGTCAGGAACAGGTCGAGCAGCTCGGCCACATCGACGTGCTGCTCGTGCCCGTCGGCGGCCGCTCGACGCTCACCGGCACCCGCGCCGCAGAGGTCGTAGGTCTCTTGGAGCCTACCATCGTCATCCCCATGCACTACAAGGTACGGGGCCTCAAAGCACAGATCGAAACGGCCAACCGCTTTCTCCGAGAGATGGCCGTCGAGGAGCCCGAGCGTCTCGAGACCCTCACCATCACTGCCAGTAGCCTACCCGAGGAGACGCGCGTGGTGCTGCTGGAGCCCAAGCAGTGAGCACGAGCCGACACAATCCACGCCTGTTGCGCTGTGATACCCCCGAGGAGCTGCGCGCCGCGCTGACAGCGGTGCACGCCGACCCCGATGACCTCGCCGCGATGCTGCCCCAGGGACGCACGGTGCTCCTGCGTCTCGACGGCGTCAGTGCCCCCGGGGCCCGCGTTCTCCGGGAGCACCTGCGCGCCAGGGGAGCCGCCGCCGCGCTCTCGGCCGGCGCCGACCGCGGTGACGAG
>DUUT01000032.1 GCA_012841405.1 Chloroflexota bacterium
ATGGTGGCTGGCGCGCTGGGCGCGCGCTTTAGCCCTACGCGGGTGATCGTGGTGGGGGCGGTGGTGAATGTGGCAGGGATGGCGCTCCTCCCCTTCACCGAGGCGGTGCCGCTCAGCTTGCGGACGTTCTGGCCGCTGCTCGTGCAGATCGTGTCGTCCTCCGGCTGGGCGATAGTGCAGGTGAACCTCGTGCCGGCCCTGGCCGCCTTTACCACGGATGACACGCGCCGCGGCGCGTTCGCCATGCGCGAGGCGCTGGCGGGCGTGGGCATGTTTGTGTGTACCCTGGTGGGTGGGCTGTTGCCGGGGCTGTTCGCCAGCATGACCGGCACCACCACGGACGACCCCACGCCGTACCGGCTGGGGCTCTGGGGGGTGGTGGCCGTGGGGGCCATCGGCATCCTGCCGTTCCTGTGGGTACGGCGGGTGGAGGCCTCGCGGCCATCGCGCACCGAGCGGCAGACGCGGCCACCGCTGCTGCCATTGGTGGTGCTGGTGGCGAGTGGCTTTTTGAATAACGGCGCGACGGCGAGCTGCAAGGCCTTTGCCTCCGCCTACCTCGATCGCGCCTTTGGCCTACCCGCCTCGCTCATCGGCACGGTCTCGAGCATCGGCATGCTGCTCGCCGTGGCGGCGGCGCTCAGCGGGCCGCGCCTGGCACGGCGCCACGGTGGTACCTACGCCATGGCCCTCGCCGCGATGCTTCTGAGCCTCAGCCTGGCGCAGATGGGGCTGGTGAGGCACTGGTTGGCGGTGGCCATCGGGTATGCCATCATGCTGGCCGTGACTGCCCTGTACGTGCCGGCCTACCAGGCGCAGCAGATGGAGATGGTGGCGCCGCAGTGGCGGTCACTGATCTCTGCCGCCGGCTCGATGGGCATGAGCCTGGGCTTTGGTACGGTGAGCTTTGGCGGGGGGTACATCGTCACCGGGTTGGGCTATCGCCCGCTGTTCATCATCGGTGCGATCATGGCCCTGGGGAGTGCCGGGCTGGTCACCCTCCTTGGCCGCCGTGGGAGGGCTCTCGCCGCCCCTGGCGTGCCCAATGCTGATACGGCCCCAACGCCGAGTCGCGGCGCCGAGGCGCGCGCCCATGCGGACGGCTAGGGGGCGCGCAAAGGAGTCGTCATGATGCAGTACCGTCCTTTTGGTTCCCTCGACTTTGCTGTTTCGGCCCTGGGTTTTGGGTGCATGCGCCTCCCGACCATCGATGGCGCCATCGATGAGGAGCAGGCGATCCGCATGCTGCACTATGCCATCGACCACGGGGTCAACTACCTCGATACCGCCTACCCCTACCACGGGGGGCAGAGCGAGCCGCTCGTCGGCCGGGCTCTCCAGGGTGGGTATCGCGAGCGCGTGTGGCTGGCGACCAAGTTGCTCTGCCGCTCGGTGAACGAGCCGGCCGACTTTGACCGCATGCTCAACGAGCAGTTGGAGCGGCTGCAGACGGATCGGCTCGACGTCTACCTGCTGCACGGCCTGAACCGCAAGCGGTGGGAGACGGTGCGCGACATGGGCGTGCTGCGGTGGCTGGACGGCCTCCGTGCCAGCGGGCGTGTGGGCGCGGTGGGGTTCTCGTTCCACGACGCGCTGCCCGCGTTCCGCGAGATCGTCGACGCCTACGACTGGCAGGTATGCCAGATCCAGTACAACTATATGAACGAAGCCTTCCAGGCGGGTACGGAGGGCCTGCGCTATGCCGCCTCCAAGGGGTTGGCGGTGGTGGTGATGGAGCCGCTCCTCGGTGGCAAGCTGGCAGGCGCGCCTGGCGCCGTCCAGGCGCTGTGGGATACGGCACCGACGCGACGCACGCCGGCCGAGTGGGGGCTGCAGTGGCTGTGGAACCAGCCCGAGGTCTCGGTGGTGCTCAGCGGCATGAGCACCCTGGCGCAGGTGCAGGAGAACGTCGAGAGCGCCGGACGATCGGGCGTGGGCGTGCTGACGGCTGAAGAGCTAGACCTCATCGCGCGGGCGCGCGACACGTACCAGTCACTGACGGCGGCGCCTTGCACAGGCTGTGGCTACTGCATGCCCTGCCCGAACGGTGTCGACATCCCGCGCACCTTTACGACCCTCAACAACGGCGTCATGTTCGATGCCATGGAGGAGGCGCGGCAGCGCTACATCCGGCGCATGCCCGATCAGCCGGAGCGCATCCTCGCCAGTTCCTGCGTACAGTGCCGCCAGTGCGAGAGCGAGTGCCCGCAGGGCATTCCCATCAGCGAATGGATGCCCTATGCGCACGCCGTCCTGGGCGAGGGGCAACCCTTTGACCGAGCGGCCTGTCCGCAGTAGTATCGCCTGGGCCGTGTTTCGAAAATGCACCTGCCGTAGAAACGATGTCGCCCCGAGCGTAAATGAGGGGCCTTGACGCCCATCGCCAAGGTCTCTCGCCACGCTCAGAACCAGACCGCGGACTTTTTTCCAAACACTACGTAGCCGGCTGATCGCCTGGTAGCGCATAGCATGAACCTGGCACACCGCCAGGGATCTTGGATGCTTGGAGGAGTCATGGAGACGAGAACGTTCGGCGATAGTGATCTGCGTTGTTCTGCTTTGGGGTTTGGCACCTGGGAGATGGGCACCACCGAGTATGGCGCCATCGACGTTGACGAGGCTTGCCGCGCCGTGCGCGAGGCGATTGATCGGGGCATCACCCTGTTCGACACCGCCGAGGCATATGGGCCGTACCATTCGGAGGAGCTGTTGTGCCGCGCGCTGGGGCCGCGCCGCAAGGATGTGGTGATCGTCACCAAGGTGGGGTTCAACATCAATGCCGAGCCCCGGGTGGTAGGCCGGTGCTCGAAACGCGACTATATCATTGCCCGCGCCGAGGGGTGCCTCCGTCGGCTGGGTACCGATTGGATCGATCTGTTGCTGATCCACTGGCCTGACCATGACACCCCCTACGAGGAGCCGATCGAGGCGTTGGAGAACCTCAAGGCGGCGGGCAAGATCCGCCACTATGGCGTATCCAACTTTTCCCCTGCCATGATGCACGTCTGTGAGCGCGTCGGCCACCTGACGGCCAACCAGATGGGCTACCACATGTTCGACCGACGCGCCGAGCGGGCGGTGCTGCCGTATTGCCAGGACCATGGGATTGGCTTTATGGCCTACGGCACCCTCGCGTTCGGGCTGCTATCGGGGGCCTTTACGCCCGCAACGACGTTCGTGGATTGGGATTGGCGCTCTCGGGGCTATGCGTTTGATCTGCCGCTCTTTCGCAAGGACATGTTTGAGCGCGAGCTGCGCGTCGTGGAGCGCCTCAAGGAGCTCGCGGCGCGCTATGACAAATCGGTAGCGCAGCTTGCTATCGCCTGGGTCCTCGGCCATCCGGCGGTGACGGTGGCTCTGGTGGGTATGCGCAACCCGCGAGAGCTGGACGAAAACGTGGCCGCCGCCGACTGGCGGCTCACGCCGGAGGATCGCGCCGAGATCGACCGCATCATGGAAGAGGAGGGGGTGCCCACTCACGTGAACAGCGCGCAGGCGCTGTGATGCTATCGTGTCGTGACGTCGCGGCGGAGTAGCGCCGCGGCGGAATGGTGTCGCGGGGAGTGTTGCCGAGGTGCTGGACCGGTATCGCATCGGCATGAGGAGGGAGCCATGTCTCGCTCGTTTCACAACAAGATCCTGCGCGTCAACCTGACTGATGGAACCATCAAGGTGGAGGAGCCCGGGCAGGCGTACCTGCGCCGCTACATGGGCGGATGGAACATCGTGGCCGACGTGCTGCTCAAGGAGGTGCCCCAGGGTGCCGACCCCCTAGGGCCGGAGAACAAGCTCGTCTTTGCACCGGGAGTGCTGACGGGCCTGCCCATCTCTGGGGCCACGCGCACCGCCGTGGGGGCCAAGTCGCCGCTGACGGGCGCGTTCGGCGCCGCCGAGATGGGCGGCTTTTGGAGCGCCGAGTTCAAGCGGGCGGGCTTTGACGCCCTCATCGTCGAGGGGGTCTCGCCCAAGCCGGTGTACCTCTGGATCACCGACGGCAAGGCCGAGATCCGCGATGCCTCCCATCTGTGGGGCAAGACGACCAAGGAGACACAGGCCGCTATCCAAGAGGAGCTGGACGACAACCGCGTCCGTTGCACCATGATCGGCCCGGGCGGCGAGAACCTGGTGCGCTATGCCTGCGTGATGGATGGGCTCAAGGACGCCGCCGGCCGCACCGGCCTCGGCGCCGTGATGGGCTCCAAGCGACTCAAAGCGGTGGCGGCACGGGGCACCATCAACCTGAACGGCGTCGATGCCGACACCATCCGCGCCATGGCGCGTCGCGCGGCGCAAGAGGTGCGCGAGGGTACGCGCGCGGCCAGCCTGGCCAAGTTTGGCACCGGTGGCGGTGATCTCGAGGGCGGCGTGCTGCAGGGCAACCTGCCCATCCGCAATTTCCGCGATGGCGAGTTCCCCGAGGTCGATGGCCTGAGCTATATCATGGACAAGATCGGCGTCCAGATGGAGGGCTGCTGGGGCTGTGCCGTGCGCTGCAAAAAGGTGGTGCAGGCCGAGACGGAGGCGTACAGTGTCGACCCGTCCTACGGTGGGCCCGAGTACGAGACTCTCGGCTCCCTCGGCTCGACATGCGGCGTGAGCGACGTGGTGGCGGTGTCGCGCGGCAACCAGCTGTGCAACGCTTACTCGCTGGACACCATCGCCACCGGCGTAACCATCGCCTTTGCCATGGAGTGCTACGAGAACGGCCTTCTCACCAAGGAGGACACGGACGGCATCGACCTGCGCTTTGGCAACGGCGACGCCATGATCGCCATGGTGGAAAAGATCGCCAAGCGCGAGGGGCTCGGTGACGTGCTCGCCGACGGGTACGAGGCGGCGGTGGCCAAGATCGGCCAGGAAGCCGCCATGTACGTCGTGGCGACCAAGAACCAGGCGTACCCGATGCACGAGCCGCGCTTCAAGCGGGGGTTGGCCATCGGCTACGCCGTCTCGCCGACCGGGGCCGACCACTGCCACTCGCTGCACGACTCGAATCTGTTCAACGCCACGGAGGAGGGCTTTCAGCCCAACGGTCGCCTGCGCGAGATGGGCGTGCTCGAGCCGATGGCGTTGGAGAGCCTGGGCCCCGAGAAGGTGCGCGCCACCATCTATAACTCGATGGCGTCCATCATGATCAACTGCCTGCCGATGTGCTCCATGCCGGGCTGGAGCTTGGATGAGCTCACCGAGATGGTGCGTGCGGCGACGGGGTGGGACGTGAGCCCCTACGAGCTGCTCAAGGTGGGCGAGCGCGCCATGACGCTGGCGCGGGTGTTCAACATGCGCGAGGGGTTCACCGTGGAGGACGACCGCCTGGCGGAGCGCAGCTATGGCCCCACCCGGGGCGGCGCCCTGGCCGATGGCGGCATCGATCGCGAGGAGCTGCGCGAGGCGATGCACACCTACTATGGCATGATGGGCTGGGATCCGGCGACGGGCGTGCCGCTGGCCGGCAAGCTCCAGGAGCTGGACGTGGCCTGGGCGGCGGCGTACCTGCCCACGTAAGGAGCTCGTTCGCGTTCGCTACACCAAGCCGCCGCTCCCGACCGGGAGCGGCGGCTTGGTGTTTGGGGGAGGGGAACGCGGATGGACGCGGATTCTACGGATGGACGCGGATCGAGCAGGATGGTACGGCCCGCGCTCGGAGTTATGACCCGTGACCCGCCGTCGCGCTCGGCGGCTTGCCGGAAGCGGCAATCCGATGTGCCGGATCCGACCTTGCGCGGAGGCCCAGTCTCTGCTACCGTGAGGGTGGCGGCTGTTGTGCCTCATGCCGCCCTATGCGGCGAAAGAACGCTTTGCACGTCCCCCCAGTGTCTACGGTGTTAGTTCGTGACCCCGATTGTAGGCCTCGCACAGCGCATTGAGACAAGGGAGGAGCGATGGACCGGCGGGCGGCGCGTCGTGCCATCGATGTGCTCCTGGCCGACGACCATCCGTCAGTGCGCGCGGGCATCCGCGCCATCCTGGAGAGGGCGCCCGACCTCCGCGTCGTGGGTGAGGCGGCCGATGGCGCCGAGGCGCGACGCCTGGTGGCCGCGTTGCGCCCCCAGGTGCTGCTCCTCGACCTGCGCATGCCCGGCCCGCCGCCGGAGAAGACGGTGGCCTGGGTGCGGGCCCGCTACCCCAAGACGGTGGTGCTGGTGCTGACGGCCTACGACCTCGACGCCTACCTGGCGCGGATGCTCGCGGCGGGGGCGGCGGGCTATCTGGTCAAGGGGGTGGCGCCGGAGCGGCTGGTGGCCGCGGTGCGCCGCGTGGCGCGGGGCGAGGTGATCTTTGGCAAGAGGCAGTTGGCCCGCGCCCGCCGCTGGCAGCGAGAGGTGGGCGACCGCTGAGAGCGCCTGACCGGGCGGGAGCGGGAGGTGCTGCGGCTGTTGGCCAGCGGGCTGAGCAACGCCGCCATCGCCGAGGCGCTGTGCATCCAGCTCAAGACGGTGGAGTACCACGTCACGAACGTCCTCGGCAAACTGAGCCTTGCCTCGCGGGTAGAGGTGGTGCTCTGGGCCCGCGACGAGTGGCCCGACGGCCTCCCCGACGGGAGAAACCCAGGGTAATCCCCAGGAAAAAGACTGGGGGTTTCCCTAGGGACGGATCTCCACGGGTGTGCTATGCTGACCATGCCCCTGAATGGTCAGTGGGCACAGCGACCAAAGGAGGTCCGAGATGTGGAGGAACAGGGTTTTTGCGGGGTTCGCGGTGTTGGTGTTGTTGCTCGGTCTCGTCGTGCCATCGGCTCTCTCGCAGTCGCCAGTCCCTGGGGGAGAACCCCTGGGAGAGGAATCGCGGATCGTTGATGCTCAATGGTATGTATCGACCTACAACGTTTCTTTGGAGGAAGCCCTTCGCCGACTGCAACTCCAAGACGACATCGACGGCCTGGAACCCGCCCTCATCGCTGCCGAGGGAGACACCTTTGCTGGGTTGTGGATTCAGCACGTGCCCGAGTTCCGTCTCGTAATAGCATTCACCGAAGGAGGTGAGGAAACCGTAGTGCCCTATGTCGAGGGCCAGCCCTGGGCGGAACTCGTCGAGGTGCGCACCATGAGTGCAACCCTCGCACAGCTTGTGGCCGCGCTGGAAGAAACCGACGAAATGATGCGCGAACTGGGCATCCGCGGGGACTTGGTTGTTGACGTCAAAGAGAATAGGGTCCAGTTGCGCGTAACCAATCAGGGGGAACTCGATGCCGCGCTTCAGCGCACCGGCATGCGCCTCCCGGACCATGTTGCCGTCGTGCCGGTTGAGAGATTGGTTACCCCGGTAGCTGACATCTTTGGGGGAAAGAACCTTAACTCTCCCGACGGGAACTGCACAAGTGGATTCTCGGTAGTTCACACGGATGGAACCAAGGGGGTGGCGACGGCCGGCCATTGTCCAGGAGAATTGACATTCGAGGGTGTAGCCCTCCCCTTGCGGAGCCGCATATATGGAGGACCTTGGGATGTGCAGTGGCACCGTGCCGATCATGCTTTCACCGTGCGCAACTTGTTCTGGGAAGGCACGTATAATCGTTATGTATATGGCCTCAAGGCGCGGGATAGCCAAGAAATTGGCGAAACGGTCTGTCGATACGGACGAACACGTGGCTATTCATGCGGACATATCGAATACAGGACGCTAAAGCCAACAGGTGAGAAAGCCCCGCCTGACGCCACGTACACCTACATCTGGGTCCTAAACGCTCCCACAGACTTTGGTGATAGTGGTGGTCCAGTCTTCTTCAACAACACCGCCTATGGCATCATTCACGGGACGACTGACGGTAGTGATCTCGTATACATGGCAGCGGACTATATCGCGTCGGGTCTTAGTGGGGTTAGTATACTCACATATTAGTAGAACCTGTAGGACTGTGATATTGTGTGGAGTCTCGTTTGTCCGCATAAGGACAACGGACGGACGTGGTCCCGACGGAGCAGCTTTAGGTCCGCCGGGGCCACGTACCTATCCAGGAGAGCGTTATGACGTCAGTAGACGCTTCTCATTGGCGCGTAAGGGGAGGTCTCGTCCTTTTTTCGTTCCTCGTCACGGCCTGTATGGCGCCACCCTCCCCCGTTGCGCCGTCCTCTCCCGGCCCACCCACGGCCACCCCCTCGGTCCATTTCATCACCTTCGCCTCGCCCGAAGAGATCGAGGAGGAGATGCGCGCGACGCCGACGGTGCCGGGGGGGATCCGTATGCAGGTCTATATGACTGCTGAAGCTCAGGGCGAACTGACGCTGGTGAATGGCTGCCTGTACATCCAGGCCGTCGACGCTCCTAGCCGCCAACTGCTCATCTGGCCGCCGGAACTCTATGCCGTGGACGAGCGGGAGGGCACGGTGCGCATCCTCGACGCGCGCAGCGGGGAGGAACTCGTTCGAGTCGGGGACCGCATCCGCGTCGGCGGGGGCCAACTGGCGTACGAGCACCTGAGCGATCGCGTGCGCGCGCAACTACCCACCGACTGTCCCGGTCCCTATTGGGCCGTCGGCCTGGGGTTGGAGCGATGGGAGCCGACCCCCACGCCCGGCGCCCCCGGCGGTTATACTCTCACCAGTGGATCGCCGGACGAGATCGTGGCGGAGCCCACCCCCGACCCCGAAGCTGCCTCCGACCCGGAGGCCACGACCATCATCCTGGCGGGGGAAGAGGCGCTGCGCCGCGATGCCCAGGAGTACGCTCGGATGGTGGGTATCAGCCTCGATGAGGCGTTGCGCCGGCTCGCAATACAGGAGTCGTTCGAGGGACTGAGGGCGGAGCTGGAGGAGAAGGAACGGGACACCTTCGCCGGGCTGTGGATCCAGCACACCCCGAAGTACCGCATCGTGGTGCGCTTCACGCGAGACGGGGAGGAAACGATCCAGCGCTACATCGCGGGGCACCCGCATGCCGACATCGTGGAGGTGCGCGGTGCCGACCTGACCCTCGCCGAGCTGGAGGCGATCCTGTACCGGGCGTCGCATGTGGTCGATGCGCTGCCATCGTCTGGCGGCGCCAAGGGGCTGAGCGTCAACGTGAAGGAAAACCGCGCCGAGGTGTGGGTCGACGATCGTGCGGTATTCGAGGCGGCGCTCCAGGAGGCGGGGTTGCAGTTGCCGGAGCACGTGGTCGTGCTTGAGCTGGGAGAGAGGGGCAACCCGTAGCGCGTGGGGCGGGGTATCCAGTATCTGGATCGCGGCGATCCGATAAGTGCCGGATCGTGCGCGAAAGGGGCGAAAGGCGCGGAAGGATGGCGCGCCGCGGGCGGCTCGTCTCAAGGTCGCGCCTTGGGCAGGGGTCGCCGCGAGCCAAAGCTCGGCGCTAACGCGGCAAAGCCCGCCTGCGCGAGCTGGGGATGCTGCGCTCTGCGGTAGGGGCCGAATGCCGTTCGGCTCGCGCCCGTCGCTGGCAGCGAGAGGTGGGCGACCGCTGGGAGAGCCTGACCGGGCGGGAGCGGGAGGTGCTGCGGCTGTTGGCCGGCGGAATGAGCAACACCGCCATCGCCGAGAGGCTATGCGTTCAGATCAAGACGGTGGAGTACCACGTCACCCACATCCACCACAAGCTGGGCCTCGCCTCGCGGCTGGAGGTGGTGCTCTGGGCCCGCGACGAGTGGCCCGATGGCCTGCCCGACGACGGGCAAAACCCAGGGTAATCCCCAGGATAAAGACTGGGGGTTTCCCCAGGGACAAACCTCCAAGGGTGTGCTAGGCTGATGCTGCCACGGAATGAGCCGTGGGCGTAGCGACCGAAGGAGGTCCGAGATGCGGAGGAACAGGGTTTTCGCGGGGTTCGTGGTGTTGGTGTTGTTGCTCGGTCTCGTCGTGCCACCGGCTCTCTCGCAATCGCCAGTTCCTGCGGGAGAACCCCTCGGAGAGGAAGCGCTGGTTCAGGATGCGAGAATGTACGCGGCTCGCTATGGAGTTGGGCTCGACGAAGCCATGCGGCGGCTAAAGCTGCAGGGCAACATAGGGGACCTCAACGCCGAACTGGCTGCAAAGGAGGCGGACAGTTTTGCAGGCCTCTGGATCCAGCACGAACCTGAATACCGCGTGATCACCCGCTTCACACGCAACGGTGAGACTACGATCCGCTCATATGTCGGGGAGGGGCCGTTGGCTGGCATCGTTGAGGTACGTGCAGCGCATGTCACCCTCGCAGAACTCAAGGCCGCTCGAGAACAGGCAGCCAAAGTCGCTGATTCAGTGGGCATCGGCCACTCTTCCGCAATCAGCCCACGCGAGAATCGCGCAGAGCTATACGTACTCGATCCAGATGAGTTTGACGCTCGCCTACGTGAAGCAGGCCTCTATCTGCCCGCCGAGGTCGTCGTGCTAAAGGTCGATGAGCTGCCCACGAGAGTCACTGATATCTTTGGGGGAAAGGCTCTAAGCACGTGCACAAGTGGCCTTTCGGTGAGAAACGCTAGTGGGACCAAAGGCATAACGACTGCCGGGCACTGTCGCAACGAACAATGGTATGGTGGAGTACAACTACCTTTCCAGACCGGGACTCCGGACGATGATCCTGGGCCGATCGATATCCAGTGGCACACCGCGCCCGGGTTCACTGTTAGAAACCTCGTCTGGGATGGAACGTACAATCGCTATATCTACGGCGTGAAATACCTCGCCGGCCAGTCCGTGGGCGACTGGGTCTGCAAGTATGGTATGATCACGGGCGGTGGTTGTGGCCACATCGTCCAGGTTGGTGTCGACGGAGTGAACGTCGCCGCCGATATTCCGGTACTGGAAGGAGACAGTGGCGGTCCTTGGTTCTGGGGCAATACGGCCTATGGAACGACCATATCGAGATGCACTTTCACTGACGGCAGCTCTGGGGCGGTCTATGGGCCAGTTGACCAGATCACTAACATTCTTGGGCTCACGATACTGACTAACTAGCACCTGCAGTGAGTTGGCAGAGTGAAGTGACTTGTCGGTAGAGGCACATCAGAATGTCGGACTCCGAAGGCCGTAGACCTCCGGAGTCTGACGGCTTGGCAGTTTCGCGGCCGGTACTACCTTGCATGCTACCTATGGCCTCTCAGATGGAAGGTTGCCGCTCACGCCAGATTGGCCGATAATACTGGAGCATTCGCCATGAGAGACGCCTGATCGCAGGAGAGGAGATGCGAGCATGTCGTTTCGCGAGCATAGTCGTACATCCCCCACTTACGCACCCCCACAATTGCGAACACTGGGGCGCGCCGCGTGCTGGGCCGTCGCGGGGACGGCCCTCCTCGCGCTGGTCGCCTGCCGACCCCCGCCGATGCCGACCCCCACGCCCCAGGGCAAGGTCGTCGTGGCCACGCGTTGGGTCTCCCTGCTCCAGGGGGAGTTCCTCCTGGTGGACGGCTGCCTGCGGGTGAACGGCGTGCCGGGGGAGACCAGCTATCTGCTCGCGTGGCCGCCGGAGTACGCTGGCAAGGTGACAGTCGAGGGGAATGCCGTCCGCATCATCGACGGGAACGAGGAGGTGGTGTGGCACGTCGGTGACACGGTGCGCCTCGGCGGGGGCGAGACCGGGACGATCGCGCACCTGGGGGAACAGCCGCCTTCCCAGGTCGGGTGTCCCGGCCCCTACTGGGTGGTGGGGGATGTGGCCGGCCCGGCGGCCCGGGCCACGGCGGACGCCGCCCACCCGCCCGCCACCTCCGACCCGGAGGCCACGACCGCCGTCCTGTCGGTGGAAGAGACGCGGCGCTACGATGCCCAGGTATACGCCGAGCAGCACGGCGTCAGCCTCGACGAGGCCCTGCGCCGGTTCGACCTGCGAGACGCGTTCGACGAGCTGGGGGCGGAGCTGGCGGTCAAGGAGCGGGACACCTTTGCCGGGCTGTGGATCGAGCACACGCCCGAGTACCGCATCGTGGTGCGCTTCACCCGGGATGGGGAGGAGACGATGCAGCGCTACATCGCGGGCCAGCCGTACGCCGAGATCGTGGAGGTGCGCGGCGCGGACCTGACCCTCATCGAACTGGAGGCGCTACGGGAGGCGGGGATGCGAGTGCCGGAGCACGTCATGGTGTTTGCGCCGGTAGTGGTCGAGCCGGCGCAATAAGCGCTCGCGCGAGAGGGAGGCAAGGTCTCTCTCGGGCGGAGAGCGCTGCGCTTTGGCGTGCGGCGCTGGCCGACTGCCCTCGCCCGCACAGGCGGGGTTCGCGCTGTTAGCGCCGGCCCTCGGCTCGCGGCACCTAGCAAAGCGCCCATGGTGAAAGAGGAGACGTGCGACATGGGGCGAACGGGCATGAGGACGGTGAACGGGAGGCACTCTACCCTCACTGTCCGACGGGCGCTGGCACTGATCGTGGTGTTGCTTTGGGGCGCCACCGTCCACGCCAACGAGCCGGTGTTCAACGCCTATGGCGGCGCGCCCGTCGAGGACTTGGAGGGCGAACGCGCGCCCTTTGTCGTGGACAAGGAGCAGGCTCGACAGCAGGCGACCGCGTGGGCCCGGGCGAACGGGCTGGGCGGCGTCGTGGTGGGCGACCCTTGCTTGATCCGGTTCACGGTGGTCGACACCGTGGCCGATCCAGAGGGGAGGTCCCTTGTTACGACGCCCAGGCACATCTATGCGTGGGACGCGCCCCTCTACGACGAGGGGCAACGGGTGGTCTCTCTGGTACGTATGGACCCCTATACCGGGGCCGTCGAGGAGTTGCGCATCAGCGAGACGCCTCTTAGCGCCGATACCGCGGGCGAGTGGGCCGGGCAATATCTCTCCCAGACCGCGTTTGGCCGTACCCATCCTGACGCCACGCTGGTGCGTGCCTGGTCGGCCATCGGCCAGGACCTGTTCGGTGCCGATTTTCGCTCCGATGTCGCGCCGTGGAGCTTGTCCGGTGGCGACCTTCCCGACAGCGTCATTGGCGTGCGCTACGTGCAGTGGTTCGGCAGCTTCGGGGAGCCCTTGGGATACAAGATCGAGCCCCTCACGCCGAACACCGATACGGCCCTGGGAGTGAGCGTCCCGGCCGCCGCGAGCCCGGCGATAGCCGCCCCCACGGCATCGAGGGCACACCTCCTGGTAGCATGGGGAACCCCGGCCGTCGGTGCGGGTGTCCTGGCGGGGATCCTGGTGTTCGCCGGGGTTATAGTCGCCATGCGCCGCAAGCGCCGCATGGCGTCGTAACGCGAGCTTGTGTTCCGTTGGCGGGAGGCATGTCTGCCTCATCGAACGCGGGATGGCCGGGGGCGCGGAGGGAACCCGTTTCGCGCTCCCGGCGTCCTGGAGGGGAATGTCATCGCATCCGGGCTGCGGGCATCCATGGCGGCTTCACATCAAATACGAGATGAGGAGGACATCCATGCGGTCGATGGTGCTGCGTGTCGTGCTGGTGCTGCTGGTGGCGGGCGTGGTGCTCGGCAGTGCCACGGCCCTGGCTTCACCGACTCATGATGCCCCGAACCTGACGACCACACGGTCGACATACACCGAGTGGATCGTCCAGGAGACCGAGGCGGGGCCGGTGCGCGTGCCGGTGACGGTGCACCGCGTGACGGTGGTCGAGACGGTAATCGTTCCGCGGACCAACGTCGACGAGCACTAACGCTCTCTAAAAAGGGTTCATGAATCCGCCCGTACGCGAGACGGTGCGGCTAGTTCAGGGAGGTATACCATGCATCGGATGAGATTACTGGCGGTGGTAAGTCTGGCGGTCATTCTATTCAGCGTGGGCTCGCTTGCAGTGATGGCTGACGACCCCATACTGCCCCAAGCTCCCGAGCCAGTACTGATCGAGTCATCGCGTGTAGAGTGGGTCACGCAGCGATCTTCTGACGGAGAGGAAGAGCTTGTTCCGGTGACCGTTCATGAAGTTACTGCCATGGAAGAGGTCGTCATTCCGATGGATGACCAGGACAACGGTGGGAGTGGAGGTGTTGCTCCCTATCAATTGAGTATCCGGACGGTGTGAGTGTTACTTTGGAGCGCTCGATGGACTGGTATCAGGATGGGATGCTCTGGAGGGTGTGGTCCCGAGGACGTACGTACACCACCGAGGGGGTATGCATCGACGCGTGTAACGTATTTGTGGGGCACGAGTTTTTGAATGGTACCATCTGGGAAACGGCGCAACAGGATCAACATTTGTCGGCAGGTCCTTGCCATAATGACTCGACCTTGGCCGTTACACCTGCTGATCTGTTCTATGGCGGTACATCGCATCGGACGTATGCAGATCATGTGGTGCGCGTGAACGGCAAAAGGTACTCCTATGAGCGCATAGGTCCCGGACCTTTCCAGGTGCCGTAGCCACTGCTTGGCAGGCTGGTACTGATAGCTCAACATATCGGCCATCAGTACCAGCATCGCTTATGCGACACAACCAGGACACCGGCTAACGTCGGGGATCCGGTCATCCGAGAGAACAGATCCCATGTTTCGACGAGCATACCAGTACACGATTGTCATTCTGCTTCTTGCCAGCTGTTCAGGTCGACAAGCGACCCTACCCATTGACACACCCGAGGTGTTCGCGCCAAGCGCGATCCTGCGCAGCACGGTGCCACCCGGTACCGATGGCAATGCCATCTATGATCGTGAGGGCGCAACCCGGCAGATTGAGGCGTTCATCCGGCAGAACCCCGGCGGCATTGCTGATGGCCTGCGCGGCACGTACGGCCAGATGGTGCCTGGCGCCGACAGCACCTTTTTCCTTCCACGGGGCGAGCCCTTCCGGGGCGAGTTCTTCCTGCATGCCGGCCGGGAGCACGCGCACGGTTACGGGCTCCTCTGCCTGCTCGACTATCTCCAGGTGCCCTGTAGCCCGGAGGCTGCCCGCTTCCAGCTTCACGAGGGGATCGCGTTCGGCGATGCCGTCATGGTGCCCATCACGGTGACCGTCACGGGGGAGGGCCTGCACGACCTGCTGGTGGTGTTCCAGGAGGACCCGTTCCTGCCGGGCCCGGCCGGGTACGATTCCTTCCAGGATCGTACCCTCCCCAACGTCCGGTTCGCGCGGGCCAGCCTCTCGGTGGAGGGCTCTGTGGCGGCGCCGGAGGGGGCCTACATCCAGGGCGACCGGCGTCCGGCCGATGATGGGAGGTTGCCGGGGTTCGTGCCGAGCGACCTCGCCGAGCCGCGCGGGGCAGGGCCGACCCGGGGCTGGATCATCTGGACCGAGACGCGGGCCCCCGCGGGGGGGATGCTGGATTTCTACCTGCACGTCGGCAGGGAGGAAGAGCACCGCTACGGCGTGGTGGCGTTCGTCGATTTCGAGCAGGTACCGATCCACCATGGTGGTGAGGTGCACACGCCCCTGTACGTGCACTCGCCCGCGGGGGAGTGGCGCAGTATGCCGGTATCCATCCCCGTCCCGGCGGAGCCGGGGGAGTACGAGCTGCGGATCGTGATGGTGGGCGAGCCTCATGCGCGGCTGGACGTCCTGACGCTGGCGGAGCAGGATGCCCTCTCGCCCTACCCCCACTCGTCGGCGCGGGTGTTGCTGCGGGTGGAGTGAGCGACGGCGTTTGGCCAGCGTGGGGAACCCGTGGCTCCTGGAAGGAACCGTCCTCTGCGTCAGGGGGTCTGCGGCAGGGCGTCTGGATCGCGAACTCGCGAAGGGGGCGAAAGGCCCACCCGCAAGCGAGGGCGGGATCCTGAAGGGTCCCCCTCCGTGCACGAGAGTCCCTTGCGATGCGATGTTCTTTCGCGCCTTTCGCATTGCTTTCGCGCTTTCGTGATCCAGACGCCCCCGCCGCCATTCCGGCGCCCAACGGGGAGGCTGCACATGGAACGCAAGGGTGTGACGGCACCAAGCGCGAGGTCAGGCTGCCGCGCCGCCTGGCCGCTGGCGATCCTTGGGCTGCTCATCCTGAGTTGCGCCCCATCGCTGGGCAGCGATTCCGCCCCTTGCACGTCGGGCCGGCCCTCCTACGTCAGCGCTCGAAACCTCGAGCAGTTGGTGGAGCTATCGACGGTCATCGCCGTCGGCCGGTTGGAGGGGACGGAGGGAGAGATCAACCTCGCCAGGAACGCTGACAACCGCTCCCGAGCCTCTGACGACTCCTATGTCTTGGGCCAGGTCTACCGCCTGCGGGTCGAGCGCTATCTCAAGGGGGAGGGGCCGGACACCATCCGCGTGGTGCAGGCCGAGGTGTGGGATTACGGTGGCGCCTCGCGGCGGGCCGTCTCCTCGCGGGAGGCGATCCAACGCCTGCGACACGAGGCGCTGGACGCAGGCTATGTGATACCGCTCGCGCCCGACACCACCTACCTGCTCTTCCTGAGGCCGCTGGGCCTGTTCCGGGAGGATGACTATTATGCGGGAACCCCCCAGCCCTGGCGTTTCGTGTTGACGGAGGACGGCCGGGCCTACCCCGACAGCCCGTGGGGACCCGCGGATGAGGTATTCCCGGCGCGGCCCGCCGAGGAGCTGCTCGGCGAGATCGAGCAGTTGGTGGAGGGCGCGGCGGAGCGCGCCTTTGCCCCCCTGACGCCGGTGCCCACCCCGGCGGCCGCCCCCGGCGCGGACCTGG
>DUUT01000033.1 GCA_012841405.1 Chloroflexota bacterium
AGCAGGCCAAGGAGAAGGGCATCGAGGCCACGCTGCTCGGAGGGGACGGCTGGGACTCGCCGGAGCTGCGGGTAGACATGGTGGAGGGGGGCTACTTCTCCAACCACTACTCGCCGGCCGATCCGCGCCCCTTGGTACAGGATTTCGTTGCTGCCTACAAGGCCAAGTATGGTGCCGAGCCCGATGCTCTGGCGACGCTCGCGTATGACGCTGCCGGGATCCTGCTGCAGGCGATCGCCGATGCCGGGGCGGATGACCCCACCCTCGTCAAGGACGCCATGGCTGCAGTCAAGTATGAGGGGGTCTCGGGTGAGATCACCTTTGATGCGCAGCACAACCCGGTGAAAAAGGCGGCCGTCAACAAGGTTGAGAACGGCCAGTTTGTGTTCTACAAGTTCGTCACGCCGTAATTGCTCGCGTATTGGGGAGGGCCACGATGCCGTGCCCTCCCCGCTGTACTGTCTGGTGAATGACTGTTCGCCCTGCAGACCTTGCCGTCGAGGTGGCCCTGGCAAGGCCGGCCTTGGACCGCAAGGCGACCACGGAGGCTGCATGAAGAGTCCCTTCCTTCAGAACGTGCTTCGCGCTATCGTATGGATCATCTACGGGGCGCTTGCCGTGGGCATCGTGTGGGGCGTTGTCCTCCTGGTGCGGACCAATGGCCCGGTCTACTTTGTCCAGGCCGTGGTCGATGGTATCAAGCTGGGATTCGTCTACGCTCTCATCGCTCTCGGTTATACGATGGTGTACGGCATCGTACGTTTGATCAACTTTGCCCACGGCGATGTCTTTATGGTGGGCGCGTTCGCCAGCTTTTATGCCATTACCCAGTACGGGTGGGGTTTTATTCCCGCAATTCTGCTGGCGATGGTCGTGTGCACGTTCCTGAACATCGTCATCGAACGGGTGGCCTACAAGCCGCTGCGTGAGGCGCCGCGCATCGCCGCCCTCATCACCGCCATCGGCGTGTCGTTCTTCCTCGAATACTTTACCGCCCTCAAGTGGGTGTTCAGTGCCGACTTTATCACCTACAAGCGCCCCTTCGAGGTGGTCGTCTGGGACGTGGGGGGCGTGCTCATCACCAACATCACCGTCATCACTGCCGTGACGACGACGCTGCTGGTGCTGTTGTTGCAGTACATCGTCAAGCATACCAAGGTTGGCAAGGCCATGCGCGCGGCGGCCATCGACAAGCCGACGGCCCGCCTGATGGGCATCAACGTCGATGGCATCATTTCGCTCACCTTTGCCCTCGGCGCGGCGCTGGCTGGCGCGGGCGGGGTGTTGTACGCCATTGCGTTCCCGCAGATCTGGACCTTCATGGGGCTGATGCCCGGCCTCAAGGCCTTTGTCGCCGCCGTGCTCGGCGGCATCGGCAACATCGCCGGGGCGTTCATCGGCTCTTTGCTGATGGGCAGCATCGATGTGCTGGTGGTGAGCTTTGTGCCCACGGGCTCTCGCCTGCGCGACCTGTTTGCCTTCTTTGTGCTCATCGTCGTCTTTTTGGTGAAACCCACCGGCATCATGGGCGAGCCACAGGTCGAAAAGGTCTAGGAGGAGGAGCGCGATGCAGCGAAAACACATCATCCCATCCTGGATCCCGACGCTCGTCGTTGCCGTTGGCGTGTACGTGTTCGTCAGCTATGCCAGTGCCACCGAGAGGATCACGCCCTACTGGTACAACGTGATCCAGTTGGCGGCTGTGACGGCCATCTCGGCGCTGGGGCTGAACCTCATCTATGGCTTTAACGGGCAGTTCTCCCTAGGCCACATCGGGTTCTACGCCATCGGTGCGTATGGCTCGGCCCTCATCACCAAGGACTTTGTGAGCTCGTGGAGTGGCGGGCAGATCGGCGCCCTGTCCTGGATGGTGGCGGGGCAGGTGGGCGTGCTAGCCACCCTCGTCATGACCCAGCGCATCCGGCTGGGCGCCATCCGCAGGAGGCTCGAGACCTCCTTGGACGCATTTCTGAAGGCGCACGAGCGCTGGATGATCGTCACCCTGGTGAGCCTGGTGCTGGTGGCGTTCTCGCTGGCCGTTGGGGTGGCGCTCACCTGGCTGGTGCAGCGGGGCGTCTCCGCCGGGCTCGGCAGCGTGCTCGGGGCACTGCCGGAGGCGGTGGCCGAGCGGGTGGTGTTTGCCCTCGGGCTGCTGAACGGCGGCACCATGGCGGCGATCATTGCCTACCTGGTGGGGTTGCCCCTCTTGCGCCTCAGCTCGGACTATTTCGGCATCGCCACCCTGGGCTTTGCCATCATGGTCTACACCGCCCTCCAGAACTCGGACCTGGTGATCGCCACGATGAAGGGGGCCCGGGGCATGGTGGGCATCCCCCGGTGGACGACGTGGACCTGGGTCTATCTCGGCTTGTGCGCCGCGGTGATCGTGATGCGCAACCTCATCTGGTCAAGCCAGGGGCGGGCCATCATGTCGGTGCGGGAGGACGAGACGGCGGCCAAACTGATGGGCATCGATGTCGCCCAGCAGAAGGCCATTGCCTTCGCCATCGGCGCGCTGTTTGCCGGCGTGGCGGGGGGGCTCTACGCGCACCTCTTTGGGTTCCTGCATCCTAGCAGCTTTAGCTTTGTAAAGGGCTTTGATCCCCTGATCATCATCGTCTTTGGTGGGCTCGGCAGCATGACGGGCACCATCGTCGCGTCGGCGCTCTTTGCTCTGATCATCGAGGGGTTGCGTGTGGTCTTGCCGCAGGGGTTTGAGGACTGGCGCTTTGTCATCTACCCTGTGCTGTTGCTGATCATCATGCTGGTGCGACAACAGGGCCTCCTGGGGACGACCGAGTGGGGCTGGCTGCGGGCGCCGCTGCCGCCTGAACGCGACGTTGTTGGACCCGTGCCAGCCGTGAGCCCGGCCGGTGTTGGTGGGACGGAGGATGCGTAACATGGCCGCACAACCAGGCGTCGCACCCGATGCAAACGGTTCGCTGCTCGATATCAGCCGCCTGACCAAGCTCTTTGGGGGGCTGCGCGCCGTATCGGATTTCGACATGAGGGTGCCCGAGGGGCGGCTCTACGGCCTCATCGGCCCGAACGGCGCCGGCAAGACGACGGTGTTCAACATGATCACCGGCCTGTACGAGCCGACGGAGGGCAGCATCCTCTTTGGGGGACGGGAGCTCGTGGGCGTCGACTCGCACCACATCACCCAGTGTGGCGTCGCGCGCACCTTTCAGAACATCCGCCTGTTCCAGAACCTGACGGTGCTGGATAACGTGCGCATCGCCTACCACACCCACGCGGGGTACAGCATGCTCGAGGCGGTGCTGCGCCTGGGCCGTTTCAGTCGCCAGGAGCGCGTGCTGACGGAGCAAGCCCAGGACCTGTTGGCGGTGTTCGGGCTCCAGGATCGCCAGCGCGAGGTGGCCAAGAACCTCCCCTACGGCGAGCAGCGCCGGCTCGAGATCGCCCGGGCGCTGGCTGCCCAGCCGCGGCTGCTCTTGCTCGACGAGCCGGCGGCCGGCATGAACCCGACCGAGTCCGAGAGCCTCATGGAGCTGATCCATTTCATCCGCGATCGCTTCAAGCTCACCATTCTGCTCATCGAGCACCAGATGCGCGTGGTGATGGGCATCTGCGAGTGGATCACGGTGATGGATTTTGGCCAGGTCATTGCCCGCGGCACGCCGCACGAGATCCAGAGCAATAGCCGCGTCATCGAGGCGTATCTCGGTAAGCGCATGGGAAAGAGGATCTAGGCGATGCTACTTCACGTCACTGACCTGGCCGTCGCCTATGGCGCCATCCGCGCGCTGCAGGGGATTTCGTTCCAGATCGATGAAGGCGAGATCGTCACCCTGATCGGCGCGAACGGTGCGGGCAAGAGCACCACGCTCCGTACCATTTCCGGCCTGCTGCGACCGTTGGCGGGCGACATCCGCTTCAAGGGCGAGAGCCTCATCCGCATGCCGGCGGAGCGCATCGTCCGGCTGGGGATCAGCCAGGTGCCGGAGGGGCGCCAGATCTTTGGCAGCCTCACCGTGCGGGAGAACCTGGAGATGGGGGCCTACACGCGGAACGACCCCAAAGAGATCGCCGAGACCATGGATCTGGTGTTCACCAGCTTCCCTCGGCTCAAGGAGCGCCTCAACCAGTTGGGCGGTACGCTCTCGGGGGGCGAGCAGCAGATGCTGGCCATGGGCCGCGCCCTGATGTCGCGCCCCTCCCTCCTCCTGCTGGATGAGCCGTCCATGGGGCTGGCACCCATTCTCGTCGAAGAGATCTTTGAGATCATCAAGCGCATCAATGCGCAGGGCACGAGCATCCTGCTCGTGGAGCAGAATGCGGCTATGGCACTCTCTGTGGCCACGCGGGGCTATGTGCTGGAGACGGGCGCGATCGTCCTCGCAGGGGACGCCCGTGATCTGTTGGAGAACCCACAGGTTCAGTCGGCATACCTGGGAGAGCGGCGCGACTAGGTAGTGTTTGGAAAAAGGGCCACGGCGTCGTTCCGAGCGTGGCGAGAAACCTTGGTGCTGGGCGTCAGGGCCCCTCGCGTACGCTCGGGGGACGTCGCTTCTACGTCGGGTGCATTGTTGAAACACGGCCTAGCGCTCTCGGTGTGGCCAGCGATGGTGTGGCCAGCTATGAAGGTGCCAACGGTGGGGCCTGTCGCTGGGGACAGCGTCAAGACGGGCCCCACTCTGTTTGGGCCCTGGTGAGGAGGTAACGTGGCGATCGTCACACGCGCGCTGGCACGCTCCAAGGCTAGCGGAGGGCGGCTCGACCGCCGTCTGCTGCTGGGCGTGGCCGGTGCTGTCATCATCCTCGTGTCGTACGCGTTGCCGATGTTCGCTGCGCGCATCACGGCCGCACAGACACGCTTTTCGTTGGGGACGGTGACCGTCTCCCACTTTGAGCCGCTGATTGCCGGGCAGCACTACAAGCAGGCGCACGCGCCGGTGGACGAGGAGCTCGCCGCCGTCGTCGTCGATGCGGTGCCGGTGCCGTACCCGGCGAGCTCGGGCTATGGCTGGGTGGCCGGCATTGCGCGCAATGCGCGGCATCTCGGGCAGCACGCCAGCTTTGTGCTGGTGATGGTTGTGCCCCTCCTGAGCGCCCTCGCCATGGGCGCCTATGGCCTCGGCACCCAGGGCGTGCCGCAGCGCGGCTTGCGCTGGATTCCGGCACTCATCCACATCGCGGTGATCGGCCCCTTCGCCCTGCTCCTAGCCTGGCTGCATCAGATCGATTTCTCTCTGATGCTCTATACCGTGGCCGGCCCGGCGCTGACGCCTGCCCCCGGCTTCTGGGCCGCCCTGGTGGGCGCGGTGGCCGTGGCCGGAGCCGCCTTGAGCCTGCGCCGCGAGACGAACCAGCGCGTGGCCACGTGGTGGATCCTGGTGTTCGTGGTGGCCTTTGGCGTGTGGCTGCTGACCCGCATCCGCCCCTACCCGTTCCTCGAGATCTGGAATTTCGTGGCGGATGGCATCCTCGTGACGCTGCGCCTCGTGACCACGTCCTTTGCGTTCATCCTGCTGGTGAGCCTCCTCGGTGGCCTCGGGCGCATCTCGCGCAACCGCATCATCTATGGCCTCTCGTCCCTCTATGTCGAGGTCGTCCGCGGCATCCCGCTGCTCGTGCAGCTCCTGTTCATCTGGTTCGCCCTGCCGCAGGTGTTTGACGGCGTCGGTGGGGTGCTGGCCAAGGTCCCTGTTCTCGAGGGCGCCAGCACGTGGTTCCTGAACCTGCGGCTCGATCCCTACGCCGCCGCCGTGCTCGGCCTCACCATCTGCTACGGGGCCTATGGCTCCGAGATCTTTCGCGCGGGGATCTCGTCCATCCATCAAGGGCAGATGGAGGCGGCGCGCTCGCTGGGCATGAACTCGTTCCAGGCGATGCGCTACATCATCCTGCCCCAGGCCGTGCGCGTCATCTTGCCGCCGGTGGGCAACGAGTTCGTCGCCCTGCTCAAGGATTCGTCCCTCGTGTCGGTCTTGGCCGTGTCCGATCTCACGCGCCGGGGACGCGAGTACATGGCGCGCACGTTCCTCAGCTTTGACACCTGGATTCTCGTGGCCCTCTGCTATCTCGTGCTGACGCTGTTCTCGTCGCGCGTCGTCGAGTTTATCGAGTCCAAGAGCCGCTTCGAGCGCTGAGGGTGGATTTCCAAGGAGTGATCAATGGCCGTGACCACATCACCAGCAGTGCGGGGCGACCCGACGGCATCGTGCCAGCCGGCCATCGCCATTCGCGATCTCCACAAGACGTTCTCCCATGGCCGCGTGGCGGCGCTGCGCGGCGTGTCCATGGACGTGCCCCCGGGGGAGGTGGTGATCATCATCGGTCCGAGCGGCTCGGGCAAGTCCACCCTGCTGCGCTGCATCAACCACCTGGAGGTGCCCGATTCGGGCTCGGTGGTGGTGGATGGCGTGCCCCTCACCGACAGCGCGAACATTAACCAGGTGCGGCGAGAGGTCGGGATGGTGTTCCAGCAGTTCAACCTCTTCCCGCACCTCACGGTGCTCGATAACATCACCCTGGCGCCCCGCATCGTGCGCCAGCGCTCGCGCCCCGAGGCCGAAGAGATCGCCATGGACCTGCTGAACAAGGTCGGCATCCCCGACAAGGCGACCTCGTACCCGGGCCAGCTCTCGGGGGGGCAGCAGCAACGCGTGGCCATCGCCCGCGCGTTGGCGATGCAGCCCAAGATCATGCTCTTTGACGAGCCGACCTCGGCCCTCGATCCGGAGATGATCAAGGAGGTGCTCGACGTGATGCTCGAGCTGGCACAGGAGGGGATGACGATGGTGGTGGTCTCTCACGAGATGGGCTTTGCCCGCGCCGCCGCCAAGCGCGTCATCTTTATGGACGAGGGCAAGATCGTGGAGGACACGACGCCGCACGAGCTGTTCACCGCTCCGCGCGAGGAGCGCACCCGCTCGTTCCTCAGCAAGATCCTGCACTGACACGGACGGCGGTGGGGGCGCCGCTGAGGTGCGCCCACCACCGCCGCTGGCGTCAGCCCTTGCGGTCGTTGGGCAGGACGTCCCGCTGGCCGGTGGGGATGAACTGGCCGAGCTTGCGCTCGGTGCCGTTGCGGATGCGCTGGATGTTCGGGCGCAGCTCCCAGACGGCCATGGCGCTGGTGCCCACGGCAAAGAGGAGGGACACCGGCGGCCACACGCCCTGCAGGGCGCCTACGGCCGCAGCGAGGGTAAGGGCGGCGGCGAGGGTCAGGGAGCCCAGCGACGTGTAGTGCCAGATGAGCACCGCCAGCCCCCCGGCGACGAGGCCTGCCGCAGCGGCGACGGGCATGAGGGCGAGACACGCGCCCACGGTGGTCATGGTGCCTACGCCCCCGTCAAAGCGCAGGAACAGCGACCAGTTGTGCCCGGCGACGGCGGCGAGCGCTGCGAGCACCGCCACGGTGGGCACGCCCGGCGCCAGCCAGCGAGCCAGGGCGACGGCGCCGTATCCCTTGGCCACGTCACTCAGACAGGTGAGGATGCTGGGGAGCACACCGGCGGCGCGCAACACGTTGCTTGCACCGGTGCGGCCGCTCCCGACCTTGGTCACATCGATGTTCTTCAGCAGCTTGGCCCAGACGTATCCCCAGGGAATCGCCCCCAGGCCGTAGGCCAACACCATCACTGCCACGTACCGCAACGCGTCCATGGCCCTCCGTTCGACTCGCTATTCAACGGTACCCCCTATTGGAACACTCGCACCTCGCTGGCGTTGCGCATTCCCTCGCCGCGTGGTGCATGCGGCTGACGCGCAGTGCCCCGGCACGCCATCCGATGGTAGCACACGGGGCGCAATTCCGCCAATCGCGGCCATTCTTGACGCCTCTGCCCCTCAGGCGTAGTATCGACGGAGGCTCATGGCATCAACCGTTGTGGGAGCACATATGGGTGACTATGTCGCAGCTATCGACCAGGGGACGACCGGCACGCGCTGCATGATCGTTGACCGCGCCGGCCGCGTCATCGCCTCGGACTATGCGGAGCACCGGCAGATCTTGCCCCAGGCCGGCTGGGTGGAGCACGACCCGCTAGAAATCTGGGCCAAGACGCAGGAGGTGGTGATCGGGGCCCTCGCGGCGGGGCGTCTGCGCCCGGCGGATGTCCGCGTCCTCGGTATTGCCAACCAGCGGGAGACGACGGTCGTCTGGGATCGCCAGACGGGTCAACCTCTCTACAATGCCATCGTCTGGCAGTGCACGCGCACCGCTGAGCAGTGCCAACAGCTCATCAGGGCGGGGCTCGAGCCGCTCATCCGCGAGCGCACGGGGTTGCTGGTGGCCACCTACTTTGCCGCCACCAAGCTGCTGTGGCTACTGGAGAACGTGCCGGGCGTGCGCGACGCCGCCGAGCGCGGCGATGCCCTGTTCGGCACCATCGATACCTGGCTGATCTGGAACCTCACCGGTGGCCCCCGGGGCGGCGTACACGTGACGGACGTCACCAACGCCTCGCGCACCATGCTGATGAACCTGGAAACGCTCGATTGGGATCCCGGGTTGCTGGCGGCTCTGGGCATCCCCCGGGCCATGCTGCCGGCGATCCGCCCCTCGAGCGAGGCGGCGAGCTATGGGACCGTCACCGGCATTGTGGCCGATAGCGCCCCCCTAGACTGGCCGGTATGCGGCGCCCTGGGCGACCAGCAGGCGGCCCTGGTGGGCCAGGCCTGCTTTGCTCCCGGTGAGGCCAAGAACACCTATGGCACGGGCTCCTTCATGCTGATGAACACCGGCGAGCGCCCCGTCGCCTCGACGCGGGGCCTGCTCACCACCGTGGGCTATCACCTGGGCGCCGGGCGCTGTGCCTACGCGCTGGAGGGGTCCATCGCCGCCACCGGTGCCGCCGTCCAGTGGCTGCGCGACAACCTGGGGCTCATCGCCGACGCCGCCGAGACGGAGGCCATCGCCGCCACCGTGCCGGATACGGGCGGCGTCTACTTTGTGCCCGCCTTTTCCGGGCTGTACGCCCCCCACTGGGATATGTACGCCCGCGGCGTCATCGTGGGGCTGACGCGCTTTACGAATCGCGCGCACCTCGTGCGGGCCACCCTCGAGGCGATCTGCTACCAGGCGCGCGAGATCCTCGACGCCATGGAGTCGGATTCGGGCATTGGCCTGCGGAGCCTCAAGGTCGATGGGGGCGCGGTGGTCAACGACCTCCTCATGCAGTTGCAGGCCGACATTCTGGGGGTGCCGGTGGTGCGCCCCACGGTGCGCGAGACGACGGCCCTGGGGGCCGCCTACGCCGCCGGCCTGGCGGTAGGGGTCTGGTCGACGACCGACGAGCTGCGGCAGCACTGGGGTGAGGAACGCACCTTCTTCCCCCAGTGGGATGACGCGCGGCGTGCCGAGGGCTATCGCGGTTGGGCGCGCGCCGTCGAGCGTTCGCGCGGGTGGATGGCGCCGTGAACCCACGCATGGATACATCGGGTGGCGACGCCTCGCCGTACGACGTGATCGTCGTCGGTGCGGGGGTCGTCGGCAGCCTCATCGCCCGCGCGCTGTCGCGCTATGCGCTGCGGGTGCTGTTGGTGGACAAGGCGTCGGACGTAGGCGAGGGCACGACCAAGGCGAACACGGCCATCGTCCACGCCGGGTACGACGCCGTCCCCGGCTCGCTCAAGGCGCGGCTCAACGTGGCGGGCAACGCCATGATGGAGCGCGTCTGCGCGGAGCTGGAGGTCGATTTCGACCGCTGTGGCACCTACGTCGTGGCGCTCAGCGATGATGACCTGCCGACGCTCGACGCGCTCTATCGGCGCGGTGTGGCGAACGGCGTGCCCGACATGGCCATCGTCTCCGCGGAGGCGCTCCGTGCAGCCGAGCCCGGCGTGCACCCGTCGGCCACCGGCGCCCTCTGGGCGCGTACCGGCGGCATCGTCGATCCCTTTGGGCTGTGCATTGCCGCGGCCGAGCACGCGGTGATGAACGGCGTCACCGTCGCCCTCGAGACCGCGGTCACGGGGTTCCTGTGGGAGGGGGGGCGCCCGGGGGTGGGGCGCATCACGGGCGTCACTACCACCCGTGGCACCATCGGAGCGCGGTGGGTGGTCCTCGCCGCCGGGCTCTGGACCGACGACCTCATGCGCGCCGCCGGCCTCGATGGATTCACCATCACGCCGCGCAAGGGGGAGTATTTCGTCCTCGACAAGGAGGCCGCCGCCTCCGTGCGCACCGTGCTCTTTCCCTGCCCCACCCCGGTGAGCAAGGGCATCCTGGTGACGCGCACCATCCATGGCAACGTGATGCTGGGCCCCAACGCCGTCGATGTGGAGGCCAAGGACGACCTGCGCACCACCGCCGTCGGCCTGGACGAGGTGCTCTCCGGGGCCCTAGGGCTGGTCCCAACGCTGAACCCGCGCCACGTCATTCGCACTTTTGCCGGGCTGCGCGCCGCCGGGAGCACGGGCGATTTCCTCATCGACGCGCCGCGGGAGGCGCCGGGCCTCGTCGTCTTGGCGGGCATCGAATCGCCCGGGTTGACGGCCGCGCCGGCCATCGCCGAGTACGTCGTCGATCTGCTGCGCGAAGCGGGGTTGCCTCTCATCCCCCGTGCCGATTACGTGCCGCATCGCGCGGCGCCGCCACGGGTGGCGCAGCTGAGCCACGCGGACCATGCGGCCCTCATCGCCCAGGACCCGCGCTATGGCCACATCGTGTGCCGCTGTGAGATGGTCACCGAGGGCGAGATCATGGCCGCCATGCATCGCCCTATCCCGGCGCGTACCTACGACGCCCTCAAGCGCCGCACGCGCCTGGGGGCCGGCCGCTGCCAGGGCGGCTTTGACCTGCCCCTCGTCCTGGGGATCATGGCGCGCGAGCTGGGCGTCTCGCCGCTGGAGCTGACCAAGCGGGGGGGCGCCTCGCGCCTCGTGGTGCGGGGCACCAAGGAGGTGCCGACATGAGGCGCAGGACGTGTGACGCGCTGATCATCGGGAGCGGCCCGGCGGGCCTGGCGGCGGCCGTCGAGGCGCGTCGCTCGGGCGCCGAGCGCGTGCTGGTCATCGAGCGCAACCCCGAGCCGGGCGGGATTCTGCCCCAGTGCATCCACAACGGCTTTGGCGTCCGCGTGTTCGGTGCCGACCTGACGGGGCCCGAGTACGCCGCGCGCTGGATCGCCGAAGCGGAGGCGGCGGGCGCCGAGATCGTGACCGACACGATGGTGCTGGCCCTCGAGCCCGGGCCCGCGGCGGTGGTGGTGGGGCCAAAGGGGGGCCTGGCGCGCATCACGGCGGGCGCCCTCGTGCTGGCCATGGGGTGTCGCGAGCGGCCGCGCGGGGCGTTGGCCATCCCCGGCACGCGGCCCGCGGGCGTCTACACCGCCGGCGCCGCCCAGCGACTGGTGAACGTCGAGGGGTACATGCCGGGCCGCCGCTTTGCCATCCTCGGCTCCGGCGACATTGGCATGATCATGGCGCGCCGGCTGACCCTCGAGGGCGGCGAGGTGGTGGGCATGTTCGAGATCCTGCCCGCCGTGAGCGGGCTGCGGCGCAACCTCGTGCAGTGCGTGCGCGATTTCGACATCCCGCTGCACCTGTGCACCACCGTCACCGAGGTGGTGGGCGCCGAGCGCGTCGAAGCGGTGATCACCAGCCAGGTGGACGAGCGCTGGCGGCCGATCCCTGGGACGGAGCGCACCTGGCCGTGCGACACGCTCCTCCTGTCGGTGGGCCTCATCCCCGAGAACGAGCTGTCGCGCATGGCCGGCGTCGCCCTCGACGAGCGCACCGGCGGGCCCCTCGTGGACGAGGGCATGGCCACCAGCGTGCCGGGCGTCTTTGCCGCCGGCAACGTGGTGCACGTGTACGACCTCGTGGATGACGTCACCGCGAGCGCCCTGCGCGCGGGGCGCTTTGCCGCCGCGTATGCCCGGGATGGAGCGGGCGCGCCGGGAGACGCGGTGCGCGTCGAGGCGGGCGCGCACGTCCACCATGTGGTGCCCCAGCGGGTGCACCTGGGGCGCCTCGCGGAGGAGGCGATTCCCCTGCAGTTCCGCGTGCGCACACCGCTAGAGCGGGCGGTGCACGCCGAGGTGCGTGTTGGCGGCGAGACGCTCCTCGCGCGCCGCCAGCGCTACGTGCGCCCCTCCGAGATGGTGACCCTGTCCCTCCAGCCGGAGCATGCGCAGGCCATCGCCGGAGCCGATGCGCTAGAGGTTTGCATCACCGTGGAGCCTGATCACTGACCACTCATCGTGGCCGTGGGGGACCTGTTGTGGAAGAACGAGAGTTCATCTGTGTCACCTGCCCCGTCGGTTGCACCATCCGGGCAACCGTTGAGGGGAGTGCGCTCGTCGCCGTGCGGGGGCAGGCGTGCCGCCGTGGCATCGCCTTTGTGCAGGAAGAGCTCACGGCGCCCACGCGCGCGCTGACGACGACGGTGCGCGTCGATGGCGGCACCCTGCCCCTCGTGCCAGTGCGCTCAGCGGAGCCGCTCCCCAAGGGGATGGTCCGCGACGTGGCCGCGCGCCTGCGCACGGTGCGCCTCAGCGCGCCGGTGGCGGCGCAGCAGGTGGTGCTGGAAAATGCGCTGGGCAGCGGCGTGACCATCGTCACCACGCGAGCGGTGCCGCGCGCCAAGGAGGCGTGCTAGACGATGCGCATCCTCATCGCGGGCGCCGGGGCGATCGGTTCGGCGGTGGGTGGGAGCCTGGCGTTGGCGGGGCATCGCGTCGCACTGCTGGGGCGACGCGCCTACGTCGACCGCGTGCGGGCCCAGGGGCTCATCTTGGAGCGCGACGGCCGGCGCGAGACCGTCTGTGATATCGCCGCGGATACCGAGGCGGGGCCCCTCATCCACTCCATGGGGGGCGTCGACCTCACCATCGTGACCACCAAGGTCTTTGATACCCAGGCCGTGTGCCGCGCGGTGGGTGGCGCTGCGTCGACGATCGTGTTGCAGAACGGCGTTGGTGGGGACGCCATCGCTGCCGAGGTGCTGGGGGACGTGCCCATCGTCTCCGGCGTCATCACTTGGGTCGTGGCGACGAGGGACGCGTCCGATGGCGCGCCAGATGGCGCCACGCCTGCGCCGGGCGTGTACACGGTGCGCAGCCGACGCCGCGGCCTGGCACTGGCTCCCTATACGGGGTCGGCAGGGCTGGTGGCGGGGCTGGCGCGCATCTTGCGCCGCGCGGGGTTGCGCTGTCACACCTACGATGACGCCCGGGCCATCCGCTGGTCCAAGCTGCTGCTCAACATGCTGGGCAACGCCATCCCAGCCATCGTCGACATGTCTCCGGCGGAGGTGTTCGCTGACCGACGCCTCTACGCCCTCGAGCGCGCTGCCTTTCTCGAGGCGGTGGGCGTCATGCGAGCTGCGGGGATCCCCGTCGTCGACCTCCCGGGCTACCCGGTGCGTGCGCTGGTGGCCCTCATGGAGCGCCTGCCGGAGGAGGTGAGCCGCCCCCTGATGGCGCGGCTCATTGCCGGCGGGCGCAGTGGCAAGGCCCCCTCCCTGCAGCTCGACGTCCAGCGGGGACGCACGCGCTCGGAGGTGACGGCGCTCAATGGCGCCGTAGCGGGCGAGGCGCAACGGCTGGGGGTACCGGCGCCCGACAATAGCGCCATCAATGCGACGCTCCTGGCGCTGCTCGCCGGGGACGTGCCGCGGAGCGACCTGGCGCGTCACCCGGAGGCCCTCCTGCGGCGGGTGGTGGCCACGGACTAGAGCGGTGGCTGTATGCTCCTCGACCGTCGGCCTTCCGCTAGGCTGCCTGGAGCCGCTTCAGCCAGATGAGGGGTTGGCCCAGGCGCAGCCCGAGGGTCCAGTAGCCCAGCACGAGCCCGAACTCCCACTTGGCTAGCAGGGCGATGCGCAGCTGTGGGGGGCAGAACTGGTGCACAGAGACATATAGGGCGGGGCGGTAGCTGATGGTGAACAGCCACTCATAGTGGGCGCGCCGCAAGTGAGGGAGGTAGGCGACGAGGCGCCCAAAGAAGCGCCAAAAGGTGGTCATGCGCTCGCGCTCCGAGCGGTAGACGATGAACGTCGCCACGCGATCCACGGCCATGTACTTGTCGTTGATGACCAGCATCTTTCCTCGCCGTCTCGTGTCGGGAGGATCCCGCGCTGTAACCAGCGGCCCCGGGAGCCGTTCCCCTGGACTCTTCTCCTCGACCACCATCCTACCACGGTGGGCGCGCCCTGCGGTCAAGCTGGGGTAAAAAAAGGCGGGCGCTGAGCGTTCCGAGCGCCTACTCCCACCACCAGCGGGGTGCGGGACGGAGCGGCGTGGCGGATTGGGCGTACCCGAGCATCGGTCGGGGGGCGAGCCGCGCGCTCCGGCTGATGGGGCG
>DUUT01000034.1 GCA_012841405.1 Chloroflexota bacterium
AGCCGTTGCTCGGCTCGCCAAGACCCGCGACGCCGAGAGAACCTTCTCCGAGAGCCATCCAGCGCTCCAGAAGTGGCATGCCGCACCCACCCGGGTGCAGTAGCGTGACGTCGCGCATCGCCGCCCCGTGCCCCCCAACCCACAGTCAGTACCCCCGCGACGCGAGGCTTTCCCCCGCCCGCGGCCCTGTTTCCTTTGCCCGCCTCTTCACATAGTGCTATACTGCGGCGCGTGTGCGCTGCCGGCCCTTGCCGGCGTTGACCCAACCTGGGAGGTGGTGGCATGGATTTCTCCTGGTCTGAAGAACACGACATGGTGCGGAGGATGGTGCGCGAGTTCGCCCTGCGCGAGATCGCCCCGACCATCAAGGAGCACGATCGCGAACAGACGTTTGATCGCTCCCTCCTGGACAAGATGGCCGAACAAGGGCTGCTGGGGATCTGTCTGCCGGTCAAGTATGGCGGCGCCGGCATGGACTATATCTCCCTGGGTATCGCCTGCGAGGAGCTGGAGCGCGTCGACACCTCGGCGCGGGTGATCATGTCGGTGCATGTCGGGCTGAACAGCCTCGCCCTCTTCCAGTGGGCCACCGAGGAGCAGAAACAGCGTTACCTCGTTCCCCAGGCGCTGGGCGAGCGCATCGGCACCTATGCCCTCACCGAGCCCAACGCCGGCAGTGACGCCGCCGCCATCCAGACGACGGCGCGCAAAGAGGGGGATACCTATATCCTCAACGGCGAAAAGATGTGGATCTCGCTCGCCGACGTGGCCGATTCCTTCATCATCATCGCCCGAACCGACCCCTCCAAGGGGCATCGCGGCATGGCGGCGTTCATCGTCGATCGCGATTTCCCCGGCGTGACCACGGGCACCATCCACGGCAAGCTCGGCGTGCGCGCCGGCAACACCGGCTTTATCTCGATGCAGGATGTGCCCGTCCCCGCTGAGAACATGCTCGGCGAGGATGGCGAGGGGTTCAAGGTCGCCATGAGCGCCCTGGATAACGGGCGCTACACCGTGGCCTGGGGCGCAATAGGGCTCACCCAGGCGTGCCTCGAGGCGAGCGTCAAGTATGCCAACGAGCGCGAGGCCTTTGGGGTGTGCATCGGCCAGCACCAGCTGGTGCAGCAGATGATCGCCAAGATGGCCCAGCGCGTAGAGGCCGGCCGGCTCCTCTGCCTGAAGGCGGGCTGGATGAAGAACCAGGGCCTTCGCAACACCCGCGAGACCGCCATGGCCAAATGGTACGCCTGCGACGCCTCGTTCGATTCGGCGGCTGATGCCGTACAGATCCACGGCGCCTATGGCTATTCCGACGAGTACGACGTGGAGCGCTACCTGCGTAACTCCAAGGGCGCCGTCATTTACGAGGGCAGCCGTGAGATCCAGCAACTCCTTCAGGGCCAGTACGCCCTGGGCTACCGCCAGGATCGCCCCCTGCGATGCGAGCTCCCGGCATATGATCGCGAGGCGTGGGAGGCTGAAGAGTAATCGTGCGTGAGGGGTTACGGGTTGTGGGTGATGGGTTGTGGGACGCCGATGCGGGGTACAGGCTCTAGCGAGGCCATCCTCAGGTGGCTGTAGCCCGAAACCTGCCACTGTACACCGATCCTGAGGCGCCACCGCACACCGCATACCCCACAACCCCTATGGCCTGCGACCCGTTCACGAGCAGATCCACTGGGGAGGAGCACATTGCACGCCATTGTCTGCATCAAGTCAGTACCCGATACGACGGAGGTGCGCATCGACCCCGAAACGAACACGTTGATGCGCGGTGAGGTCGAGTCGGTCATCAATCCCTTTGATACCTATGCCATTGAGGAGGCCATCCGCCTCAAGGAGGCGCACGGTGGCAAGGTGACGGTGATCACCATGGGCCCGCCCAAGGCCGAAAAGGAGCTGAAAGAGGCGGTGGCCATGGGGTGCGACGAGGCCGTGTTCCTCTGTGGTCGCGAGTTTGCCGGTGCCGACACCTGGTGCACGGCCTATGCTCTGGCGCAGGCCATCCGCAAGATTGGCGACTATGACGTCATCCTCTGCGGGCGACAGGCGGTGGACGGCGACACCGGCCAGGTGGGCCCGGGCATCGCCAACCAGCTGGGCATCCCGCAGCTTACCTACGTGTCCAAGCTCCGCGCGATGGATCCCGAGGCGGGCACGATCGAGGTGGAGCGCCTCGTCGAGGAGGGGCGCGAGATCGTGGCCAGTCGGCTGCCCGCCCTCCTCACCGTGGTTAAGGATATCAACCAGCCGCGCTACCCCACGTTCCGCGGCATCCGCGCCGCCCGCCGCATGGAGATCACCCCATGGGGCCCGGACGATCTCCCCGGCACCGATCCGGCGCTCCTTGGCCTGGAGGGCTCGCCCACCAAAGTGGTCAGGATCTTCGCGCCGCCCAAGCGCGAGGGCACGGTGGAAATCATCGACGGCGACAGCGTTGACGGCATGGCCGACGTTCTCTCTGACCGGCTACTGCAGGACAAGGTGATCTAGGGGGCATAGAGATGGCGTTTCTTATCATCGATACCGATGCCTGTATCGGCTGTGGCGCTTGCGTCCAGGTGTGCCCCTTTGCCGCCTTGGAGATGGATGGCAGTGTGGCCGCGGTGAATGACAACTGCACCGCCTGCGGTGCTTGCATCTCCGAGTGCCCTGTCGAGGCCCTGAGCCTCCCCGAGAAGCAGGCCGCCCCTGCTGACGGAGCGAGCTATTCCGGCGTGTGGGTGTGGGTGGAGCAGTTCCGGGGCCAGGCCGCCGGCGTCTCCTGGGAGATGATGGGCCAGGGCCGTATCCTTGCCGACCGCCTCGGCACCACGCTGTCCGCCTGCGTCCTCGGCGAGAACGTCGCCGAGGTGGCCAAGGAGGCCATCGCCTACGGCGCCGATCGCATCTTCCTGGCGGACCACCCCACGCTGTGCACGTATCGCACCGATCCCTACTCCCAAGTCCTGGTGGATCTCGTGCGCGAGTACAAGCCCGCCATCTTTCTCTTGGGCGCCACCACCCGTGGACGCGATCTTGCGGGCTCGGTGGCCACGCACCTCTACACCGGCCTGACGGCCGACTGCACGGGACTCGAGATCGACGCCGAGACCGGGCTGCTGCAGCAGACACGCCCGGCCTTTGGTGGCAACATCATGGCCACCATCCTCACGCCCAATCATCGGCCGCAGATGGCCACTGTGCGCCACCGCGTGTTCGAGATGCCGACGCCCGACCCGGCACGGCAGGGACAGATCGTGGCCGTACCGGTAGACCTGGAAGAGGCCGAGATCGTCACCAAGGTGCTCGATTTCATCATCGAGGAGGGCGAGGTGAACCTGGCCGACGCCCGGGTGATCGTCGCCGGTGGCCGCGGCGTTGGTGGCCCCGAGGGCTTTGCGCCGCTACGCGAGCTCGCCCAGGTTCTCGGAGGTGCGGTAGGCGCCTCGCGCTCGGCAGTGGACGCCGGCTGGATCCCCTACGCGCACCAGGTAGGACAGACGGGCCGCACTGTGCGCCCCGACCTGTACATTGCCTGTGGCATCTCTGGCGCCATCCAGCACCGTGCCGGCATGTCGACCTCACGCGTGATCGTGGCCGTGAACAAGGACCCTGAGGCGCCCATTTTCGAGATCGCGACCTATGGCATCGTCGGTGACGTGCGGGATGTTGTACCGGCCCTCACCGCCCAGTTCCGCAAAAAGCTGAGCCGGCAATGACATCGCAGTGCAGCCACGCTGCTGTCGAGGGCTCTGCCGGAACCGGAGCAACGCATCCGGCGCGCCCGCGAGCGTCGGCGGGCGCCATCACGATCACCATCAACCACGAGTGGTGCAAGGGCTGCTACATCTGTGTCAGTGTGTGCCCGCGCGATGTGCTGGCCATCGACGAGAGCACGTGGACGGGGCGTTTCCACCCCGTCATCGTGGCCCACGCCGAGAACTGTGCTCTGTGTCGCCACTGCGAACTCTTGTGTCCCGATCTAGCCATCGAGGTGCTGGCTGAGGCATGACCACCATCACGTCCGCCACACGGCCCATGGGTTGGCACACCATACCGAGCGTGCTCCCTCCCGGACGCTACCTCATGCAGGGCGATGAGGCGTGCGCCGAGGGCGCTATCGCCGCCGGCTGCACCTACTATGCCGGGTACCCCATCACCCCGGCGAGCGAGATCATGGAGCACATCGCGCGTCGCTTCCGCAGCCTCCCGGGCCGCGTCTTTGCGCAGATGGAGGACGAGATCGCCTCCATCGGCTCCGTGGTGGGGGCATCCTGGGCGGGTGCCAAGGCGATGACGGCCACCTCGGGGCCGGGATTCAGCCTCATGATGGAGAACCTCGCCTACGCCATCATGACGGAAACCCCCCTCGTGATCGTCGATGTGCAGCGCGCCGGGCCCAGTACCGGCCAAGCGACGCGCCCCTCGCAGGGGGACGTGATGCAGGCGCGTTACGGCGCCGGAAGCGACTACGAGATCATTGTCCTCACTCCGTGGTCGGCGGCCGAGATGTACAGCGAGACGATCCGCGCCTTTAACCTGGCGGAGCGCTTTCGCCTGCCGGTGATCGTCCTGGCGGACGAGGCGATCGGCCACCTCCGCGAAAAGGTCGAGATCGGCGCCGAGACGTCCGTCTTTGGGCGGATACGCGCCACCGGCGCGGCGCCCTTTGTCGCCGAGACGTGCGATGCCATCGATGCGGTGCCGCCCATGCCCGCCTTTGGTGACGGCGAGCGCTTGCTGGTAACCGGCTCGACGCATGACGCCCGGGGGTACCGCCGCACGTCCGAGGCCGACGCGCAGGCCATGCTCGTGGAGCATCTGACGCGCAAGGTGTTGGACCATCGCGACGCGTATGCCCGTGTCGAACGGTTGCTGATGGGCGACGATGAGGAGTTGGACGTCCTATTCATCTCCTTCGGCTTTAGCGCCCGCAGCGCCTATCGCGCCGCGCAAACTCTGCGCACCGAGGGGTGCCGGGCGGGCCTGCTGCGTCTGTGCACCCTCTGGCCCTTTGACGACCAGGCCGTCCGCGCCGCCACGGCGAAGGCGCGGCGTATCCTGGTGCCCGAGATGAATCGCGGTCAAGCGCTCCGCGAGGTTCAGCGGTTGGCACCCGGCGCACGCGGCTGTAACCGGACCGATGGTGAAGTCATCACTCCTGACGACATTGTGGCCGCGGTGAGGGACTGGCAATGAGCAACCCAACGGGCACCAACGCCTCCATCAAGCGCATGGTGCGCACCGAGTCGTTCCCCACGCCCTTCTGCCCCGGGTGTGGCCACGGCATCTTGATGTGCGCCATCCTGCGCGCCATCGACCGCCTCGGCTGGAACATGGACGACATCCTGTTCGTGTCGGGCATTGGCTGTGGCGGGTGGATTCCCAGCCCCCACTTTGCCGCCGATACGCTGCACGTCACCCACGGGCGACCCATCGCCTTTGCCACCGGCGCCAAGCTCGTCAACCCGGATCTCAAGGTGGTCGTCATTGGCGGCGACGGCGACATCGCCTCTATCGGCGGTAACCACCTGATCCATGGTGCGCGACGCAACATCGACCTCACGGTCATCTGTGCCAACAACGGCGTCTATGGCATGACGGGGGGACAGGTCACGCCCACGACGCCCCAGGGTGCGCGCACCATGACCACGCCGGAGGGCAACCCCGACGCGCCATTCGACCTGTGCCAGCTCGTGGTGGCCGCCGGGGCGCAGTATGTCGCCCGGCAGTCGGTCTTTCACATTCGCCAGCTCATCCGCGTCATCGAGACGGCGCTGCAGCGTCCGGGGTTCTCCTTCGTGGAGGCCATCACGCCCTGCCCGGTGCAGTACGGTCGGCGCAATGCCCTCACCACGCCCGTGGCGATGCTCAGGGAGCTCGGCGAGCGCTGCGTGTCCCTCTCCCGCGCCCGCACCATGACGCGCGAACAGCTCGCTGGCAGGGTGATCGTCGGCGAGTTCGTCTCGTGATCGGCGCGGCACGCGGCGCATCGCGCCGCTGGATCAACGCCCTCCGGCTGCATGTGCCCGACATGGGTCACCGGTGACGCGCCGTGTCACAGCGTCCGGCCTGGACTCTGACCGGCCATCTGCCGCTGGCATCGCTGCCTTCTATAGTCTAGTCTGTGAGTCATGTCTTTCGATTACACGCTCGAACAGATCGAGTCGCTTCGCGACCTTCGTTACCACCGCACCCCCGAGCTCAGGTCCCAGACCGAGGAACAAGCCCTCGCCTTCATCAATGAGGTCGGCTTCTGTTTCCTCTTTGGCGACGCCGGCGTCGAGATGCCGACCCTCTGGGGCACCGTAACCGGGAGCCGCCGCCCCGTGCCTCTCAATCACCGCGACGGCGACCTGGGCCGCACCTGGCGCTGGAAGGACTCGCTCCCCACCCAGGGCGCCGCCTACTATGGCAAGCTCCTCCGCGGCAAGCCCACGCTGGTGGCGCTGTCGCTCCTGCCCACCTTTTACGCCCTCACGCCCAACTATGGCGACGTGGACGACTATCTCCTGCAATACGAGGAGGGCAAGCTCAGCGTCGAGGCCAAAAACGTCTACGAGGCGTTGCTCCACGAGGGCGCCCTGGCCACCAGCCGCCTGCGCCAGGTGGCGGGGCTGCCCGGCGGCGGCGACAACGCTCGCCGCTTTGACCGTGCCCTGACTGAGCTGCAGACAGAGATGAAAATCGTCAAAGTAGGCGTCTCGGACGCCAACCGCTGGGGCTATGCCTACGTGTACGATCTCTTCCTGCGGCGTTTTCCAGAGGTGCCCGAAGCCGCCCGCTACATCGGGGAGGAAGAGGCCATGGCCACCCTCCTGGTGCGGTACCTGCGCAACGTCATCGCCGTGCCCGAGGCCTCGGCCAAGCGCCTCTTCCGCTGGGAGTCGTGGGAGTGGGACCGCGTCGTCGCCCGTGCCGAATCTCAGGGCCTGATCTTCCGTGACGTGCGCATCGCTGGCATGAAGGGGCGTTGCCTCGCCACCACCCAGCTGTAGGCGTCGACGACGGCGCAGCCGCGCGCCGCGAGCCAAAGCTCGGCGCGACTATCGCCAAGCCCGCCTGCGCGGGCTAGAGTCGGCGCAGGCCGACTTGGCAGTGCTAGCGCCAGGCTTTAGCCTGCGGTGCTGTATGGGCAGAGCGCCGGCGGTGAGGTCCCCCGCCACCTTGACGCCTCTCGCCCGGCATGCTACAAGTGCTGCAGCGAGGCGCTCGCTTGATCAGCGCCCAGACAACCTCTACGAGATAAAGGGAGATACCCATGCCACAGACCGCGCGCCCGTTTGAGAATCGCGTCGCCTGGGTCACCGGCTCGTCACGCGGCATCGGCCGTGTGATCGCCGACCACCTGGCCAGCCTGGGGGCCAACGTCGCCATCCATGGCACGTCGCCCACCTCGTCGGCCATCTTTGGCGAGTCTGCATCCCTCCAAGACGCGGCCAACGCCCTCGTCACGGAGTATGGTATCCAGGCCATCCCCGTGGTTGCCGATCTCACCGATCCCGAGGCCGTCGCCCGAGCGGCGGGCGAGATCCGCGCCTTCTTTGGCCAGATCGACATCCTGGTGAACTGTGCCGGCGGCGACATCGGCCGATCGGGGGTGACGGGGCCCAACGCGGGCAAGCCAGTGAACAACAACGCCGTGCAGGTCGCCCTGGACGACGTGCGTACCGTCCTCGACCGCAACCTGATGACGTGCATCTACTGTTGCCGCGAGGTAGCGCCCGAGATGATGGAGCGCAAGTGGGGCCGCATCGTGAACATCAGCAGCATCGCGGGGTTGCAGGGGCAGGTGAACGAGGCGATCTATTCCACCGCCAAGGCGGCAGTTAACGAGTATTCGCGGTGCCTTGCCGCCTTTTTGCGGCCCTACGACGTCTCGGTGAACGTCGTGGCGCCAGGCCCGACGCTGACGCCGCGCTTTGAGGCCAGCCGGCCCAGCGATCCCGAGATGCGCGTAGAGAGCGGCACGATGGAGCGCTACGGTCGCCCCATCGAAGTGGCCCGCGCCGTGGCGTTCTTTGCCTCTCCCGAGACCACCTTTGTCACCGGCCAGGTTCTCCGCGTCGACGGTGGCCTGCAGCTCTGGCCGGCGTAACGCGGTTCGGACGCGCACTACCTCGAGATATCCTCACGGGCCAGCAGCTGTAGAAAGGCGCCCGCCTCCTCGGCCGTCATGTCTGTGCTGACGGCCAGGAGGAACCCCTTCCCGCCGATGTTCCTGACGATATGTCGGGCCCCCTCGGCGGTGACGAACACCTGGCACAGCTTGCCGGCATCGATGACGCGCCGCAGCACATCCAGCCACTGATCCGGCGGCGGCGCGCCGTCGCCCGGCACCCACTGAATGCCGCGCAGTCGCTCGATGGAGAGCAGCATGTCCAGATGTGCGATCTGGCCGCGGCCGTCGAGGTGATAGAAGGCGTGGTCCAGGTGGTGGCAGCACGCGACGAGATCGGGCACGGCGAACCGCTCGAACATGGCCGGCGAGATCATGTAGGAAAAGTCGCACTGCAGCATGTACGTCGTGCCGCTCGACCAGATCGGCGCCCAGCAGTTCGAGCCGGGGCACGTCGGCGCAATGATGGCGTTCAGCTCGTCATAGTAGCGCAGCCACAGGCGCGTCACCTCGTCTACCAATCGGGCCACTTCTTCCGGCGCATCATAGAGATCGATGAGCAGGTTCTGCGTGGTGCGAAACGACGCGAGGATATCTAGATTGCCGCCAAGGTCGGTGTGCCCCACCTGCACCATGTCGCCCCAGGCGTCCACCGCCGCCTTGGTGAGCTCGGCCGCACGCCGCCACCAGGCGCCCTCCGGCTGGTAACAGAACTGGATGTCGTGCACCTCTCGCAGGACATCAGGCTCGAACCACACCGTCTCGGGCACGCTGAGCGCCCTTGCCCCGAGGAACGCCGCCATCACACCGGGCCCCAGGTTCGGCCACCATCGCGGAAAGGCGTCGCCATAGTAACGCATCGCCTCCAGGTGTGGCGTCACCGCGGCGATGACCTCCTCCGCCGACCACGACCAGGGATAGTTGCTGGCAAACGTGTGCTCTGCCGGCAGCTCGGGATCAGGCACCTTTTCCGTGATCTGCACGAGGGGACGGTCCAACTCGTGCGCCCACCACGCGCCATAGTCGCGCGCGATGCGATCCCAGTCGGACGGAGAAAAGTGCAGGCGCAGGGTCATGGGGCTCCTCCACGTCTCATTCGGGGATCACCAGATGGCGAGGTTATAGCAGGCGCCGTCACCCGTGTCAACGCGCGCGTGGCGTGTGCAGAGTCCCACCGCTGCCGCGCGCAACCACGCCGCACGCAGGTACGCGTCACGATCGTTGGGGGCAAAATGCTGGGGAGTGGGTGCGCGCCCGCGGGGATCAACGCTGATCCGCATCGTGGATACGTAAGAAGCTTCCGGTCACCGTGCCCAGCGCCCGTCGCACTCAGCACGGTAACCGGAAGCTATCGCAGCGCCGCTACCTCGGCGTTGACGTCTGCGAGAACCTCCTAGCTCGCCGCTTCGCCCTTCTCGACGCGGTCCGGGTCGTTAGCGTGGATGTCCACCACCGGCTCCACAGGGGGCAGCTCGGGCAGGAGCGCCTTGGCGGCCTTGGCACCCTCGACCATCGGGTCGTACACGTCGCCCAGGCCGAGTTCATCCAGCTTTTCGCGCGTGGGCCAGCCCGTCTCCACATCCCACCTGCGCAGGCGATAGTACTCGTCCATCACGACGTCAAACTGCTCCCGATCCAGCGCTTTGCGATCACACGTCTCGGGGTTGATCCAGTTCTCGTCATACTCAAAGCTGGGGATGACGCGCTCGTCCATTTTACGGTCGCGTCCCCAGTGCCGGATGGTGATCGCGCGCTCGATGTTGAGCACGCGCTCGGCCGCGTGCTCAAAGGCCTGCGTATCCCAATCGACACCGGTTCCCGCGCGCAAGAGCGCGGCATCTACATCCCAGCCATCCATGCCGGCCACACGAGAGTAGAAATCCTCAGTGTTGAGGCTGAACATCAGGGGGAACACCTGGTCGTCCGTGGGCAACGTGTCCTTCATGATGGAGCGCATGGCGTGCACATAGCCGGGGATCGCCTTCCCCTCGTAGCCGCTGCGCGGATCAAAGGTGTCGGCGCGGCCGTACAGCTTTTCGCCGACGCCCATCATGTGCTCCCAGGTGATGTTGGCGTCGCCACGGCGAACACCGCTGGCCGGGCCCCAGTAGATGGCGTTCTGCACATAGCCGTGGGTGCTACTCGCCGGATCGCGGGTATCCATCGCCCAGTGGATGGCGCCGACGATCCAGAACGGGAAAAAGATGGGGTTCACAAAGGCGGCGTGCCCATCCCAGTGCCCCGCATAGCCCCAGCCGGTGTAGTAGCGCCGCATGAGGTCCTCGCCCAGATCCAGCATCGGCGCAGCGCGCCACCCGCCTTCGGCCAGCGCATCGCCCATCCCGCGTCGCAGGGCAATGTCGTCAATGAACTCGACCCACCACTCCACCGAGTTCCAATCGAACGGACGCCCATTGATCTCGGACAGCAGCCCCTGGCGCTGGCAGGCGCGTAGCCACGGCACGAGCCCCACCAAGATCTCCCAGTGGTTGAGGCCCATCCGGTTGGAGTGCATGCTGAGGTCAAAGGCACCGCGAAAGCCCACATCCCAGTCGTAGAGCCAGCTCTGGCGGCCACCGCGAAAGACGTTACTCACGCACGACATGCCGCCGCTCCACTTGCGGTTGAACACGCAGCTTTGTACGTCCGAGTAGAATCCCTGGCACGGCGTGGGGCATGCATTGGTGCAGGGGTACACGCGCGCCCGACCGCCACCCTCCTGGGCGAGCTGCTTGTTCAGCTGCTCCATGCGCCGCCGCTGATCGCGACTGCCGCGCACCTCGTCACCCACAGCGCGATACAGGGCCTGCAGACGTTCGGGGTCGGCCACGGGGACCCGTTCGGAGCCGATGACCGAGATCGCCTTCAGCTGTTTAGAGCCCATCACAGCGCCGAACCCGCCCTGGCCGGCCGTCGAGGTGCTCCCCGTCTGAATCGTGGCGATGCGCGATAGGCGCTCCCCAGCGGGGCCGATGGTGAGCGTCTTGGTCCCCTTGCCAAACGCAGCCGCCGTGCGCTCTTGGGCCTCGAGCGCGTCGAGCCCCCAGAGGTCATCGGCGGGCAGGATGCTCACCTCATCGTCCCGGATCAGGATCTGCACCGGTGTATCGCTGGCGCCGGTGACCACGATACCGTCGTACCCCGCCTTTTTCAGCTCGGCGCCCCAGTCCAGCCCGATGCTGGCACGCGTGAACCAGGTGTACGGTGCGCTCTGTGGACTAAAGGCGCAGATGTTCGTGCGTCCCGAATAGGGGGAGCGCGTCCCCGTGAGCGCGCCCGGCATCACCATGAGCGGGTTGCGCGGGTCAAAGGCGTCCACCGGCTCTGGGTACTCGTCCCAGAGGATCCGCGCCGCCAAGCCACGAGCACCGATAAAGTCGGGCAGATACGGGGCAGCCTCCTGCGCCCAGATCCGACCGTCCGACAGGTCGACCCGCAGGATACGATTCCGCCAGCCGTACATCGGAGTAAAGCGTTCGAGTTTCACTGTCTTGGCCTTCATGACCCTTCACACGCCTCCCTGTGGACTGCTATCACCAAATTCGCCGGCGGCCACGGCGTGCGGCCGTCCAAGGCGAAAGGCTCCCCTCAAACCTCCTGCTCGTGGGCATGGTCATGCCCGTGCGGATGGTCATGCGCGTGGGGGTGGCCGTGCGCGTGGGCATGGTGGTGATGATGGTGATGGTCATGCCCAGGCCCCCCCGCAGCCGACGGCCGTTGATGCCGCGCGGGAATCTCTTCGCCCAGCCACACGCGCACGGCATTCGGCCAGGGGAACTCCCGGGTGCCGAACCCATACCCGACGCGCCGCACACGCATGGCCGGCTGCTGGAAACAGGCCAACGCGCTGAGGAGCGCCGCACCGGTCGGCGTCACCAGCTCGCCCTTGGCGTCGCTCGGAGCGATGGGCACACCCACAGCGGCCAGGAGCTCCAGCGTCGCCGGGGCGGGCACCGGCAGCAAGCCGTGCTCCGTGCGAACCATGCCACTCCCCAGTGGCAGAGCAGAGGAGTAGACGGCCTCGATCTCGAGACGCTCCAGCGCACAGCAAAAGCCGACGATATCCACCACCGCGTCGACGGCGCCTACCTCATGAAAGTGGATGGCATCCACGGTCGTGCCGTGCACGTGGGCCTCAGCCTCGGCGAGGCGCGTGAACACCTCGATGCTCCTCGCCTTGATGCGATCCGATAGGTCGCTCCCCTCGATGAGATCACGCACCACCCCAAGGTTGCGCGCCGGGTGCTCACCGGCCAGATCCACGACGTCGAACTTGGTCCCTACGATACCATGCCTGGTCTGCGATTCGGCGGTGAGCTCGTACCCGTCCAGGTCGAGACGCGCGAGGTCCGCCCTGAGATCCTCGAGCGAGAGTCCGGCGTCGAGCAACGCCCCAAGCAACATGTCGCCACTGGCGCCCGAGTAACAATCCAGGTAGATGATACGCTTCACAGATCCCCCTCAGTGGTGTTGCGCGGCTCCTGACGGGAGGCTGGGCGGTCACAAAAAAAGGGCGCGATCGCAGGGGGCCGGCCCCCACCGCGCGATCCCGGCGCCCGTCGCCTCGTCCTTGCCGGTCGAAAGCTGTTGGTGTCGGCGCTCCGTCCGCACGGCATCCTGGCATACCTGCCCACAGGCCCCCACGCCGACAGCGGCATTATAGCGGCAGCGCGGAGAGTGGTCAATTGGCAGCGGCCCGTACCGCCATCCTGCAATACGGTGCCGCCGACGGTCTCGGTCGCTACGCGTCCAGCACATAGTGCACAGCCAGTCGCACCGCTGCCTCGATGCTGTCACGGTGGGTGCGCTCATAGCCGTGGCTGGCGTCCAGCCCGGGGCCAATGAGGCCCACGCGCGCGTCTGCGCCCATCTTGAGGTAAAAGCTCCCATCCGAACCATAGTACGGATAGATGTCGACCCGGTAGGGGATCCCATACTCCTCGCACAGCGCAACCAGCCGCCGCCGCATCTCAATGTCGTAGGGACCCGTGCCCGAGTCCTTGGCGCAGATGCCCACCGAGTACTCGTCCGAGTTCTGATGCTCCCCCGTCGTGCTGGCGGCCATATCGACTACCAACAGCTCGGCCGTATCATCCGGTAGGCCCACGGCTCCGTGCCCTACCTCCTCATAGTTGCTGAACAAGAACGTGGTGCGATGCGCGGGCTGTCGCCCCTCCTGTTGGAGCGTCAGCAGGACGCCGTACAACACCGCCACGCCGGCCTTGTCATCCAGATGACGGCTCTTGATGAACCCCGTATCGGTCATCTCAACCCGTGGGTCGAAGGAGACGATATCGCCCACGTCGATGCCCAGCGCCAGTGTCTCCTCTTTGCTCGCCGTACGTGCGTCGAGCCGCACCTCCATGCGCTCCTCTTCCCGCTTGCCCTCACTCACCTGGCGGCTCGTGTGGACGCTGGGGTTCACCGTCTGCACCGTGCCGCGATAGGTTGCTCCATCGCGCAGGCAGTGGATGGTGACATTCTCCCCCTCCACCGAGTTCCAGGCGTACCCCCCCAGCTGTGTAAGCAGCAGGCGGCCGTTTGCCTTGACCTCGCGGACCATCGCGCCAAGCGTGTCGACATGGGCCGACAGCGCCCGGGGTTCGCCCTGCTCTCGCCCCGGCACCGTCACCACCAGGGCCCCCTTGCGCGTGCGGGCCAATGCGAGCCCGGGAAGCGAAAGGGCACGCACCGCGCCCTCGATCAAGCCAATCACCTGGGAGTGGTACCCTACCGGGCTGGGAGTCTCGAGAACGGCCGTCAAGAACTCGAGCACCTGGCCCATCTCGATCGTGATCATATCGTGCCCTCCTCTCATCGCATCAGGGTGGCGCCCGCGAGCCGCTCCCGCGACTGCCCAACGGACCATGCTTGGCACCACCAACCCGTGCGCCTCGGGCCCTGGGCCTCCAGCACCGTGCGCGCCGGTGCGCGATCAATGTACCCCGACTGGCACGGCATGGCAAAGCCAAGTTCTGCCGCAGATGGTCCACTTCCGGTCTCGGATGGACGGACGGCGATGCCTGTGCTACCATGGCGCCACCTCACCGGAACAGAGCAGGCGCCTCACCTGGCGCGCCCTCCCCGCGACCTCGCGTTGCGAGGCCACGTGCGAGGCCATTACGTGCAGCACATAGGAGGTTGGGATGAAGGTCCTGTTCATGGGCGGCAGCGGCAACATCAGCTCGGCGTGCGTCGAGCTGGCCCTCGCACGGGGCTATGACGTCACCGTGTTCAACCGCGGCCGACGGCCCATGGCATTCGACGGCAGGGTGCGCTCCATCATCGGCGACCGCAACGATCTTGCTTGCCTCCGCGAGGTGGCCGAGTCCGGCCCCTATGACGTGGTGGCCGACTTTGTGGGCTACACGCCGGATCAGATCGAGAAGGATATCGCCGCCTTTGCCGGGTGCATTGGCCAGTACGTGTACATCAGCTCCGCCAGCGCCTACCAAAAGCCGCCGAACCATTATGTCATCACCGAATCGACGCCCCTCGTCAACCCCTACTGGCAGTACTCGCGCGACAAGATCGCCTGCGAGGATCGCCTGATGCAGGCACACCGCGAGCAAGGCTTTCCCATCACCATCGTGCGCCCCACGTACACCTATGGCCCCACGTGGGTTCCCTCTGCCATCGGTGGACAGGACTATACGGTGGTGAACCGCATGCGCCAGGGCAAGCCGATCATCTGCCATGGCGACGGCACCGCCCTTTGGGTGATGACACACCACAGCGACTTTGCCGTCGGATTCGTGGGCCTCTTTGGCAACGCCCGCGCCCTTGGCGAGGCCTTTCACATCACCAGCGACGAGGTCCTGACGTGGGACCAGATCTATACCACCATCGGGCGCGCCGCGGGCGTCGAGCCCGTCATCGTGCACCTCGCGTCCGAAACCATCGCCAAGCTGTACCCCGATGTGGGTGCCGGCCTGCTGGGCGACAAGGCGCACAGCGTCGTCTTTGACAACAGCAAGATCAAGCGCGCCGTGCCCGAGTTCCACACCACGGTGAGCTTTGCCGAGGGGATGCGGCGCTCCCTCGCCTGGCTCGATGCCGACCCCGCACACCAGCGGATCAACCCCAAAGCCGACCAGATGATCGACCACCTAGTGTCGGTGGCACGATCGCTGCCCGTTGCGCCCTGATCGCTCCTGCTGGAGGACCGCCGTGCCCAAGTTTCTCGGTATTCAGCTTTCTCCCACCATCGTGCAGTACGAGGGGCTCCAGCCCGTCATGGACCGCATCCAGGACGTCGGCGCCGACGCCATCTGCCTCGGATTCGGCATCGCTCGGCCCACCGAGCCGGGCCAGGGGCGCCGTGAGCCGCCGCTGGATATTGACGGCTGGGAACGCGTCCTCGACCGTCCCCTGTGGGGCAAGCGTGAGCTGTGGCTGCAGGGGTACCGCACCCATGACTATGATGCCGCGCTCTTTGCGGATACCCCCTACCGTCCGGGGGGCGTCTTGGCGCCGGAGGCGCGCGATCGCGCGTTGCCCCATGCCATCATCGCAGAGGCCCACGCCCGCGGGTTGCGTGCCCATGTCCAGGCCTCGCCCACCGTCGTTCCGGGGCTGCGCCCCGAGGACGCCATCGTCCTTCCAGATGGCTCCCATCCCGATCCCGCGCGACGGGTGGCACACCAGGGCTGCCTGAACAGCCCGGCGGTGCGCGCCTACGGCCTGGCCCTCGTCCGCGACACCATCCGCCATGCCAGCGCCGCGGACGGCCTGTGCCTGGATTGGGTCGAGTACACCGTGTACGCCCTCGAGGATCACTTTGCCTGTCTCTGCCCCCATTGTGCCGCGGCCGCCCACGCCGCCGGTTACGACTGGGAGCGGATACGCCGCGATGTGACGGCGCTGTGGGACCGGCTGCATCGCCTCACCAGCCGCGACCTCGAGCGCATCATACGTATCGCCGAGCGGCCCTGGGAGGCTCTCGAGCTGCTGCAGGCGTACCCGGGGTGGCTCGATTTCCTGCGTTTCAAGGCCGAGACGGTGTGCAACTGGTATGCCGACGTGCGGCACGCTATGGACGAGGAGGGGGCGAGCACCATGGAGCTGGGCGCCAACGGCTGGGCGCCACCGTTCAACCGCTCCTCGGGGATGGACTATCGCGCGTTGGCCGGTATCGTACAGACGGTGCGCCCCAAGCTGTTCACCTTTCACTGGTCGGCGCTGCCGCGCTGGTATGGGCAGACGCTGCTCTCGTGGAACCCCAGTCTATCGGAGCGTCAGATCCTGGATGCCCTGGTCTCCTGCTTTGATCTGCCCGATGACGTGCAGCCGCGCTCCTTCGCCAGCTATCACATCCCAGCACCCGAAGAAGACCACCCCGCCACGCCCGAATCCTGGCGGAGCAAGCTCGATGAAGTGGTCGACCAGGTCGGTGGCCGCTGCCGCTGCTATGCCTACGCCCATTCGTACCGCTCCGAGGCCCAGTGGAAGCGCATGATTACCGTGGTGCGCGATAGCCCCGTCGACGGCATGTGGGTACAACGCTACGAGTACATGAACGATAACAAACTGGCGGCGCTCAAGGGTATGTGGCCATGACCAGGGGCGGGATGTGTCCAGGATTCTAGACGTTCAGCCGGATGAGCGCGCTGACCGCGTGCTAACGGTTCAGGGACACTGCGCCTAGGTGTGCCAAGCCCGCCTTCGCGGACGCGCGGTTGCGCGCCGCGAGCCAAAGCTCGGCGCGACCAGCTCAAGTGTCGTACGCCTCAGCTTGGCCAAGCCCGCCTGCGCGGGCTGAATCCCGGTCCACGCCGGTGGACGTGGCGCGGTCGGCGCCACTCCTCGCGCAGGGGTTCTCCCACGACAGAAAAGGCTGCGCCGTCCCCACCCCCTCTCCCCGCAGGCAACGGGGAGAGGCGCAGGGGGGAGGGGGCAGGACGCTCGGCCTCGCGCCGTCCTCCAAGCTCTGGATACCCCCACGGCTACCTCGACTTGACCCGCGCGCCTCTCCGTGCCATAATAGCCGCGCAGCATTGGCCAACCACATACCTTCTCCGAACCGCATGGCCTACAGAACGCCCTCGAGGAGCGCCGTTCCATGGCGTGCGGTCACGGGGCGCGAGCATCGCGCCCTACGGGTGTGGCGGGAAACCACCACGCCTCCCGTGCTTGGAAAGGAGAGACTCGCCGAGCAGCGCAATCGTGCTGGCGTTCTCCTTTGGGAGCACGCCGGCCTTTTTTGTTTTTTTACGGAGGTTTGTTTGTGCGTGCCGCCGTCATCACCGTTAGTGACAAGGGATATTCTGGTGAGCGTGAGGACCGCAGCGGTCCGGTGTTAGCCGATGCCCTCAGCGATATGGGGGCGGACGTCGTCGAGCGGCGCATCGTCCCCGACGCCCCGGAGCAGATCCGCGCCGTGCTGGCCGAGCTCGCCGACCGTGGAGACATCGACGTCATCACCACCACCGGCGGTACCGGTATCGCCCCCCGTGACCGTACCCCTGAGGCCACCCGCGCCGTGATTGACTACGAGGTGCCCGGCATTGCCGAGGCGCTGCGCTTTGAGGGCTTTCGTAAGACGCCTCTGGCCGTCATCTCGCGCGGCGTCGCTGGCGTCCGCGGACGCTGCCTCATAGTGAACCTCCCGGGGAGCGCCAAGGCCGTCGCCGAGGGGATGGAGACGCTTCGTGCGATCCTTCCCCACGCCGTCAAGATGGTGCGCGGCGAGGACCTCGAGCACGGAGAGCACCGTCATGGCTGAGCGCAACGCCTACCCCATGCTGTCCGTTGAGGAGGCGCGGGACCGTGTGCTGGCGCTCGTCGATGTTCTGCCCCCCGAGCGCGTGCCCATCCTCGACGCCCTGGGCTGCGTTCTCGCTGAGGATGTGCCCGCCGACCGCGACGTGCCGCCCCTCGATAACTCGGCCATGGACGGCTATGCCGTGCGCGGCGAGGACCTAACGGGCGATGGCGTGCGGCTGCGGGTGGTCGCCAATCTGCCCGCCGGGCAGGTGCTTACCCGCCCTGTGGAGCGCGGCGAGGCGGTGCGTATCATGACCGGCGCACCGGTCCCGCCCGGCGCCGATACGGTCGTGCGCTTTGAGGACACCCGCGCTGGCGATGACTGGGTAGAGGTGCTCAAGGCGCCGCGGCCCGGTGCCAATGTGCGCCTGGCTGGAGAGGACGTGTGCCAGGGCGCCATCGTCCTGCCGGAGGGAACAGCCCTGCGTCCGCAAGAGATCGGCATGTTGGCCTCGGTGGGGCGCTCCACAGCGCTCGTACACCGCCGACCCCGCGTGGCCATCCTGGCCACCGGCGATGAAGTCGCCGAGATCGACGCCGAGCCTCGGCCGGGGCAGATCCGCAACATCAACAGCTATAGCGTCGCCGCTCAGGTACGCGAGGTGGGCGGAGTGCCCATCCTGTTGGGTGTGGCCGCCGATCGCACCGGAGAGCTGACCGACCGCATCCGTGCCGGTCTCCAGGCGAACGCCGACCTGCTCGTCACCTCGGGCGGCGTCTCGGTGGGCGACTTTGACCTGGTCAAGCAGGTGCTCGCCTCTCAGGGGCACATCGATTTCTGGTGGGTCAACATGAAGCCCGGCAAGCCGATGGCTTTTGGCACCATCGATAGCGTGCCGCTGTTGGCCCTACCGGGGAACCCGGTGGCGTCGATGATCAGTTTTGGGCTGTTCGGCCGACCGGCCGTGCGCAAGATGATGGGCTACACCGACTGGGAGTGGCCGGCGGCCACCGCGCGCTTGCGCGACGCCATCCGCCGCAAGGACGGTCGGCGCCACTATCTGCGCGTGCGCCTCGAACGCGGACCTGACGGCCTCGAGGCTTCCCTCACCGGGGATCAGGGCTCGGGCATCCTCAGCTCCATGGTCCAGGGCGACGGCCTCGCTGTGATTCCCGAGGATCGCGACCACCTCCCCGCGGGAAGCATGGTACAGGTGCTGCTATTCAGCCCTCGGCAGCCAGCCGGCAGGTCGTCGACCACCGAGGAGTGACACATAGAGAACGCTGAGCCGAAAGCGACAGAGAGCCATGACCGATTTCAGACCAACCAGTCCCTACCCCATGATCACCGTCGAGGAGGCCTGGCAGCGCGTCGCCGATGCGCTTGCGCCCCTACCTCCGGAGCGCGTGGCCATCGGCCAAGCGGTGGGCCTGGTGTTGGCGGAGGATGTGATCGCCGGGGTGAACATGCCCCCCTTTCCAGCCTCGGCCATGGACGGCTATGCCGTCATCGCGTCGGATACTGCGCCGGCGCGTGCGGTTGTTGGTGAGCAGAGCGCCGGTCTTGACCGCTTCCTCCGAGTAGAGCCGGGGACGGCGGCACGTATCATGACCGGCGCTCCTCTCCCAGACGGTGCGGACGCCATAGTCCCGGTGGAGCGCACCCGCGAGGAGAATGGGCGGGTGGTAATCGACGGACCGGTCTCCCCCGGTGACCACGTGCGCCCCATCGGCCAGGACCTGAAGGCAGGGGAGCCGATTCTGACGCGTGGCGACGTGCTCGGCGCTGCCGAGATCGGGCTGTTGGCCACCGTGGGGCACACGCACGTGGCGGTGCACCCACGCCCCATCGTCGCCGTCATAGCTACCGGTGATGAGCTCGTGCCCCCGGATCAAACCCCCGCACCCGGCCAGATCCGTGACAGCAACAGTGACGCGCTGCTCGCCGCCGTCGCCCTTGCGGGCGCCAGCCCGCTCCACCTGGGTCGCGTGGGCGATGACCGGGATGCCCTGCGACAGGCACTGCTCGACGGCGTGGCGCGCGCCAATGTGGTCATGACCTCCGGCGGGGTGTCGATGGGCACGCGCGACCTCATCAAACCCCTCCTGGAAGAGCTCGGCACGGTCCGCTTTGGGCGGCTATCGGCCAAGCCGGGAAAACCGATGACCTTTGCCACTGTTCGCGGTATCCCGTGCTTTGGGCTACCGGGATTCCCCGTGTCCTCGCTGGTCATGTTCGAGCTCTTTGTGCGCCCAGCGCTGCGACTCCTCGCCGGGCACCAGCGCCTCATGCGGCCCGAGGTGCAGGTGCGCCTGGCCCATGCCGTACGCCACGAGCCGGATCGCACCGAGTTCCAGCGAGCCACGATCTCTCTGCGCGAGGGCGAGTACTGGGCCGAGCCGACGGGCGTACAGGTCTCTGGCCGGCTCAAGTCTCTCGTAGGTGCCAACGTCCTGCTACGGCTGCCCGCTGGACGCGGCGCTTTCTCCGCGGGCGAGAGGGTGGCTGCGATGGTTATTGATGAGCAGCATCCAGGATTGCTAGCGGTGGCCGGATCCGTCAGCCGTCAATCGTAAGAAATGAGACTGCCGCGTGGCAACACCTTGTATCGATACCAACAATCGCACCATCGACTACTTGCGCATATCGGTCACCGACCGGTGTAACCTGCGCTGCGTGTATTGCATGCCCGCCGAAGGCGTGCCGCCCAAGACCCACGACGATGTGCTGCGCTACGAAGAGATCGCGCGGCTCGTGCGCATCGCCGCGGGCCTGGGCATCCGCGGCGTGCGCATCACCGGCGGCGAGCCGCTGGTGCGTCGTGGGCTTACCGGCTTGGTGGCAGAGCTGGCCGCCATCCCCGGGATCAGCGACTTGTCGATGACGACGAACGGCACGCTCTTGGCGCAGCACGCCGCCGAGCTGGCGCGCGCCGGGTTGCGCCGTGTGAACGTTAGCCTCGATACCCTCGATTCCGACCGGTACCGCGCCATCACGCGCCTGGGCAGGCTGGATGATGCTCTCGCCGGAATTCGCGCCGCCGCTGAGACCGGGCTGCGGCCCATCAAGATCAACGTGGTCGTCATGCGCGGTGGTAACGACCACGAGGTCGTACGCTTTGCGCGACGCACCGTCAGCGATGGCTGGAACGTGCGCTTTATCGAGGTGATGCCCATCGGCGAGGGGGCGCGAGCCGCCTCGGCCCACTGGGTGTCGTCGGCCGAGATTCGCGCCGCTATCGAGGCGGAACTGGGGCCGCTGGAGCCCACGGTGTTACCCGGCAATGGACCCGCCCGCTACTGGCGTGTGCCAGGGGCGCGCGGCACCATCGGGTTCATCAGCCCCATGAGCCAGCACTTTTGCCATGCCTGCAACCGGATCCGCATGAGCGCTGATGGCAAGCTGCTACCGTGCCTCTTTACGCCGCCCGACGCCGAGATCGACCTGCGGACACCGCTCCGCTCTGGCGCCGATGACGCCACCCTGGCGAGCCTGTTCCGCCAGACCATCGCCGCCAAGCCCGACGGCCACCACCTCGACGAGCGCGCCGTGCCCACCTGCCGGCGCATGTCCAGCGTGGGAGGTTGACGCCATGCCCCTAAGCCACATCGACAGCCAGGGCCACGCCCGGATGGTGGATGTCTCGGGAAAGAACGTCACCGTTCGTGAGGCGGTAGCCGCCGCTGAGGTGCACATGCAGCCCGAGACCTTGGCCCTCATTCAGAGCGGAGGCATACCCAAGGGCGATGTGTTGGCGGTGGCCCGCGTCGCCGGGATCATGGCCGCCAAGCGCACGCCGGACCTCATCCCCTTGTGCCATCCCCTCGCGCTGACCGGCGTGACGGTCACACTGACGCCCGACGAGGCACGCAGCATCATCGCTGTCCGCGCTACCGTGCGCTGTACAGGAGTGACGGGCGTCGAGATGGAGGCCCTCACGGCGGCCTCTGTGGCGGCACTGACCATCTATGACATGTGCAAGGCCGTGGACCGTGGCATGCGCATCGACAATGTGCGGCTGTTGCGCAAGAGTGGGGGTCGCAGCGGCGAGATCGTACTGGAGAATGAACAATGACGACTCAGGGCAAGGTAGTAGCCGTGTGCGTGAGCGACCGCACGGGCGTTCCCAAGCACAACGTGGGCACAGGGATGCTCAAGGTCGACTGGGGCATCGACGGCGACGCCCACGCCGGCAACTGGCATCGCCAGGTGAGCCTGCTGGCCATGGAGAGTATTGACAAGATGCGGGCCAAGGGGCTCAAGGTACGCCCCGGGAGCTTTGCGGAGAATATTACCACCGAGGGGCTCGAGCTCTATACCCTCCCGATCGGGACGCGTCTACGCCTCGGCACCGCCCTCGCCGAGGTCACCCAGATCGGCAAGGTCTGCCACGACAAGTGCGCCATCTACCGTCTGGCGGGCGACTGCGTCATGCCGCGGGAGGGCATATTCGTCAAGATCCTCGAGCCGGGTGTCGTCTCTGTTGGCGATGCGGTAACCGTCTTGCCGCCAGCGGAGGATGGCGGCAAGTAACAGGCTGGGACACGCATCGCACGCGCCGGCCCACAGGCTCGGGGGGGGGCACAGATCGTCGGTGACAGCGCGACTACGGGTGTTTTGCCCTTGCGCCCCCCCCTCGTTCGCGATATACTGAGAGGTAGACGCGTTTGGTGACGGGGTCCACGACTTTTGCGATACACAGTAGTCGATCCGCGATTCCAACACACCCTTGCATACCACCGGGCTCTCGCGGAATAACGCTAGAGGAGGTTCGCGATGAGACTCAGTGCGCGCAACATGCTCAAGGGCAGGGTGAAGCAGGTAACACCCGGTGCGGTGAACAACGAGATCGTCATCGAGCTGGAGGGCGGCACCGAGGTTGTGTCGGTCATTACCAAGACGTCGTCTGAGAGCCTGGGCATGGCTCCAGGCAAGGAGGTCTATGCCGTCATCAAAGCATCCAACGTCATGGTGGCGGTTGACTGACAGCGGCAACACACAAATCGCATAGCGCCTGCAGGGACGGACGCTGAGCGTCCGTCCCTACGGGTACCATTCTCCGAACCCCATTTGGGCGGCGGCGAAGCGCCATCGCGTTCGCTGCCTTCCAGTGCCTAAGGCCCCGTCGTCGGGGCGATGGCCTGGGGTCGAGTCGGGGCCGAGGGCCCC
>DUUT01000035.1 GCA_012841405.1 Chloroflexota bacterium
CCGCCCGCGCGGCCACCGCCAGCACGGGCAGCGTTCCCAAGGCGACGGCGCCGAGCGTCAGCCCGAGGCGACGGCGCGCCTCGCCACCGACGGCGGGCCACCGGAGAGCGTAGTAGAGTCCCTGCGCCAGCAGGCTGAACATGGCGTGGGTGTGCGTGTACACGCCGAGCAGCGCAAAGAGCGCATAGAGCAGGTGCGCCCCCACCCCGCCCCCCCGCACGGCGCGCCTAAAGTACAGGAACGACAGCAGGCTCACGAGGAGCAGCGGCGTGTAAAAGCGCAGGTCCTGGGCATAGTGGATCTGGAACTCGGAGACGGCCATCAGCGCCATGGCCAGCACCCCCGTCCGGCGATCGACCCACTCACGCCCGAGGCGATACATGACGACGAGACACCCTGTGCCGCAGAGGGCCGATAGTGCGCGCGTCGCGGCCTCGCCGGTGCCAACGACGCGAATCCACGCCGCCGCCAGCGCGATGTAGCCGGTGTTGCTCAGCGACAGCGTGACGCGCGTCCAGTCCCTCCCCACGCCCAGCCCGGCGTCGTACAGGGTATAGATCTCGTCGAACCAGTAGCTCTCGTCACCCAGCTGGTAGAAGCGCAGGAGCAGGCCGACCGCGGTGACGGCGATCAGCGCGAGGTGGTGGGCGTGGGCACCCGCCCAGGCGAGGGCGGGTGTGCCGAGCGCCCGCGACGTCACCCGCAGCCGCGCCATCACACCACCTCCTTCTGGGCCTCGTGACCCAGGCCCTCCCGGCCTCCCGGCCGCCTCAGGGCGGCGATGAGCGGGGCGATCTCGTCCGCGTCCCATGCCCGCAGGGCAACGAGGGCGCCCAGGTAGAGGGCCGCTCCCAACAGCACCCGCGGGAGCAGCGCGACGGTCTGCAGCGCCACCAGGAGCGCCACCATCGCCCCTCCACCCAGCAGGCAACAGGCCACAAAGCGCCCGAGGCCCGCCAGCGGCCTGGCGATGTGCCGCCCCAGGCCGCGCGTCGCCAGGCCCAGCACGACGACATCCGCCACCACCAGGGCGACCCCGGCGCCCACGTGGCCCAGCCGTGGGATGAGGGCCATCTGCAGGCCGGCGCCCAACACCACGCCCACCGCCAGGACCACCGTCCAGCGCGCTTGCGCGCTCGTCGCCTCGAGGCCGGCTTTGGCGAGGTACGCCAGGAAGGAGAACACCACCGAGGTCGCCAGCACGCGCAGTACCCGGTATCCCCCCGCGTACTCGGGACCGAACACCACCGCCATCAGCGGCTCGGCGAGGAACCAGCAACCAACCGCCAGCGGTACGCCGAGGGCGAACAACAGCCGCCAGACGGAGCCATAGGCCCGCTGCAGGTGCTCGCCCGGCCCAACGGCCAGCCTCGACAGCACCGGGAGCGCGGCGCCGGCCACCACGAGCGGCACCACGCCGAGGTTGCGCACGATGCTGAACGCGCTGCTGAACAGCGCCACGTCCCCAGGCGCACTCAGCAGCCCCAGCGCGAGGATGGGCAACCGTTCATAGAGATAGGCCAACACCGCCGCCACCCCTACGGGCAGGGCCTCCCGCGCCATGAATCGCGCCACGGGGAGGCCACCGCCAAACCGCGGGCGCAGCCCCTGGCGCACGATGAGCGCCATCCCCACCGTGAGCGACACAAGGTAGCTGCCCAGCAGTGCCTCGAGCGCCCCACGCGCATCGGTGATGCGCGCCCCCAAGCCGACCACCAGCAGCACGAACAGCCCCCCCTGGATGCCCAGCACGACACCCTCGAGCGCCATACGGCCCAGCGCCCGAAACGCGGCCACCCACGTGCGCTCGTGGATGCGCACCAGGTTCGCCAGCATCGCCACCCACAGGGCGCGCCGCGCCATCGGCGCCACGCCGATGGCGCCGTCATAGAGCGCCAGCCCAAGGAGCACCACCAGGGTGAGCGCCAGCTTGAGGGCGATGGCGGTGCCCAGGTACGTCGCCGCCTGCTCACGCGTACGGACCGCCTCGCGCACGAGGATGACGTCGAGCCCGCCGGCCGCGAGGGTCGACAGGATGATCGACAGCGCCATGGCCGAGGCATAGACGGCGTACTGCGTCGGCCCCAGGCCGCGCGCAATCACCACCGTGGCGACGAGGAAGCACACCTGGTTCAGGACGTTGCCAACGAGGGCCACCCCCGCGTGACGCGCGGCACTGCCCGCTTCCGCGTCGCCTGCGCGCCGTTCAGCCAGCATACTGCGCATAGACGCGACAGTGTGCATCGAGGGCCATGGCGTTCTCATAGGTACGCCGCACGTACGCGTGGGCGAGCCTGCCCTTCTCGAGGGGCGCTTGCGCCATCAGCTGTTCGAGCGCCCGGACGAAATCGTCGTCCGTCACGTGATAGCCGAACTGCGTGGCAAACCCATCGGGATCGACGGCGCTGAGGATAGCGCAGCCGTACGCGCTGGCCTCGAGAAAGGTCAGCGGCAGTCCCTCACGTGCCGCCGTGTTCACCAGGATCCAGCTCTCCGACAGGATGCGCTCAAGGCGACCCGCCTCGGTAAAGCGATCGACAAAGCCAGGAGCCTCCAGGTTCACCGCGTCGCCGTACTGCTGGCGCAGCGTGGCGTCATAGGTGGCGTCCTCCGCACGCCCAACGGCGATAAAGCGATACTGCGGGAACCGGTGCGCTAGCTCGAGGAACAGCCACGGCCGCTTGCGCTTGTCCCAGCGGGCCACGTACACCATCGTCGGGCACTCCGCCTTGGGCGGGATGCACTCGGGGACGTCGATGAGGTTCGGCAGGAACCCCACCGGCTGGCGCAGGCGGTACATGCGGCGCACCTTCTCCTGCAAGAAGCGCGCCGGCACAAACACCGCATCGGCGCGACGCACCGCCTCGTTCACGAGGAAGGAGGATTCCGTCATATAGTTGAACGGCGTCAACAGCCGGCGCCGCGCCGTGGCATACCAGAACTCGATGAGCCAGTCATGCGCGTCGCGCGGATCCCGGCAGGTGACGATGTGCGCCCTGTTGGGCGCCAGCTCTTGCGCCAGGCGCGTCAACAGGGTGGGATCCTGCGAGTGAAAGATATCCGCCCGACAGCTGCGGATGACCTGCACCGCCTCGCGCAGGTGCAGCGCACGAAAGCTGTGGACCGCCACCCCGTTGAGCACCTCCACCGGCGCCTGCCCCGCACGACGCGGCACGATGACCGATACGTCGTACCCACGCCGTGCCAACCCCTCGCACAGCTTGCGCGACATGCTGCCAAAGCCGCCATACTTGCCCCAGGCAAAGTACTGGCTGGTCAGCACGCAAACCGCCGGACGCCGCCCCATGCCGTCCCTCCCTTCTCAGCGCGCTCCGTCCATCGCATCGCGTGCGCTCAGGCCGTGGGGCGCGAGCCTGGGCCGCCGCCCCGCCTCGGCCGCCGATTGGCAGACCGCCCAGTACTCCTCAGCCGAGCGCGCCCACGTGTAGCGCGCCGCCAGCGAGCGACTCGCCGCCCCCATCGCCCAACGTCTCGCGTCGTCGCACGCCAGCACCTCGATGGACCGCGCCAGCGCGCCGACATCCGCCCAGGGGACGACCATCCCGTTGTCGTGCACCAGCTCTCGCGTGCCCCCCGTGTTCGTCACGATCACCGGCAGGCCGCAGGCCATCGCCTCGAGAAGGGCGATGGACATCCCCTCGTTGTAGGAAGGGAGGACAAAGATGTCCGCGGTGCGGTAGAGGTCGGGCATCTCGTCGTGCGGCACACACCCCGTGAACCGGACGCAGTCGCTGAGGCCGAGCTCCGCCGTCTGCCGGTGGAGGGCCTCCTCATCATCGCCGGTCCCCACCAGGACGACCTCCACCTCCCGGCCGGCATCGCGAAGCCGCCGCACCGCCGCCAGGAGGTGGCGCTGGCCCTTGCGCTCGATGAGGCGCCCAACGCACACCAAGCGAAGGGGGTGGTGCGGATTCGGCCGCCCTTCGGCGGGGCAGAAGCACTCGAGATCCACGCCGTTCGCGATCACCCGCACGTCAATGTCGGGGGCGGTGCGCTGCGCCAGCTCGCGGTGCTGCTCACTGCACGCCGTGACGGCCGCTGCCCCCCGCCACACGCGCACGATAAAGGGCGTGAGCACCCGATAGTGCCAGCGATAGCGCTGCTCGAACCCGGGGACATCGGGCCCCTGCAGCGAGACGACGTAGGCTAGCCCCAGCTCGCGCCACAGCCCGTAGGCGATCCCGCCGGCGGGCACGCCCACCCAGGCGAGACAGACGTCATAGCCCCTCCGGGCGAGGTGGCGCGCGTACCGCCAGCCCCGCCAAGCATAGGTCAGCAGCTCGCGCGAGCTGCTGTGGTGAATGTTGCGGTTATCGACCGGCACCTTGTGGATGCGGATCCGCGGGGTCAGCTCCTCGTACTCCTGCGTGCGGCGCGTGCGCGAGGAGGTGACGAGGTCCACGTCGACGTCATCACGATCGGCCCAATGCTGCAGCAAGCGCTGGTTGACGATGCCCGTGCCCCCGCCCAACGGCGGGTACTCGTTGTCGAGCATCAACACCCGAAGCACTCCTGTGCGGTCACTGCTCATCAAAGCCCAGTACCTCCCGAACCGTATACAGGGGCCGCTGCTTCACCTCATCAAAGATGCGGCCGATATACTCACCGATGATGCCCAACGTAATGAGCTGGATGCCGCCGAGCAGGCTGACCGCCACCACGATGGTGGTAAGACCGGCGATATAGTCGGGATGGATGAGCTTCTCATAGATCGTCCACAGGGCCAGGGCAAAGGCCACCGCCGAGATGACGAACCCAAAGAGCGAGGCCAACCGCAGGGGAATGTAGGAGAAGGAAACGAGGCCATCCGTGGCCAGGCGCATCAGCTTGCGCAGGTTGTACTTGGGCGTGCCCGCCTGGCGGCAGTCGCGCTCACAGGGGATGCCGATCTGGCGAAAGCCCACCCAGGCGCGAATGCCGCGCACAAAGCGGTTCCGCTCGGGCATCGCGGTGAGCACGTCCACCACCCGCCGATCCATCACGCAAAAGTCGCCCGAATCTAGCGGGATATCGATGGCCGCCAGCCGCTTCAGCAGGCGGTAAAAGGTATAGTAGGCCGCACGCTTGAGGGCATCCTCCTTGCGCTTCTGCCGGATGGCGTAAACAACCTCATAGCCCTCGCGCCAGGTAGCGACAAACTCGGGCAGAACCTCCGGAGGGTCCTGCAGGTCAGCGTCTATGATGATCACCGCCTGCCCACAGGCCACATCCAGCCCCGCACTGATGGCCGCCTGATGGCCAAAGTTGCGCGCCAGCCGCACCAGTTTGACGCGGGTATCGCCCTCGTGTAGCACGCGCACCTGCTCGGCCGACGAATCCACGCTGCCGTCATCGACAAAGATGATCTCGTAGGGCTCGCCCAACCCTTCCATGACGGCCGTCAAGCGCCGATAGAGGGTCTCAATGTTCTCCTCTTCGTTGTAGAGCGGGAGCACCACCGAGAACGTGCTGGCGCCCTGTGCCGCCTGCTGCGCCTCCCACCGCACCTCGGGAGCAGCCCCCGTGAGGAGCGCGTGTCGTCGCGACGCCACGGTCTTTGACGCGCCCATCTCTCCTACCACCTCCCCGTCTCTGGCCTCCCTACTGCCCCGAACCGATCCCAGCCTGCACGACGGGGCCCACCGGTGCCGCCACCACCTCGGCGTACACCTGGAGCATCCGCTCCGCGATGGCGTCCCAGTCGTACCGTTGCTCCACCAACCGCCGGGCGCGCTCCACCACGCGGTCGCGCCGCGTCGCGTCGCTGAGCAGGGCAATGGCGGCGTCGGCGAGGCCGTCGGCATCATCCGCCACCAACAGGTGCTCGCCGGGCACGACATCCAGCCCCTCACAGCCGAGGGTGGTGCTCACCACCGGACGCCCGAGCGCCATAGCCTCCAGGATCTTGAGCCGTGTGCCCCCGCCCGCCCGAAGGGGCACCATGCACACGGTGCAGCGCTCATAATAGGGGATGATATCCGCGACGCGCCCGGTGATGTGTACGCCGTCCCCCGCCAGTGCCGTCACCTCGGGGGCCGGACGGTCACCCACGATCCACAGCTCGGTGGCGGACACCCGTCGGCGGATACGGGGCAGGATGCTGTTGGCCAGGTACACGGCGGCATCGATACAGGGCCGATAGCTCATGTTGCCGATGAACAGGAGCGCGGGCTCGCTGCGCTCCCAGCCGAGGGGGTGGTACCCGGCGGTATCGACACCGTTGGACACCACGTCGATCCGCAACCGCGGATTGGCCGCCGCCAGCCGCTGCCGATCGTCGTCCGATACCACGACGCAGCGGGTGAACCGCTCGGAATAGCGCGGCTCCCACCAGCGCATGATGGCGCTGTGCAGCCGCGCCCGCGCTCGCGCGCCGCGCGTCCCCTCGACGCGCGCGATGCGCGCGGACTGGTCAAAGGCGATGTCATAGAAGGTGAGCACGCGGGCCGCCGCCCTGTGCGCCGGCAGCACCTCGTTGTAGAGCGCCATGCGCGATTCCTCGATCTGGACGACGTCAAAGGCCGTCTCGCGGCACCAGGTGGCCACGGTGCGCGCCAACGCCGGCACGTGGAGGAACTTGAGCTCGGGGGGCCAACCCATCGTCAGATAGCGGGCGATGCCCGGGAGGTGCGCGAGGGGGCTGCGCCGCTCCAGGAGCCCCGTCGCCACGCGGGCACAGATCCCCTCCATGTGGGGCACGCCCTCCACCTCCTCGGGTGCGTGGAGGTGGCAGGCCAACCACACCTCATGGTGACGCGCAATCCGCTTGAGCAGGTTGTAGGTCCGCACCCTGCCCCCCGAGACGGGCGGATACGGGATCGTGTTGGAGATGACGAGGATACGCACGACTACTCCCCTCCCTCCCTGGCTGTAGCCGATGGCCACCTCACGGTACCCCCCCACCGAGCCCCATCAGGGCGAGGAGGCGTCGGCGCCAACCCGCCAGCGGCACGATGCTGTCGAGGAACGCGTACTCGGTGGGATCGAACACCCGCAGCGCCACGAGCCCCCCTCCATACACGATGGGGGCGACGAGGACAATCACCGCCACGAGGGGCACGCCCACCTCCAGCGCGGCCACGCTCACCACCGCCATGGCCGTCGCACTGACGCCCGCCCGGAGCAGGATGCCCCACGGGTACGACAACCCCAGATAGGTGTGACAGAGCGCCGTATACACGAAAAAGTCCAGGATGCCCGGCACGACGGCCGCCGTCGCCGCTCCGAGATACCCCCACGGGGGGATGAGCAACAGACACAGCACGGCGTTGAGCGCCGTCAGGCCGATGCGGATGCGGGCGAAACGCGCCTGCTGGTTCGTGGCGTGCAGAAAGGCGCCGTTCACATAGCCCACCATGCCAAAGAGCTGCACCGCCATGATGCGCAGCGCCAGCACCGCGCCACCGAACGCGGGACCATAGACGATGCGGATGATATCCGGCGCCACGACGAGCACCCCCGCGCCTACGGCAAACCCCACCACCAGCAAGGCCTTGAAGGAGACCTGGTATGAGCGCGTCAACCCCGCGGAGGGTTGGCCTCCATAGCTCGAAAACGCCGGCAGCACCGACTCCATCACCACCGTGGGCACGATGAACAGGATGGTGATGGGCATGGCGGCCGAGGAGAACAGGCCGACGGCCTCACTCGTGGACCACCATGACAGGAGAACGGTGTTGATCTGCGCATAGATGACGCCCAGCGCCAAGACGGCGGCGAATGGTACGGCGCTGTGGAGCAGCCGCAGGCAGGCGCGGAGATCGATCCGAAGCGTCGGCCGCACGAACCGCCAGCGCATCAGCTCCATGCCCGCCACGAGCTTGACCGCGCTCGCACCCGCCGAGATCATCACGATGGCCACCAGCGGCCACCGCAGGCTGATGGCGACGATGCTCGCCACGACGTTGATGATGTCGCGCCCCACCTCGACGGCCGCGCCATAGCCCATGCGCTGATGGGCATGGAATACCGCCCGAGCGACGGCGTAGAATGTGTCCAGGATGTAGGCCAGGCCATAGATCCCGATGATCGTGCGCGTCTCAGGGGTGTAGGAGGAGAGCGTCATCGCGGCGAGCAGCAGCGGCACGAACAGCAGCGTGAGTCCCAACCGTAGGACGATCACCTGTGACACGTAGGTGCGCGTGCGCGCGCCATCCGCGGCCACGTCGCGCACGAGCAGCGTGTCCAGCCCAAAGGAGACCACCAGCACGAGGATCGCCACCAACGACGTCGCCGTCGAGATGCTCCCGATGCCGTCCGGCCCCGCATAGCGCGCCAACACCCCGAGGTACAGGACGCGCATGGCGTACGAGACGCCGTGCCCCATCATGAGGACGGTGGCGTTCCGAGACACGACTCGCGCTGTGGTCATGGCCCTCCATGCCTCGGCGGATGCCGTCCGCCCATGCCTATCCGCGGCGCCCGCAGCCTCACGGTGCGCGTCCCAGGCTGAGGCGTATCAGCTGTCTGTACATGGCGAGATAGCCGGCACGTCCCACCCCTGGCTCGCCGGCATCCAGCGGAATCAGGCGCCACCGGGCGTAGCGGTAGAGGCTACACAGTGCGACCGTGGCGCGATACGCCATGACGTAGGGCCGACTGTGCCATCTGGAGACGTAGTAGAGCTTGCCACGCAGCTCGCCCACCCGTCGGGCGACCACGTCACCCGTCGCTGCGCCCAGGCAGTGCACTACCGATGCCTCGCTCACATAGTGCACTGGCCAGCCGCAGCGCCACATGCGCGTGCACCAGTCCACATCCTCACCGTACATGTGGGTGGTCTCGTCGAGAAGCCCCACCGCCTCGATGCAGCGCCGCCGCACCAGCAAGCATGCTCCCGAGCAGTAGCCCACCGGACGCGTCACCTCTGGTCGATCCCTCCACGCTGGCGCCAGCGCGGGGAAGCGAACGCACAGCGTCGAGTACTCGCACAGCGCACCAGCGATGGAGGGCCAGGGATAGGCGCTCCGCTGGTATGTGCCATCGGCAAAGCACAGCTGCGGGCCACAGGCGCCCACCTCGGGGTGCGCCTCGAGATAGTGCACGAGGCGCTCAATCGCCCGCTCCCGCACGAGCGTGTCGGGGTTCAGTAGCAACACGAACGCGCCCGTGCTCACCTGGATGCCCTGGTTGCTCGCCGCAGCAAACCCCACGTTCCCCCGGTTGACGATAAGCCGCACATGCGGAAAGCTGCGCCGAATAGCCTCCACAGAGCCGTCGGTGGAGGCATTGTCCACGACGATGGTCTCCAGACGCAGGGATGGCGTCTCCTCCTGAAGCGAGCGTAGCGCGTCCTCCAAGAGCGAACGCGTGTTATAGCTCACGATGACAACCGAGACGTCAGCATCCGTTCGGTTTTCCCCTGTGGCGCTCATGCCTCGTTCCCCGCCGCGCCCGTCGGCGGCGGGCCCCTGCGCCCCGTGCACTGCCATGGAGGACAACCTCGATCACCCCGATCACAGTAGGGTACACCACCAGCGCAGGCGCCTCCAGGAGGTTGGGCGTCACCAGGTTGCTGATTGCTTGACCCGCCACCCCGAGAGAGAGCCCCAGCACCACGCCGCGCGCCCACGGGTCACCAATCCTGCGCCAACGCATCAGGCCGCGCAGCACCGCCAAGGACAGAAAGGCCACCAGGGGCGCCAAGCCCATGATGCCCGTGCTCACCGCCGTCCAGAGATAGGCGTTGTGGATGTAGTAGCGCAGGCTGCGCCCTGCCGCCGCCTGCCAGTAGGCGTCCTCCGGCACCGCCGGCCTGTAGTACACACCGATCCCGATGCCGAAGAGGGGGTGACGTGTGATGCTCTCGAGGGCATAGCCCGCCTCGATAATGCGCATCTGTGCGCTACGATCGCCGGCAAGCGTCTCCGAGCTCAGCCCATAGATGACGCGATCACGCGTCGCGGTCAGATACCGCGCGACGTCCCCCCCAACCGTCGTCACGGTCAACGCTACGAGGAGCAGGGTGACCGCGGCCGCCCGCACAATCCGACGGCGGGGCCGGGTGCCGATCACCATGAGGGCGGCACCGAATACCAGCCCCAGCGTCAACCAGTAGTTGCGCTCAAACGCGAGAATGATGCCCACGCCCAGGGCGAGGGTACGTAAGAAGCGCAGCAGCCACCGCGCGTCGCCCTGAAGCGCCAGGTCGCATAGGGAGACGACCAGCATGAGATAGATGAGGGGCAGGCCCGGCAACGTCACCCGCAGGACGCCCTCATGGGCCTGCCCAGCGGTGACTAGCGCCCTCGCCATACCTCCCGACAGCCTGAATGAGGGAAAAACGGCCTGGGCCACCGACGCCAGCGCCAGAGCCAGGGCGATGCTATAGAGCCCGCCGACGAGGCGCCGCACCTGTTGCCGCGTCGCGATGAGGCCGACCACCACGAGAAAGGAGGCGTAAAACAGCAGGATCCTGACGCGGCTGATGACAAAGAACAGATCCGTGCCATGGTGCACGACGGCGTATATCGCCGACACCAGCACGGCCGCGAGAAACCAGAGTACCAGGCCGCTCAGCGGCGTGCGGGTGCCCCTCACGTTGCGGCTGGCCAGCGCCTGAGCGGCGGCGTGGACGAGCTGGGCGAAGAGGATGACCTCCCCCAGGTTCAGGTCAAAGGGACCGAACGGGAGCTGGGGGAGGTCCGTCGGCGCGACGAACCCGGCGCTGAGGAGCACGGTGGTCAACAGGCCGACCTCCGGGGCGCGCAAGATGATGACCAGCGCCACAGAGCCCACTGCCGCCGCGAGGGCGAACAATGGCGGAAACCGCCCGGCGACGAGCCCCAAGAGCGCGCCCACGGCGAGTGCCGCGCCGCCCCACACGAGGCGTAGCCAGGCCCCCGCCAACCGGCTAGGATACGCGAACACGACCGCGCTTCCTCCGGGCACACCCGCCGCGCCATCGTCCGCGGTCCGCATGCTGGCTCACCAGTTCTCCACCGCTTGCCTCTCGGCCCAGGCCACCGGCTCGGGCCCATACTCCTGCACCCAGGCGATAAAGCGGTCGAGGCCCTCCTCAACGCTCACCTGGGGGTCAAAGCCGAACAGGTTGCGTGCCTTGGCGGTATTCGCTCGTAGACGCGGCACATCCCCCGGGCGATCGCTCCCCAGGTAGATGGGCTCGAGGTCCTCGCGCCCCAGCTTTTGTAGGACGAGCTGGGCCAGCGTGTTCACGCTGGTCTCTTGCCCGCGCCCGAGATGCACGATATCCCCGACGAGCGCATCGCACTTGGTGGCCGCAATCAGCCCCGCGACCGAGTCGTCCACCCAGGTATAGTCGCGGGTCTGCTCGCCGTTGCCGAAAATGATGGGCGGCTGGCCCGCCAGGACCCGCAGCACAAAGCGCGGGATGACCTCCGCCGGGATGCCCTCACAGTGCTCGCGCGGCCCATAGACGTTGAAAAAGCGCACCACCATGGCGGGCAAGCCATGGGTCCGCCACGTCGCCAGGGCATACATCTCTCCCGCCGCCTTGCTGGCGCCATAGACGTTCGTGGGATTCAGCGGGTGATCCTCATCAACAGGCACATAGTGCGCGCCGCCGTACACTTCGGAGGAGGAGACGTACACAAAGCGCTCCACCCCGTTCTGTAGCGCGGCCTGGCAGGCGACAAGCGTCCCCGTGGCGTTCACATCATGCACGAGCCGTGGATAGTTGATGGAGGCGCGCACGCACGCCACGGCCATGTGGATGACGACCTCCGCCCCGCGCATGGCACGCTCCATGGCGTCCGGATCGCACACATCCCCCTCGATAAAGCGCACACAGCCACGCGCCAGATGCGGCGCAATGTTCGCCAGATCGCCCGTGCTCAGATCATCGATGACGGTGACCTCATTGCCCATCGCTACCAATCGGTCGACAACGTGACTGCCCACAAAGCCCGCTCCGCCGGTCACCACGCAGTGCCTGCCTTCGAGCTCCACAAGCTCCTCCCTCACGCGTTTACTGGCCGCCGTTTAGGCGATCTCTACGGGAGCGCTCGCCCCCACAAATGCCCGCACCGCATCCGCCACATACGCAATCTGCTCGCGTTGCAGCTCGGGGAACATGGGCAACGACAGAATCTCGTCCGCCACCCGCTCCGTCACCGGAAGGTCGCCCCGCTGGTAGCCCAGATCGGAGTACGCCCGCTGTAAGTGGATGGGTACGGGGTAGTGAATGCCCGTGCCCACGCCGTGCTCCTGCAGCCACGCCCGCAGCTCATCGCGGCGCGGCACGCGGACGACATAGAGGTGGTAGACGTGGCAGTTGCCACCCGCAGTCACCGGGGTGATCACGGGGCTCCCGTCCAGTAATGCCTCGTAGAGGCTGGCGTGGCTCCGTCGCTGCGCATTCCAGCGCTGGAGGTGCGGCAGCTTGGCCCGCAGAATGGCCGCCTGCAGCTCATCGAGGCGGCTGTTCCACCCGACGAGTTCGTGGTAGTAGCGCCGCTCCGCCCCGTGGTCCCGCAGCATGCGCACCCGCCGCGCCAACTCGCCATCATTCGTCGTGACGCAGCCCCCCTCACCGTATGCTCCCAGGTTCTTGGAGTAGTAGAAACTAAAGGCCGCGGCGTCGCCCAGGCTCCCTGCGCGCCGCCCCTCGCACTCGGCACCATGGGCCTGGCACGCATCCTCGATGATCCAGAGATCGCGCTCATCGGCAATGGCGCGCAGCGCCACCATATCCACCATCTGGCCATACAGGTGCACGGGGAGGATCGCCTTGGTCCGCGGGGTGATGCGGGAGCGCACCTGGGCCACATCCATGAGGTAGGTATCCGGATGCACGTCGACGAACACGGGGGTGGCCCCGGTGAGCACAATGGCCTCGACGGTGGCCACGAACGTGTTGGCGACGGTGATCACCTCATCGCCCGGGCCCACCTCCATGGCCCGCAGGATGAGCTGCAGCGCGGCGGTCCCATCGCTCACGCCGATGGCGTGCTCTGCCTGACAGAACGCGGCAAACTCGCGCTCCAAGGCCTGGACGTTCTCCCCTAGAAAGAGCTGCATGCCCGACAGGACAGCAGCAATCCGCTCCATGATCTCCTCCCGGAGCGGCGCATACTGCTTGCCAAGGTCAACTAACGGGATGTTCACCTTGCCCCCTTGTCTTCACCTCACGTAGCACGCGAGCCGGGTTCCCAGCCACGATCGTCCTGGCCGGCACATCCCGCGTCACGACACTGCCCGCGCCCACAATGGCCTCCTCGCCGATGGTCACACCGCAGAGAACGGTGACGTTGCTGCCGATGGAGGCACGCCGGCGCACCAGCGTGGGCGTGCACTCCCAATCGCCATCGCCCTGCCGGCGCCCGTCCTCCGTCGTTGCCCGCGGGTAGCGATCGTTGATAAAGACGACGGCGTGCCCGATGAACACCTCGTCCTCGATTGTCACGCCCTCACAGATGAAGGAGTGGCTCGACACCTTGACCCGGCTGCCGATGCGCACCCCCTTTTGAACCTCGACGAACGTGCCGATGGAGGTGTCATCGCCAATCGTACAGCCGTAGAGGTTGACGAACGCATAGAGGCGCACCCGTTCGCCGAGGATGACATCATCCGCGATGCGGAGCGTCGAGTCGGTGGTCACAGTTGCACGGGCCCCCTGCCCCCACCGTCCATCAGAGACCGCTGCGCGGCCTCGAGCACGCGCACGACCCGGACGCCCATCCAGGCGTCGCTGCAGGCCGGCTGCCCCGTCGTGATCCAGTTCGCGAATGCCTCGCACTCGACGCGCAACGGTTCTCGCCACTCAAACTCGACGGGTGTCTCCGGACCATGGCGATACGAGAGGTGGAACTCTTCGGGCGTGGTGCTGTAAGGTGGCCTCTCCACCCCCTTGTCATAGAGCATCACCTTGTTCTCGGCGATGTCGTCATAGACGAGCATCTTTTTGCTGCCCACAACGATGAGGCGGCGCGTCTTGACGGGATCGAGCCACGACACGCGCACGTTGGCCAGCACGGCCCCGGGGAAGAACAGCTTGAGATAGACCACATCATGGATGCACCGCTGCCTCTGCACGCAGGCGGCCCCCTCGGCACTCACCTCCTCGGGAGAGTCCTCCAAGAGATGGAGAAAGATCGACACGTCATGCGGCGCCAGAACCCACATGACATTGATATCCGGCTGAAAGAGCCCGAGGTTCGCCCGCGTGGCATCGAGGTAGTACACCTCTCCGAGCTCGCCGCTGCGCATCAGATCGCGGACGGCATTCACTGCGGGGTTGTGCTGAAAGGTGTGACCGACCATGGCGACAAGCCCCTGCCTGTCCGCCGTTTCCGCAAGCTCGGTGGCTTCGCGTTCCGTCGTGGCGAGCGGCTTTTCCACGAGAACATGCTTGCCGCTCCGCAGTGCCTTCATGGCCAACGCGTGATGCGATGATACCGGCGTAACCAGCACGACGGCGTCGACATCGGACTGCAAGACGTCGTCCATGTTGGTGGTCAGGCGGGCCTCCGGGCAGAGTGTGGCCACCCGAGCAAGGTTCTCTGGGACGAGATCGCACAGCCAGTGCAGCTCCACGTTGTCCATCTCGTGCAAGTTGCGCGCCAGCTTGGGACCCCAATAGCCACATCCCACAACCGCGACACGTAATGCGCTCATATCGCCTTCACCGGTCTCCACTCCTCTGACCCTACTGTCAGAACTGGTCCGCTGCCATGCACCAGACCAGGATCAGCAAGAATCGCGCATCCACAGAATGCATGGGATCGTCTTGAGTAGGATGGCAATATCAAGCCACAGCGTGCGCTCGTTGACGTAGCGCACATCGAGTTCCATCATCTCTCGGGGGGAGAGCCGCGATCGACCGCTCACCTGCCACAGGCCGGTGAGCCCGGGGAGCGCATCGAGCCGCCTGCGCTGCCACGGCTCGTACTCACGGACGGAGTACGGCAGATCCGGCCGCGGCCCGACGAGCGTCATTTCGCCCTTGAGCACATTGATCAGCTGCGGCAGCTCATCGAGGCTCGTCTTGCGGAGGACGCTGCCGACGCGCGTGATGCGTGGATCCTTGTCGATCTTGAACAGGGTATCGGCACGACTGGAGGAAGACGACCCGGCCATCAGCCGCCGAACGTACTGGCGATGGAGGGTCGGGTCGGCGTTGGCGACCATCGAGCGGAACTTGTACACACAAAAGGGCCGGCCTCCTTTGCCGATGCGTTCCTGGCAAAAAAAGACCGGGCCAGGCGAGTCCAGGACGATCGCTAGGGCAATGAAGGGGAACAGCGGTAGGAAGAGAATCAGCGCCACTACAGACACTAGCACATCGAGCACACGCTTGAGGATATCGTAGAGGGGCGTTCCGCCCCGCAGTGACAGGCGATACCCCCATCCCTTGGCCCACGACGAGGGCCTCTCTACAGTCAGCGGCACTTCCGTTCTAGGCATTCCAGTCACCCACCCAAGTAATGGTATCACGCGGCGCCATGGTCAGCGCGGCGCTCTGCAAGGCGTGCGCCCGAGGCTCGAATGTCGGTGCCTCAAAGGGCGGGTTCTCGGGCGGCAGCGGTACCATACGATGTGCGCGGTTCACCACCATGCCAATCGTTGGGCAGTGCACGTGCCCCAGGCGCCGGATCGCCTCCGCTACCTGATTGAGGAGTGATTGGTCCTCCATCACGATGAACAGCAGCCGATGGGCTACGGCAGCCCACTCGAGCGCATCTGCACTCTCGAGAATCGAGGGACTGTCGAGCAGCACGAGATCGGCCATGGCCTCCAGCTCGCGCAGTACGGGGCCCAGCCTCGGGGCACTCATCGCCTGGCTGAAGGCGGGGCCGATCGAGCCACTCGTCAGCACCCGCAGGCCCTGCACCGTTGTCTCCGCCAGAGCATCGTGCAGGGAGCACTCTCCGAGCACGACATTCGTGAGGCCCGGGGAGTGGGGGATGTCAAAGGCCTGGTGCAGTCCCGGGCGCCGTACATCGCCATCCACGACGATGATACTCAAGCCGGATTCGGCCAGAGAGACGGCGAGATTCAGCGCGATCGTCGAGCGCCCGACACCGGCATCCGCGCTCGCGATGAGCACACTGCGCTCCTGCCGCACCTGCGCCCGCGTGAACACCATGCGCCCCAAGGCGCGGCACGCCTCCCACGCCTCACGATTGGTGTGATCCAGACGAGCGAGGCGCTTGCGGTCACGGCGTGGCAGGCGAAACGGTGGGATCGCCATCAACACGTCCAGATCGCCAAGCTCTGCAATCTGGCGCGCCGAGCGAATGCGCGGGTCGAGCCGATCGCGGACAAAGGCGAGGCCCACCCCCCCGACGAGCCCCAGCATCATGCCCAGGGCTGCGCTCATCATCCGCGACGGCCGGCCCGAGCGCTCGGGGAGCACGGCAGGATCGATCACCGAGATGGACGTGGCCAGCAGCTGCTGCCCGAGGCTCGCGCGATCCAGCTGCCCGAGGAGCGACTCGTACGTCTCCTCCTGGTACCGGATCCGCCAACGCAGCTCCTGGATGGCCACCTCGAGGGCCGGTTCCGCCGTCTCTTCGGCCTCCGCCCGCCGCGTGAGGTTCACCAGGGCGGTGCGGTCGTCGGCCAGCGTGGCCCCTAGGAGGTCGAGCTCGGCGCGCAGAGCGTCCAGCACGGCTCCGCCGGGCCCATAGAAGACGTCGTGGTCCCGCTCGGTCATCATCGCCGCCAGGGTGTTCGCCACCGCCATGGCCACGTGCGGGTCGGCGTGCTCCACCGCGATCTCGAGCAGCTCCGTCTCGGGGACGACCTCGACGGTGACCCCCTGGGCGAGCTCGCCCGCATCGAGACGCGGCGTGAACCTTGCGGCGACCGCCTCCATGGCCTCGCGGCTCGTCAGCAGGCGCGCCAGGGTATTCATGATGCGCTCGTTGTAGCTCAGCGCCGTATAGGTGACCGCATCGGACGAGACCTGCGCCACCCGCACAGTCGTCATGGCGGTATAGGAGGGCGGGATGAGCCGACTACCGAGAACGGCGACGACAGCGGCCACCACCGTGGTGAGCACCACGAGCCACTTCCGTCGCCACACAATCGCGACGTACGGCCCAATCCCCATGGGGCCTTCTTGAGTGGAATCGAGCACGGCCCACCCTCCTGAGTGGCTCAAAGGCAGGATTGCCCAGCGCGCGCTGGGCATGGCCAAGCCATGGGCAGATAGTGGGCAGCGATGCGAAAGAGTACGAGGTGCAGCGCTTGGCGTCACAAGGCACGTGCGGGGCACAGGCCTAGGAACGCCTACAGCCCCCGCGACAGACACAGCGATAGGCGGTGTCGGGGCGAGGATGAAGGTTGTTGCAGCGGTTTACGTTAGGTACTTGCCAGGGCGGAAAGACCGTCGTGGGAGCAAAAGTGGGGTACGAGGGCGCGTGGAATCGTGCCGGGTTGATCAATATCCATAGTATAGCATGGCCTTGCGCATCGTCAAGGGGTATATCGCGACCAAATCCCATACTCGCACACACTTGACACTTCTTCGTCTGTCGGCTATATTCGTGTCAGCCACATAGCGCGTCTCTCCGAGTTGCACGCCTGTGCCTCCTGGTATGGCGCTGCAACCGGTGGGCGGACGGTACTTGCGTCACGGCGCAAGCATCACCCGTCCCGAGGGTGCAGGGGGAAACGCCTGCGCCTCCCGTGTTTGGAAAGGAGAGGTGGCGCGCATCGGAACGAGGCGGGCGCCTCTATCTTTTGCTGCCCCCGTTCGGTGTTGCCCCACTCCTTACAGTCGGCTACCACGCCACGCCACGGAAAGGAAGGGGCAATCGTCGTGCACTCCCCCTCGCGTTCTTCCCACACGGCATCCGCCGCGGGCCTGCGGGCCCCGGCCTGCACCACCTCTCGTGCCTCTGTGCGTCCCATGGCACCCCTACGCCAACGCTGTGGGCGCGCGGCCGTGCGCACGGTTCTACCGGCGACGTGGTCCCTCAGAGCACCGTGGCGCATCCGACCCTCTTCCTGTCCCCCGGAGGTAACCATGCGTAACGCTCGCTACGGCTTGTACCTCGTGGTGCTGTCGTTGCTCACCATCGCAACCCTCGCGTTGGCCGGCTGTCAGCCCTCCACAGCGCCAACCCCACCGGCAGAGGAGGCCCCACCTGTCCTCACTGTCTTGGACAAGGCCTTCACCGTGGCCGACCTTGAGGCGCTCGATCAGGTGACCGCCACCGTGGATGGCACCGCCTATCACGGCGTCGGTCTGCTGGCCGTCCTCGACGCCGCCGAGGTCGCCGCCAGCGCCGTCGCCCTCGTCGGCAGCGACGGCTACTCGGCCAACGTCACGGTGGCTGACCTCACCGCCGAGTGTGTCCTCGCCTACGCTGAGGGCGGAGGACTGGATGCCGTTCTGCCCGGCCTGACCAAGGCCGCCTGGGTGCGCGACGTCGTGACCATTCGCGCCAACGCGCCGGCCGCCGCCCCTGCCGCGGCACCGGGCGAGGCCGCGGCCGAGACCGCAACGCTCGGCGGGCCCGTCTCGGTGGTGGACGCGGCCGGCCGCACCGTAGAGCTCGCACACCTCCCCCAACGCATCATGGTGGTCGGCACCGGCCCGCACATGTCCCTCCATCTGCTCTACATGTTCCCCGAGGGGCGTGAGCGCCTGGTGGGCACCGAGTCGCGGAGCGCCACGGCGAGCAACTTTTTACCGTACGTCGACGCCCGCTTTGAGCAGGTGCCGACACTGGCCGCCAACCCCAATGTCGAGCAGATCGCCGCGCTGGCGCCCGACCTGGTGATCATGAAGGGCATCATCGCCGATCCGACGGCCGAAGCCCTGGCGCAGGTCGACATCCCGGTGCTGTACCTCGGCCTCGAGACGGTCGACCACTTCTTTGCCGATCTGGCCAACCTCGGCGTCGTGCTGGGCAACACCAAGCGCGCCGACGAGATCGCCGCATTCTACCGCTCCCGCCTCGAACGCCTCGCCGAGCGCACCGCCGCGGTGCCCGCCGATGAAAGGCCACGGGTGCTGCTGCTGGAGTACAGCGACCGCGGCGGTGAGGTGGCTGTACAGGTGCCAGCGAGAGCCTGGATGCAGACCGTCGAGGTCGAGACGGCCGGCGGGCACCCCGTGTGGCTCGATTCCGCCGCTCCGACGGACGGCTGGACGGTGGTCAACCTCGAGCAGATCGCCGCCTGGGATGCGGACACGATCGTGGTGATCGTGTGGTACACCCTCGACCCCCAGGAGGTCATCGATGGACTCAAGGCGGATCCCCAGTGGGCGGCCCTGCGCGCCGTCAAGGAGGGGCGCATCTATGCCTTCCCACAGGACATCTTTGGCTGGGATCAACCCGAGCCGCGCTGGATCCTCGGGATGAACTGGTTGGCCACTCGCATCCACCCCGAGCGCTTTGCCGATCTCGACATGCACGCCGAGATCATGGCCTACTTTGGCGAGCTGTACGGCATGGACGCGGCCGCCATCGAGCGCGACATCCTCCCCAAGGTACGGATGGATGTCCACTAAGACGTTGGCACTGCACCCGGAGGAGCGGCGCGCCAGGGCACGGCTCGCCCTCGTAGGGGGCCTTGTGGTCGCTCTGCTGGGCGTCTCGCTCTTCTTGGGGCGCTATCCCGGCCCCTACTGGACGCCGCTGCGGGCGCTGCACGAGGATCCCTTGGCGTTGCGCCTCATTCTCAACCTGCGGCTGCCCCGTATCCTGGCCGCCGTGGTGGTGGGCATGGCGCTCTCGGCGGCGGGCGCGGTCTTTCAGATGGTGTTCCGCAACCCCTTGGTCGACTCGGGATTCCTGGGCGTGTCGGCCGGTGCCTCCTTCGGGGCGTCGCTGGCCATCGTCGTTCTCGGCGGCCAGGCGCTGACCATCCAGGTCTGCGCGGCGCTGTTCGGCCTCATGGGGTTGGGGGCCTCCTACCTGTTGGGGCGACGCATCCGCTATGGTGACTGGGTGCTGCGCCTGGTGCTGGCGGGGATCGCCGTCTCGGCGCTCTACTCCGCAGGGACGAGCGTGCTCAAGTACACGGCGGACCCCCTGCGCCAGCTTCCTGACATCACCTTCTGGCTGCTCGGCGGGCTGTGGAGTATCACCTGGCCCGATCTCATCCAGGTGCTCGTGGTCACCGTACCGTGCCTGGTGATCCTCCACCTCCTCCGCTGGCGCCTGAACCTGCTCGCCATGCGCGACGAGACGACCTTTTCCCTGGGCGTCGCGGCAGGGCGAGAGCGGCTGGTGGTGCTGCTAGCGGCGGTGGCGGCGAGCGCCGCCGTCGTCTCCAAGGCGGGCATGATCGGTTGGGTCGGGCTCATCGTGCCACACATCACTCGCCGCTGGTTGGGCGCCGATGCACAGCGCGCACTGCCCGGCGCCATGCTCCTAGGCGCGCTGTTCGTGCTTGCCTGCGACAACGTCGCCCGCACGCTACTGTCCGGTGAGATTCCCCTGGGAATCCTGACATCGTTCGTGGGAGCAGCGCTCTTTATGGGCATCATGATGCGCCGCGAGTGGCGGGTGCGATGATGAACGCCATGGAACCGGCCCTGACGGTACGCGACATCACCTTTCGCTATACGCCGAACGACCGCCCGGCCCTGGACGGCGTGAGCACCGATGTGCGCGCGGGGGCGATCACCGCCGTCCTCGGGCCGAACGGATCGGGCAAGAGCACGCTGCTCCACGTGCTGTTGGGGTTGCTCCAGCCCGAACGGGGGGAGGTGCGGCTCTTTGGGCGGCCGCTGGGCACCCGCTCACGGCGTGAGGCCAGCCGTCTGGTGGGATTGGTGCCCCAGAGCGAGCCGGTGACGTTTGACCTCAGCGTGTTCGAGTACGCCCTGCTCGGGCGGGCGCCCTACCTGGGCCTCCTCGAGCGGCCCGGCGCCGAGGATCGCGCCTGCGCCGAGCGGGCCCTCGAGACCGCCGGCATCGCCGCCTTGAGCCGGCGCGCCGTGCCCTCGCTGAGCGGCGGTGAACGGCAGTTGGCCACGGTGGCTCGTGCCCTGGCGCAGGAGCCCCGCGTCCTCCTGCTCGACGAGCCCACGTCGCACCTCGATCTGGCCAATGTGCGCCGCATCCTCGGGGTGCTGCGCTCGCTACGCGCCGACGGGCGTACCATCATCCTGACAACGCACGACCCGAACGCCGCAGCCGCCATCGCCGATGACGTGCTGCTCCTGCGTCAGGGCCACGTCATGGCTACTGGACCGGTGGAAAGCGTGCTACAGGCCGACCACCTGAGCGCCACCTATGGCGTACCGGTGGAGGTGCTCACGGTACGCGGTCGGCCGCTGGTGCTTACTCATGACCTCGACGGGGCGCCCGCTCACGGCGCCCGCAATCCAGCAGTGGAGGAAGACGGACATGGAACGGATAACCGATTGGGTCGCGTTGTGGCGTCAGCTGGTAGAGGTACGCGCCCTCCGACACATGCAGGACGCAGAGCCCGCCGGTGATGCCTGGCGCGAGCGGGCGCGTGGCTTTCATCGCCGGGTGCAAGAGCGCTGGTCACGGCCCGATTCGAGCCGCGCCTTTGTCCTCTCGCAGGTCGACGGCGACACGACGGTGCTCGACATCGGCGCCGGCACGGGGTCGTGGGCCGTCCTCCTGGCGAAAAAAGCCCGCCACGTCACGGCCCTCGATTCATCGCCGGGGATGCTAGAGGTCTTGCGCGACAACGCCGAGGCCGAAGGGCTCGACAACGTGGCCGTCGTGCAGGGCGCCTGGCCCGACGCCGAGGTAGCGATGCACGATCTGTCTTTCTGCTCCCACGCCATGTACGGCGTGGCCGACCTGCCACACTTCGTCCGCCGGATGATGGACGTTACCCGCCGACGCTGCGTTCTGCTGATGCGGGCACCACTGAAGGACAGCGTCATGGCCCAAGCCGCCCTACGCGTCTGGGGCCAACCCCATGATAGCCCCAATTTCGTCATCGCCTACAACGTGCTCATACAGATGGGCATCTATGCCCACGTGCTGATGGAGGATACGGGGGCCTGGGGCGCATGGAAGAACGCCAGCATCGAGGAGGCGTTCACCGAGACCAAGGCCAAGCTCGGCCTGTTCGGGCCCAGTGAGCACGACGCCTACCTGCGAGGGCTGTTGGAGGAGCACTTGACGTACCAGGACGGCCAGTGGGTGTGGCCGCCATCGATGCGCTCAGCGCTGGTGTACTGGGATGTGGAACGCTAGTCCGAGGGCAGAGCCCTGCGCACACGGATCCGCACCCGCGGCGGAGACGGTCGTGCTGGCAGCCGGTTCGTCCACGCGCTTTGGCGCGCCCAAGCTCGTGCAGCCCCTCGGCGATCGCACAGTGATCGAGCAGACGCTCCAGGGGATGGCGCCATGCATCTGCCGCGCCATCGTGGTCATCGGCCCGCACGACCGGCGGTTGCGTGCGCTGCTCGCCCGCCATGCGCGGGTGCGTTGCGTAGTGAACAGCGGCGCCAGCGATATGTTTCGCTCGGTGCAGGTCGGCCTCGCGGCCACCAGCGCGCAGCGCGTGTTCCTGATCCCCGGCGACATCCCGCTCGTAGGCGTCGCGGTCTATCGCGCCTTGCTGGCTGCCAGCGCTCCGGTGGCGATCCCCACCCATGGCGGGCGCAAGGGACACCCGGTGCTGCTGCATCGCGACGTGGTGCGCGCCGCGCTGGCCGCACCCGCCGAGACGACACTGCGAGACGTCATCACCCAGTGGCGCTGGGAGCCCGTACCCGTCGACGATGCGGCCATCCTGTGGGATATCGATACCCAAGCGGACTATGAATGGATCCAGGAGCAGCTCGCGTTGCGGCAGTCATCCGCTTCGGCGGCCGGCAGCTCTGCGACGGCCGCTAGCTAGAGCAACCACGCAGACATAGGAGGTCATGTCCGTGCACGCCTTTGCCTATCAAGCCCCCACGACACTCCAGGACGCGGTGCGTATCCTCGCCGCCGGCGGCCCAGCGGCCCAGCCCATGGCCGGGGGCACCGACCTCATCGTGCAGATGCGCCATGGGCGCCGCTCCGTGGATATGGTCGTCGATATCAAGCGCGTCCCCGACGTCACCGAGCTCACGTACACGCCTGACGGCGGCCTCGTGCTGGGCGCCGCCGTCCCCTGTGCCGATGTGGCGGCCCATCCCGCTATCAGGGCCCACTACGCCGCGTTGGCCGATGGTGCCGGCCTCATCGGTGGCGTCGCCATACGCCAGCGCGCCACCGTCGGCGGCAACCTGTGCAACGCCTCACCGAGCGGCGACGCCATTCCTCCCCTGATCGTGCTCGGCGCCGAGTGCCGCATCGTCGGCCCCCACGGAGAACACTGTGTGCCAGTGGCCGTGTTCTGCGTTGGCCCCGGGCGCACCATCCTGGCTCCCGGCGAGTTGCTCGTCTCGCTGCTCCTCCCACCCCCAGCGCCGCATACCGGCTCGTGCTACCTGCGCTTTACCCCGCGCGCCGAGATGGACATCGCCGTGGCGGGCGCTGGCGCCTGGGTGGAGCTGGATGCCGCGCAGGAGCGCATCACCGATGCGCGCCTGGCCCTCAGCGCCGTCGGGCCCACCCCTGTCGTCGCTGAGCGTGCCGCCCGCGCCGTGATCGGCCAGCGCGCCGATGAGGACGCCTGCGCCCAGGCCGGGGCTCTGGCCAGCGAAGCGGTCCGTCCCATCAGCGATGTGCGCGGTACCGAGGCGCAGCGTCGCCACCTCGCCCAAGTCCTGGTCCGACGCGCCCTGTGGGGCGCCATCCGACGCGCAAGAGGAGAGGCGATCGATGACTGAACGAACCCGTGTCCGTGCCATCATCAACGGCGAGCCGGTCGAGTTCCTCTGCGAGCCGCGCCAGAGCCTGTTGGATTGCCTGCGCGACGTGCTCGGCCTCACCGGCACCAAGTGTGGCTGCAACGACGGCAATTGCGGCAGCTGTAGTGTGTTGCTCGATGGTCGCCTGGTCAACTCGTGCCTCGTCCTGGGTGTAGAGATCGAGGGGCGCAGCGTCACCACCGTCGAGGGGTTGGCGCAGTGGCCAGGGACGCGCATCATCCAGCAGAGCTTTGTGGAGCAAGACGCTTTGCAGTGCGGGTTCTGCACGCCGGGCATGCTCATCGCCTCCAAGGCGCTGCTGGACCACAACCCACACCCCACTGAAGAAGAGATTCGCACCTGGATGTCGGGCAATCTCTGCCGCTGTACCGGCTATGAGCGCCTCGTGTGCGCCGTTCAGACCGCCGCGGATCAGCTGGCCGCGATCGAGGGAGCCGAGTAGCACATGACGACCAAGACACCTCCAGAAACCTTTGCCGTCATCGGGACGACACCTCCCCGCGTGGACGCGGGCGCCAAGGTAACGGGCGCCGCCGTCTATGGCGTTGACGTCATGCGACCCCGCATGGCCTATGGCCGCATCCTGCGCAGCCCTCATGCCCACGCGCGTATCGTCAGGATTGACACGCGCCGCGCCGAGGCCATGCCCGGCGTGCTGGCGGTGGCGACGGCCGCCGATCTCCCCGCGGCGGTGGACGACACCGCGAACGATCGCTACGCCCGAGATGCCACCCTCGCCAGCGAGCGCGTGCTCTACCACGGGCACCCCGTGTGCGCCATCGCGGCGACAACGCCCGAGATCGCCGAGGACGCCCTGGCGCTGATTGACGTCGACTATGAGCCGCTCGAACCGGTGCTGGACGTCTGCCGGGCGATGGAGCGCGACGCGCCGATCCTCCACCCGGATCTGCGCACCCGGTCGCTGGCGGGCATGGGCACCACGCCCACGAACGTCGCAGAGCACCTGCGTTTCGAGATCGGTGACCCGGACAAGGCGATGGATGCGGCGGACGTCGTCGTCGAGCGCGAGTTCCGCACGGCGACGGTGCACCAGGGGTACATGGAGCCCCACGCAGCCACCGCCGAGTGGAGCCCCGAGGGGACACTGACCATCTGGGCAACGACCCAGGGCGGCTTCTCGGTGCGCGACCGGGTGCACGAGCTGCTCCACCTTCCCATGGCCGATATCCGCGTAGTGCCCACGGAAGTAGGTGGCGCGTTCGGTGGTAAGAACGTTGGCTATGCCGACATCGTGGCCGCTCTCCTCGCCCGCAAGGCGAACCGTCCGGTGCGGGTGGTGATGTCGCGCGAGGAGACGCTGCTGGCCACAGGCCCAACCTCGGGCACCTGGATGCGCGTCGCCGTCGGGGCGCGGCGCGATGGGCGCATCACCGCCGCCAAGGCCGAGCTGCGCTTTGAGGCGGGCGCCTTCCCTGGGGCACCCGTCGGTTCCGGCGCCAACTGCATGTTCGCGCCGTACGACATCCCCAACGGGCGCATCGATGGCTATGGCGTCGTCGTGAACAAGCCGAGCACCGGCGACTACCGCTCGCCCGGCGCCACTCAAGCCGTCTTTGCCGCCGAAGCCGTCCTGGACGAGGTGGCGACGCTCCTGGGCATGGACCCCATCGCCTTCCGCCTGCTAAACTGCGCCCACGATGGCACGGCGCGGATCACCGGCGGCGTCCACGAGCATATCGGGATCGAGCAGGTCCTGGAGGCCACGCGGGACAGCGCCCACTATCGTGCTCCGTGTCCCGAGTCTACGGGGCACCTGCGGCGCGGGCGCGGCGTAGCGCTCGGCTTCTGGGGCAACTGGGGAGCGCGCTCCAGTGTGACCCTGACCGTCGCCGAGGATGGCACCGTATCCCTGTTGACGGGCTCGGTGGATATTACCGGCACGCGCACGAGCCTGGCGATGCAGGCCGCCGAGACCTTGGGGCTCCCCCTGGAGATGATTGCCCCGGCGATGGGCGACACGCACAGCACCGGCTACTCGGACAACAGCGGCGGGAGCCGCACGACGATGGCCACCGGCATCGCCGTGGTGCGGGCGGCGGAGGACCTGCTGGCCCGCATGAAGGAGCGCGTGGCCGCTTGGTGGGGCGTCGATGCCTCGACGGTGACCTATGCGCTGGGTGCCTTCACGAGCACCACCACGGGCGACACGATGTCCTGGGCCGAAGCGGCCAGCCACCAGTTCGAGACGGGCGGCGCGGTCCGCGGCCAGGGCGATGTCAACGTGCGCAAGTGGGGCGCGGCCTATGCCACCCACATCGTCGACGTCGAGGTAGACACCGAGACAGGCGGCGTGCGGCTGCTGCGCCACACCGTCGTGCAGGACGTGGGCCGGGCGATCCACCCCGGCCAGGTGGCATCGCAGATGCAGGGCGGCACCTCCCAGGGCATCGGCTGGGCGCTGTACGAGGGGTACGCCTACGACGCGCAGGGACGCATGCTGAACGCGAATCTGCTCGATTACAAGATGCCCACCTACCGCGACGTACCCACTATCGAGACCATCCTCGTAGAGGTGCCCTATCCGGGGCATCCCTACGGCATACGGGGTGTGGGCGAGGCGCCCATCGTTGCGGTGCCCGCGGCCATCGCTGCGGCCATCCACGACGCCGTGGGTGTGCGCCCCACCCGCCTGCCCATGGACCCTGTCCAGATCCTTGAACTGCTGGGCATCATCGATCCATGAGCCGTGTGCTGGTCCCCCCGCTCATGCGCGATCTGACGGGTGGGCTGGGGGTCATCGACGTGGAGGGACAGACCGTCGGTGAGGTGATCGCCAACCTGGAGAGACGCTTCCCGGGTTTCGCCGCCCGACTCTGTCCCGATGGCGCCCTCGTCGCGGGGTGGGCGGTCATCGTCGACGGCACCGTCGCCCCTCTGGGGCTACGAGCCCGCGTCGCCGCAGACAGTGAGGTGCGCTTTGCGCCCGCCGTGGCAGGCGGGTAAACGATGCATTGGGCGGTCTGGGCGGGCCGCGCCCAGACGGCTGGAAGGAGGTCCGTGTGGACACAGTCTACGAAGGGATTGTCCAGGCACGCCAGCATGGTGAGGGTGCGGTGCTGATTACGGTCGTCGAGGCGGAGGGCTCGACGCCCGCTCGCCTAGGAGCCAAGCTACTCGTCCGAGCGAACGGTGCGCGCGTGGGCACCGTCGGCGGTGGCGCCCTCGAACGCGCCGCCAATGCCAAGGCGCGTGAGATCCTGGAATCGCACAGGGCAGAGCTCGTGCGCTACTCCCTCGTCGAGGGGGATCGAGCGCTCGAGGGGGAGCCCACCGGCATGGTCTGCGGGGGCCGCGCCACGCTGTTCTTTGACTACATCGGGTACAGCCAGCATGCCTTTCTCTTTGGCGGCGGACACGTGGGTCAGGCGCTGCTCCGCGTGCTGAGCACCCTCCCCTACTATATCACGGTGATCGACCACCGCCCCGAGATCCGCGAACGGCTGGACGGTGCGGCCCGCGCCATCATCGCCGACTATGCCACGGCGCTGCAGGGCGAGCAGGTTCCGCCGGGGAGCTACTTCTTTATCGCTACCGCCTCCCACGAGTATGACTATGAGGTCCTGCGCCTGATCATGGGGTCTGATTGGAGACCGGCCTATGTCGGGATGATCGGATCGCAGCGCAAGGTCCGGGCGAACGTCGATCGGCTGCGCCAAGAGCTGGGCGACGCGGCGCCCTGGGAAGCGCTCTACGCGCCCGTTGGTCTGGATATCGGCGGCCCGACGCCCGCAGAGATCGCCGTCGCCGTCGCCGCGGAGATCCAAGCGGTGCGTTATGGCAAGGCGGGCCACCGCCACCTGCGCCTGGGCCATCCCCAGGCATAATCTTGCGAGAGTGAGGTATGTGTGACGTGTCGAATCACGCAAGCTATCGCGTTCGCGCGGTCCACTGCGATCACCGCGCCAGTGATGAGGAAGTCTATCAGGCGCTCAAGCGCGCCACCGATCCCCTGGAGGCCTCATGGGCCAAGCTCCAGGCAGCGCAGCGCATCACCATCAAGTTCAACCAGGCCTGGCCGCCCGAGCGGCTTGTGTACCTCGACGGTAACCTGCAGGAGCTCGTCGATTTCAAGGTCGCCCGCGCCACGCTGCGCCTGCTGCGCGAGCGCACCAAGGCCGACCTCGTCTGCGTGGAGATCAGCACCGACGCCGCCCACTCGGGGCGCCCGGTGGAAGAGAACATCACGCTGATGCCCCTGCTCAAAGAGTTCGACGTCGCCTTCGTCGACGGCAACCAGCCGCCCCACAAGGTCTTTGAGGTCCCTGGCGGCGGGCAGATGTTCCGACAGTACCTGCTTCCCGAGTGCGTGGTCGATACGGATGCCTTTGTGTCGGTACAGCCGATGAAGAACCATGCCTTCCAGGGGATCACGCTGAGCCTCAAGAACCTCTTTGGCCTGCCCGTCATGGAACCGCACGGCCGCTCGCGCTCCTACTTTCACCACATCATTCGCCTCTCCTACGTGCTCGTGGACCTGGGCCTGCTGGTGCAGCCGGCCCTCAACATCATCGACGGCCTGGTGGGCCAGTCGGGGCGCGAGTGGGGTGGCCAGGGACGCATCGCCGATACGCTGGTGGCGGGCGACCACACTATCGCCACCGATGCCTGCGGCGCCTACCTGATGGGCTTCCATCCGCTGATCGACTGGCCCTACCAGCCCTTTGTGCGCGACCGGAGCGCGCTGCGCATCGCCCACGAGTGCGGCTTTGGCACCGCCGACATCACCAAGATCGACTTTGCGACCGAGGTCGAGGCGCCGGTGGCATCCTTCCGCACACAAGAGACCGACCCCTACGAGACCGTCCTCGCCTGGCGGCGGTCCACCTGTGAGCAGGCCCTGTACTACCGGGACAACCAAAAGCGCCTGACCGATCAGTACGCCGGGGAGTACATCCTCCTGCAGGATAACGAGGTCAAGTGGCACAGCAAGAGCAGCGAGCTCGGCGTGAGCCGCCGCGTGCTCGCCGGCCCCGCCAAGCAGAGCGCCATGTTCCTCAAGCTGGCCGACCCGGAAGAGGCCGAGGGCGAGCATTTCGAGGTCTATGAGCGTGAGCTCGAGCGCATCAAGGAGATCGAGGCCACCTTCACGCCGCGCCTGGCCGCGCCGTCGCACTAGGCCATGTCTCAAGAATGCACCCGACGCAGAGACGACGTCGCCCCGAACGTAAGCGAGGGGCCTTGATACTCATCGACCAGAGTTCCCGCCACGCTGAGGACGACGCTTCAGCCCTTTTTCCAGACACTATCTCGTCGCCGGCGCGCTCGGAGAAACGATCATCACCCGCGCTTGCCGCGCCCGCTCGCGCCACAGGATGGTTGACCTCCGCCTGTGATTCGGCAAGCGCAGCACGGGGAGGTGCCGTACGGCACCTCCCCGTACCCTTTGTCCCGCTGCTCTCCCCGCTTGCCCCTGCGCCCCGGCCTCGCTAGAATGGCGGCGGCTGGCGCAAGCTCACGGCGCGCACGGTGCGTCGCCCTCGGCCACGCCGGCCTCGCCTTCCACGGCGCGGGCCACTCCTCCTCCTCGCACCCCACCCGCGCGATCGTCCGCCTTGTACCCGTCGGCAAGGGCATTGCCCCGTGCCTCTCGGCTCAACGGAGGGTTGCTGCCTCGCGATGCTCCGCGAGTGCAGAGCGCAGCGCCTTCCTTGAGCGTCCGCATCCGTCACCCGGGCACGTCCCGTCAATCCACGCAACATAGGAGGAAGCGATGAAGCATCCCGTCTATGAGCGGCTCGGCGTCCGGCCCATCATCAACGCCGTGGGCACGCTCACGCGCATCGGTGGATCGCTCATGGCGCCGGAGGTCGTACAGGCCATGGGGGAGGCAAGCCGGGCGTTTGTCAGCCTCAAGGAGCTCCAGGAAAAGGTGGGCGCGCGCATCGCCGAGCTCTTGGGCGTCGAGGCGGCCTACGTGTCGTGCGGCGCCTCGGCAGGGCTGGCTCTCTCCATCGCCGCCTGCATGACGGGCACCGATCTCGCCAAGATCGACCGGCTCCCCGACACCACGGGGATGAAGAATGAGGTGCTCATGCCCCTCGCCCACCGCAACCTCTACGATCGGCCCATCCGCACCGTCGGCGCGACCATCGTGACCTTTGGCCTCAGCGGCTACGCCTTCCCCTGGCAGCTCGAGGCGGGGCTCACCGAGCGCACGGCGGCCGTCTTTTTGATGGGCGGCCACGAGGCGAGCGCGCTGCCCGTCGAGGTCGTCGCGCGCATCGCCCATGACCACGGGGTGCCGGTGATCGTCGATGCCGCCGCAGAGGTGCCCCCGGTGGAGAACCTCACGCGGTACCTGCGCGCCGGCGCCGACATCGCCCTCTTTAGTGGCGGCAAGGCCATCGGCGGCCCCCAGGCGACGGGCCTCGTCCTCGGCAGCCAGCGCATCATCGAGGCCGTGGCGCTCAACGGCCCTCCCGACCACGGCATCGGTCGCCCCATGAAGGTGGCCAAGGAGGAGATGATCGGCCTGCTCACCGCCTTGGAGCTCTACCTTGCCCGCGACCACGAGGCCGACATCGCACGGTGGCAGCGCTACCTCGCCTGTATCGCCGAGGCGGCCGCCTCTGCCCCCGGCGTGCGCTGCCAGACCGTTTACGGTACCACGGACGCCGCACCCGTCCCGCGCCTCGAGGTGATCCTCGACGCCGCCGAGGCCCAGGTCACGCCGGAGCAGGCCTTTAACCGGCTGCTGTACGGGGAGCCCAGGATCCGCGTGGCGCAGGCGGGGCGGGGGCTCCTCGTCAACCCCATGATGCTGCGGGAAGGAGAGGCCGAGGTGGTGGCCCAGCGCGTCGCCGAGGTGCTCTCGTCTAGCCGCCCAGAGGACGCCGAGATCGACGGGCGGATCACGCCCCACCAATGGGCGCTGGACAACCTCGTGCTCTAGGTTCCGTCCACCGAGCTGCAGAGGGGAGGCACGGACGCGGGGCCTCCCCGAGCGCTCCACACGCGGAGGAAAGGGGAGCGGGAATGATCATCGATGCCCATGCCCACATCTTTCCGTACCTCGGCACGCCGGCGGGGTTTCGCTCCGTCAAGGAGCACATGCGCGTCCTCCAGTTCTACGTCGTGGGGCACAGTCAGCCCGTGCGTCGCCTGCGCGACCATGCCATCGTCGAGGCGCCCACCTTGGCGCGTGCTCCGCTCGTGGGCCCGCAACAGCTCAACGAGGTGGGCTTTCACGTCGGCGAGAACGGCCGCTTCCTGTGGGAGTACGAGGGCGAGACGTACTACATCCACTTCATGCCGCCGTCGCTCCAAACGAACGCCTGCACGCCCGAGCTGCTCCTCGCGCAGATGGCCTACGTCGGCGTCGACGTGGCGGTGCTGCAGAACGCGCACCTCTACGGCCGGCTGAACGAGTACTTCGCCACCGCGCAGGCGCGCTATCCCGACAAGTTCATCGCCCTCGCCGAGGTGGACGAGGTCCACGCCGATTCCGAGGCCGAGCTGCGCGACCTGCGCGTCGCCATCCGCGACCTCGGCTTGCGCGGCATCTACTACGCGAACCGTGCCTTTTTCTTCGACGGCTACCGCACGAGCTTTGACGACCCGCGCTACGACGTCTTCTGGGAAACGGTACGCGCGCTCGGCATCCCCGTCTTCTGGGAGCTGGCGGGCGTGCCCGAGAACACGCGAGAGAGCTATCTCCGCGAGGTCGATCGCCTGCACCGTTGGGCCACGCGCTACCCCGAGATCCCCGCCATCCTGACCCACGGCCTCGATCCGGAGCTCCTCAAAGCGCCAATCCCCGAGCCTCTCGCGCGGCTGCTCGCGCACGAGCAGGTGTGGATCGAGATCCTCTACCCGATCGGCTGGGGAAGGGCCCACGAGTACCCCTATCCCGAGCTGCGCCCCGCCCTGCAGGCGCTCTACGATTGCCTCGGTGGCGAGCGCCTCGTGTGGGGCTCGGACATGCCCAACGTCGAGCGCAACTGCACCTACCGCCAGTCCCTCGACTACCTGCGGCGGTACTGCCCCTTCATCCCCAGCCGGGATATGGACTCCATCCTCGGGGGTAACCTCGCAGAGCTGTTCGGCTTGGCGTGACGAGCGCAGGACAAGCGCGGGCCTGGCGCCGGTGCGGCACCAGGCCCGCGTGTGCTACTCAGTGCGGTCGATACCCGGGGATGCGTGCCCAGCCCTACGCCACTAGGCCGTGTTCCAAAACGCATCCGACGTAGTGACGATGTCGCCCCGAGCGTAAGCGAGGGGCCTTGACGCCCCTCGACAGGGTTGCCCGCCACGCTCAGAACGACGCTGTGGCCCTCTTTCCAGACACTACCTAGGCGTCCGCCGCGGCCTTTGCGGGGCGCGCCACCCAGTCGGCGGTGCCGTACTCGCCGAGGGTCACCACGCCGCGCATGACGCCGTCGGTCACCTCACCCGTGAAGGCGTACCGCGTGCGGCTCGACTCGTACCCCAGCACGGCGCCCCAGGTCACCGCGCTGCCCGAGATGGTGCCCTCGATCGGGCTCACGGTAAAGGGTGTGCGCAGCTCGCCCCGGAGGGTGTTCCCCTCCTGGGTCAGCGCGGCAGTGTAAGCGGAACACCCAAACACGTACCGCACATCGACGGCCCATTCGCCGCTCACGTCGGCACGCGCCGGCTCCAGGACGCTGGGCGCCGGGAGGACATGGGGCTTGCCCATGAGCTCACGCAGCCGCGCCGCGATGATGGCGTCGTCGCCCTCCTCCATCATGTAGGGCATGATGCGCAAGCCGTCCTTCAGCACGTGCACGGTGATGGACGGCTCGCCATCCAGTAGCTCCTGGTGGATCTGCTGCGGCGTGCACTGTAGCGCCTCGGGATTCCAGCGGATGGTGAGGGTCGGGGCCACGTTCGAGATGCCCGGCTGCTCGATGGCCGTCTCGACGGAGGGGAGATCCTCCACGGCGGTGCGGATGCGCGCGAGGTAGCCCTCCCAGCACTGCCACTCGGCGTCGTGATCGCGCCCGCGCACCCAGGCCTCCACGGCGGCGAGCAGCCCCATGATCTCCTCTTTGCCGGCCTTCATCGGGCGCCCCAATCCGTGGTGGGGCGCAGCGTTGAGAAACGCCGCCCAGAGGAGGTCCTTCCGGCCGAGCACCAGCCCCGAGGCCTGCGGCCCGCGGAGGCACTTGCCGCCGCTGTAGGTCACCGCATCGGCGCCCATTTCGAGGTAGCGGTTCGGCACGTCAGGCCGTTCGGCGGCCGCATCCACAAGGCAGGGGATGCCGTGCCGGCGCGCGGCATCGATCATCGCCTGCACGGGGATCTTGCCGCGATGCGCCTGGTCGCCGGTGACGGCGACGAGCGCCGTCTTGTCGTTGAACGCCGCCTCGAGCTCCTCGACCGTCTCCACCTCGACGATGCGCGCCCCGGTCATGCGGATAGCATGATCGTAGGTGTTGCGATGCGCCGCCTGCATGATGACCTCGTTGCGCATGCCGGTGGTGTCCGGCAGGCGGGCCATCTGCTCCGGGTCGGCGCCGGCGATAGACGCCGCCGTCACCTCGGCCAACGCTGCGGCAGCGCCCGAGGAGACATAGCCCCACTCGGCGCCGGTGAGCCCGGCAAGCCGCTCGCCGACACGCGTCATGAGTTCATCCAGGTGCACATAGTGGTTCGTCGCCTCCACCATGGCCGCCGCCACACAGTCCAGGGCGCGCGAACCCGAGATGATGGTGTACGTCCCTCGGGCGTTGATTAGGGTGCGCACCCCGAGGCTCCTAAAGGTGGGCACGGCCACGTTTCCCCGGGTGCTCGTACTCGGACTCATGCTCGACTCTCTTTCTCAGTGGAGGCGGCTGAGCGTGCTCCGGGCTGGCGGCACGTCCAGTAGGCGGGCGGAGCCTCCTCCCAGCGGGGCATGGTGAGCCCGTCGGGATCGTAGGCCACCTGCCCGTCGCGCAGCGTGAACACGCAGTTCAGCTTGCGGTCGCCCAGCATCTTGGCCCGGCCGCAGTCGATGAAGCCAAAGCTCCCCTCGAGCACCTCGAGCACCGCCACGTCGGCGGGCGCCCCGACGTTCAGCGTGCCCAGCTCGGGGCGTCCGATGATGCGCGCCGGCGCGACGGTGGCGCGGTAGATGAGGTCCTCCAGCGGGAGGCCCATGTTCAGGAACTTGCTCAGGACGTTGAGGATGTTCCCGACGAGCCCGTTGGCGGCGTTGCCCGTGTGCAGGTCGGTGCCCATCGAGTCGGGCACAAAGCCCTGCTGCACCGCGCACACGGCGTTGCGGAACCAAAAGCTCCCGCCACCGTGGCCACAGTCAAAGATCACGCCCCGCTCCCGCGCCTCCCAGAGGGCGGGGTTCAGCGAGCCATCGTCGCGGATAATGGGGAACTGCTGCGCAAAGACGTGGGTGTGGATATCACCCGGGCCGAGCTTGCGGAGGATGAGGTCCTCGTACGGCCGCTCGGGGCGCGGCCAAAAGTCGACCATCAGCGGCTTGCCGATCATCCGGGCGGCTTCCACGCCACGATCGACCGCCGTCCATGGGCCGTGCTCGGCGTCGTACGGCTGCCACGTCCAGTAGTGGGCCGTCTTGATCCCCACGATGACGTCCGGATGGGCGCTGGCCACCTCGGCGGCACGTTCCGGCCGCATACGGAAGGTGTCCTGCTCCACCTCGCCGAGCATGCCGGCGTCGACGATGTTGAGGAACGCCAGCACGCGCGTCTTGGAACGCTTGACGGTGATCTCGTTAAAGACGTCCCAGTTGTTGGCGCCCGCCGAGCCCGCATCGACCATGGTGGTCACGCCGGCCGAAAAGCTCTGCCCATCGGCGACGATGCCCCCGACGTAGTAGTGCGGGTCGAGGTGCACGTGCAGATCGATGAGGCCCGGCGTGACGTACTTGCCCGTCACGTTGACGACGCGCGCGGCGTCGGTTGCCGGGATGTCGCGCTCGATGCGCGCGATGCGGCCGTCAGCGATGGCCACGTCGGCGAGCCGCGAGGTGCCCGCGACGGGGTCGATGACGGTGCCTCCTTGGAGGATCAAGTCATACGCGGGGGAACTGGGGCGCTCTTGAGGCTGGCTGCTCATGGCATCTCCTTGCCGAATGAAAAGTCGTGTCTCGCCCGCCGGAATCGGGCACGCCGACCCGCGACCGCGACGCCCCGTCCGCGGGGGCGATCGGGCCGCCACCGGGCGTTGCCTCCCCGGAAGCGTTCCCAGGGAGTCTAGTCCTTCACCGACAGGATCACCTCCAGCTCGGCGGCGGTGTTGCCCACCGGCAGGTTGCGCGACCCGAGGATCGTGCGGGGGGCGCGCCCGCGGTCCCCGAACACGGCGCCCATCACGTCGGTAAAGCCATCGGCGACCTTGTCCAGATCGTGAAAGTCGTCGTCCACCGTGAGGTGGCCGTACACCCGCAGGATCTGGTCTACCTTGTCGAGGCTGCCCAGGTACTGCCGGATCATGGCCAGCTGGATGGTGGCGATGTGCTGGCAAGCCAGGTAGCCGTCTTCAAAGGTGAGTTCGCTGCCGATGAGCCCCTGCCGGAACGTCGCGCAGCCGCTCCCCGAGGTAAAGAGGAGGTTGCCCACCCGCCGCACGCTCACCAGCGCTGGCAGGTTCTGGGGATAGTCAATATTCAGCTCATACGCCTTTTGGGCCAAGCGTTCATCTGCCGTCATGCTGCTCTCCTGCCTTTCGTGCGCTAGTTCCGAATCTTGATGATGGCGTCGCAGATGATGGGCACGTTGTTGTTCAGGTTCGTCGCGCCGAGTTCGGTACGCGCGTGCATGCCCCGCTCGCCGAACACCTCGGTCATCACGTCGGTAAAGCCATCGGCGACCTCGGGGAGGTCGGAGAAGCCATCGGCGGTGTTGACCAGCGCCATGACCTTGATGAAATAGTCCACGCGATCCAGGCTCCCCAGGGCGTTCTGGATGACGCCGAGCATGTTGATCGCCACCAGGCGGGCCGCCTGGTACCCCTCCTCGCGAGTGTACTCGCGCCCCAGACGGCCGACGAACGCGGGCTGGCCATCCTCGCCCCGCGGCTCCAGGCCGGTGACGAACAGCAGGTCGTCATGGATCTTGTACAGGGCGTTGCCGGCGCCGCTGCGGATCGTGCCGTCGTCGCCAAAAAGCGTCAGGCCAATCTTTTCCAGTCGCTGTTCGGCCTCACTCATGCTTGTGCCTCCTTGACGATAGAGTCTGTCGTGTTGGGCCTTGTCGGCGCCGCGTCAGCTCTTGAGCTTGATGACCATGTCCGCCGTAAAGGGGACGTTGCGACTGTGGGTGCCCGACCCCATGGCGGCGCGGGCGTGCTGGCCCCGCTGGCCAAAGGCCCGCGTAAAGACGTGCGAGAATCCGTTGGCCTGTGCGGGCATGTCGTAGAACTCGCCACCGCTGTTAAAGATGCACAGCGCCTTGACAAAGTAATCGATGTTGTCGAGGTCGCCCACGGCATCCTTGATGGTGGCCAGCATGCGAATGGCGGCGAGCCGCGCCGCCTCGTAGCCCTGCTCGGGGGTGAGGTCGACGCCCACGGTCCCCTGCATCAGGGGCTTGCCCTCGAGGTCAAAGGGGCCATGCCCAGAGAGGAACACCAGGTCCTTGTAGCGCCGGAAGGGCAGCACGCCCTTGCCGGTGCGGTCGATGCGGCCGATCTCAATGCCCATCGCAGCGAGTTTTTGTTCAGCAATGCCCATGTGTGCCTCCTTGGATAGTGCTCCGAAATGTGTTCCGCACACTAACCTTTGATACCGCTCATGACAACACCTTGGACGAAATACTCCTGGAACAAGAAGAACACGATGATGGGAGGTAGCGTCGTCAAGACGCTCGCGCACATGAGGAGGTGCTCCTTCGGCTCCTCTGTCATCCCTCCAGCCGTCTCTCGGAAATAGTTGAGTCCAACCGATATCGGGAATCTGCTCGACTCGTTCAGGTAAATCATCGGCTCTATGAACGAGTTCCACTGGTTGATCCCAGAGATGATCGTCAGCGTCGCAACCGCTGGCTTGCAGAGCGGCATAATGATTCTCCAGAAAATCCGGAAATAGCTCGCCCCGTCGATTAGCGCTGCCTCATCAAAGTCCCTCGGGATCGTCTGAATGAACTGGCGCATCAAGAATATCGCAAAGGCCCCCCCACCAAACCAGGAAGGAAGCCAGAGTGGTCTCCACGTGTTCAGAAACTGAAGGCCGGTCCACTCGCCGAACTTGTGAAACATGATGAACCGTGGGATCAGAGTGACCTGTGCCGGCATCATCATTGTACCAAGTGTAATCAGAAAAATCACGTCCTGAAATCGATATTTGAACCGAGCAAAGCTGTAGGCGACTATGGAGCTGGTGAGAACTGCACCAAGCGTTGATATAAACGTAATGACAATCGTGTTATATGCCCACCGGCCAAAAGGGACCATGGTAACCGTCTGCACATAGTTCTGCCATCTCAGCTCGGATGGGAACATGGCTGGCGGCCAGCTGTACATCTCCCACGGGCCTTTGAACGAGCTCATCACCGTGTAAAAGTACGGATAGAAGAACAACAGCCCCAGTGCGATAGACACCGCGTAGAGCAGTATGTTCTTCGCAGATTTCCTTCGGCTAGGAGAGGCTTTGCGTACTCCGATTGCTAGGGAATCTGTTGCTGTCATCTTACGACGCACCTCCGTAGTAGACCCAGCGATCGGACAGGCGGACATTGGCGATGGTGAGCGCCATTACGATGACCGCGAAAATCCATGCCAGTGCTGATCCGTATCCCATGCGGAAGTAGGCGAATGACTGCTGATAGATATGGAGCGCAAAGAACCAGCTCGCGTAGAACGGCCCTCCATCGGTGGCCACCCACGCCTGGGTGAATACCTGCAGAGCGCCAATGATGCCAAGTACCAGGTTAAAGAACAGGGCGGGGCTGATCATGGGTATCGTTACATACCAGAACTTTTTCCAAGCGCCAGCACCATCGATGCTCGCCACTTCATACAGCTCCTGTGGAACACCCTGTAGGCTGGCAAGGAAGATCAGCATGTTGTTCCCACCCAGCCCTGACCACAGGCTCATGAGCGCCAGCGATGGGATCACTGTCTTGGCTGAGGATAACCAAGGGAAATCACTGGGCCATCCAAATGGCGCTAACAGGTAGTTGAGCGTCCCGATTTCCGGATTCATGAGCCACACCCACAGCGTGGCCATCGCGACCGCAGGGGTAAGATGGGGAAGGAAGAACATCGTCCGGAAATAGTTCGTTCCCCGCAGTCCCTGATTGAGCAGAATCGCTAGGCAGAGTGATCCAACGATACTTGGTGGCACGGTGATGATGGCGTAGTAGAATGTACGCCCCAAAGACGGCCAAAAGAGCTCGTCGTGAGAAAAAGCACGCTGATAGTTTGCGATCCCCACCCAGCGAGGAGGGGAGAGGACATCGTACTCTGCAAAACTCAATACAAGACTGCCCACCATTGGGCCAGCAACGAAAAATATCAATCCAAGGATCCAGGGAGAGAGAAAAGCAACTCCCCACCAGGATTGTCTTGCCTCATATGAGCTCTCTGCCCCCACCACAACCGCCCAAAAGCTACGCCGACCGGGCCGTATGCGTGCTTCTGTCGTGCCTTCGAGCGTATTTGCAGTCACAGTCTATCCTCCCCGCCCGCGCTCTGGGCTAATCCTGGGCCTGCGATGCGCTGCGCAGACGTAACCCGCCGTCTCGTCATGACCATGGAGGGCACAGCGTGCCGAGTAATGGCTAGGTCAGAGCCCGACTCGCAACTCAGCCGCCGCGCCCTCCACGTCACCAGGCCCCACGCTCGTTGTCATCCTACAGGTAAGGGCCAGTCCTACTTATGCTGCAATGAAGCGCTTTCCCTAGGGCCGAGGTTCGTCAAGGATTTTCTGAATCGCGGGCTGAGCGTGACTGACCATCTCTTCCCAGTTCTCATCACCATTCCAGTACGGTGTGATGTGCTGCGTGAAAGCATCTTGCACTTCCTGGGCACGTACGTTGTAGGGCATCGGATAGGGATCAATCCCCGAATCGAACCAGTGCGCCGCGAACTCCATGGCCTTGCCGCTGGCCGGACGCGACCACAGCTTCTCACTGAACCAGGCCGAACGCCGGGCCATGCAGTGCAGCGTCCCTTCAGTGCCCGCGTAGAGCGCAGGTTCGGGGCTGGTGAGGCGGGCGGCAAGCAGACAGGCTTCCTCGGGATGCTTCGTCTTTGCATAGACAGCCATCGTGTTATAGGAGAGGCATGAGCCGCGGCTGCCGTCCGGCCCCTTGGGCCAGGGTACATAGAGTGGCTCAAATGTGTCCCCGATCCGAGCACGCCATGTCTCCGGCTGCCCAACAGTGCCACCTCGACTGACCATCTTACCGGCGGTAAACAGATCGACGCCCTCAAGTTGCTGAAGGTCGATGTCTGTAGGACGATAGCCCTCCAGGCCGAGGTTGTAGTACCACTCGAGGGCAGCCTTGACCCGCGGGAATTCGTCGCCGAGCTGCAGAGTGCGTCCATCGTAGGATTGCAGCCACGAGTCCTCGGTGCTACCTCCAGCACCTGGTCCCCCTTCTGGCAACCCCCATGTCCGGGTGACCTGAGAAGCATAGTGTGGCTGTGCCATACCATCCAGTTGTACGCCCCAGATCTCACCCGGCTTGGCAGCCCCGCGGATGATCTCTTCCCAATCCATGATGGTCCAGTCACCCTCGATGGCTCCTTCAGGAAGGGAGACACCCGCATCGTTCAACAGGTCCATGTTGAATCCTACGACACCGTTGCCGCCGGGATGCACCACCGTCGGTAGGTAGAAGAGCTTGTCGTCTACTGCAAGCCTCACATCGGCGATGACGCTCGGGAAAAAGTCATCAAACTCGATGTCGTGCGTCTCGATAAAGTCGTCCAGTTGAAGGCAGATCCCCTTCCACGCCAAATACGGGCTCCACCGGTTGTGCCCTGCAAAGACGTCCCACACGAGGCCTGTCGCCCCCTGAGCCAGGCCCTTCTTGAACATCTCAGCATATACAACGTCCTCAATCTGGACCGTGATGTGGGGGTTCTCTTCCATGAACTTCTCTGCCCAAATGGCGTCAAAGTCCCAAGCATCCCCGGCGAACTTGCCAAGTCGTAGCGTGATTTTCTCGCTGGGGGCAGCCACCGGCTGCTCACTTGCCTGTGTCACTTCCTTCTCGGCCTGGCCCTCCTTCTCTGCGGGCTTTTCCGCCACCTTGGGCTGACAAGCTGCGGCAAGCAGACCCACTGCGCTGATCATACCAGCCTGCAACAAGGCACGACGGCTCAGACGCTGCTCCAACATGGTGAACCTCCTTGGTCACGATCCGGCGTTTTCCTTGCTCCCGTATCACGTGCCCAGTATAATGATCACAATCATGGCACGTGATACAGGGTTACCTGGGCTCATCATACCGAACTACCGCTCCCGTCACTACGGCATTTAGGACATCGGTAGGGTCATAAAAGGTCCAAAAAGGGACATGCGCACCAGCCTTCCGCTCGAAGTTTGCCTTCGCCGCGCCCTTAACTGCCTCTACGATTCGGTGGCCCTCGGGCAGAGCCCACTAATAGACCTGCTGCGGCTTCGCAGCCGGCCGAACTCGCCCGATGCGCTCCGCACGCTCCTCGAGTCCGAAATCCAGTCGCTTGCCGATGAGCCCGGTGCCCCAACGAGCAGCAAGAACCATCGCTACTACCAAGTGCTGTTCTATCGCTACATCCAGCGCTTTACCCAGCAGGAGGTGGCCGCTCAACTCGGTATCGGCACGCGACACCTCCGACGCGAGCAAGACGCTGCCATCGAGTACTTGGCGTACAGGCTGCGGCAGCGCTACGATTTGAGGACTACCTCCCAGATCGAACCGGGCGAGAGCGCTACTGAAAATGCGGCATCAGCCTATGGCGATATCGATACCGAGATAGAGCACCTTACGGACTCTCTCGGCAAACGTGCTTGTGAGCTGCGCTCTGTTCTCGAGGAGTGCGCCCTGCTGACAAGGGCACTGGCCGCCCAGCGTAACGTGACGCTACAGATAGGCCTCGAGGAGCTGTATTCAGTGGCCGTAAGCCAGCCGATCCTGAAGCAGATCATCCTCAACGTGCTCACGATGGCGATACGCGCCGGCGATGCGGGGACTGTCTGCGTCGGGGCACACGTGACACATGGCGCAGTCGCCCTCACGTTCACACCCCAACCCGCGCCACACCACGCCCCGCAGCCCATCACGTGGGATCAACACACGCTATCGATCACGCGACGCATGGCCCGCGCCTTCCGGGGCCAGGTCGAGGCGTCAGCGCCGGACGTCCCCGCCGTACTCACCCTCACCCTCCCCTTGGCCGACCGTCTCCGTGTCTTGGCCATCGAGGACAACCAGGACACCCTCGACCTCTGGCAACGCTACCTGCGCGACAGCCCTTTTCACCTCATCCCCCTGCGCAGCCCACATGACGCTCTCGCCGAGATCGAGCGCTTACAGCCCGACCTGATCGTGCTCGATATCATGATGCCCGAGGTGGACGGGTGGGAACTCCTCAACAGGCTGCGCGAGCATCGGCTCGGCAAGTCGCTGCCCGTCGTCGTCTGTAGCGTGTTGCCCCAGCGCGACCTCGCCCTGTCTCTGGGCGCCAATGGCTTTCTCCCCAAGCCGGCTACGCGCGAGCAGTTCCTGGGACTGCTCCAACACCTGGCTGCGGTTGCAGTACAGAGGTGACGGCCTCGAGCACTCGCGCAAACTCTTGAACGTGGATGCCGCCCCGCCGAGTGACCGTCACTGCATCCAATATGCGCGGCGCGCGCTGTGGGTCAGAGGCCGAGATGACGACGACGGGGATGTCACGGATACCCTCGTCAGCCTCCTTGGCGCTCAGCACACGGTATCCGTCCGCGATGGGCATCATCAGGTCGAGCAGCATGAGATCCGGGTGTTCTCTACGCAGGACGTGTAGCGCGTCTTCACCGTTCGTGGCATAGCGAATGAGCCAGCCGCGATCGGCGGCGTTCAGCATGCGCGTGAAGAGCTGCCGTGCCTCGGCGTCATCCTCGGCCAATAGAATCGTCTTCGCGCCAGGGGCAGCCGCATCAATGCTCTGTATGAGGGCATCATACTGAATGGGCTTGACGAGATACTTCTGAACACCTCTCATGCGAGCGGACGCCAGGCATGGTGCTCCTACGATCAGAATGGGCACATCAACGAGCGCCTCTGGCAGATCGGCGAATGGGACCCGTGCCCCTACCTCCGCATCGTCCGCGGCGCGGTGAGGCCTGGCCCCATCACTCACCACGACAGCACAAGGAACGCATTTCGATCGCGCGGCTTGCGGGCCTGCCCGTCGCGATACCCGCACGACCTCAAAGTGGTCGCAGTAGCGCTCCACCAGATGGCTCAATCCTCCGCTATCATCGACGACCAGTACCTGGCGCATGACGTCATCGGTATGGAGCGCGCTCGACCGCATGCGCGCCTCGTAGGCATGGTACGGGCTGAACCAGCGACGCGTCGGATCATCGGCAGCGGGTCGATGGATGGGCAGTGTAAAGAAGACCGTCGTGCCCTCGCCCTCCTGGCTCTCGATCCAGATCTTGCCCCCGTGCATCTCTACGAGACGCTTGCTGATGGTGAGGCCCAGACCCGTCCCGCCGTAGCGGCGACGGATGCTATCGTCGCCCTGCTGAAAGGGCTCAAAGATGCGACGAAGGCTCTCGGCGTCCATCCCCGGCCCGGTGTCGCGAGTGGAGAGGAGTACATCGCCACCGCTCTGACGAGCCTCCACATGGGCACCCCCCTCCACGGTAAATCGTGCTGCGTTGCTCAGCAGGTTGATCAACACCTGGCGCACACGCACACGATCGCAGTACACGGCGGGCAGGTCATCCGGTACATCAGCCGTGAGGGTCAGCCCCTTCTTATCAAAAAAGAGCCGTACGCTCTCGATGGCCTCGTCGACCACCTCACGAAGGGCAACCATCTCCTGGAAGAGGTGCATGCGCCCAGAGTCGGCCTCCGCTAGCCCGAGCACATCATCCACCAGACTGGCGAGGTGCTGGCTGTTACGTCGAATGGAGGCGATATCGGCCAAGAGCGTCGCCGGGAGATGGCGCGAGTATACCTGCGGCGAGGCGAGAATCATGTCACTGAAGCCAATGATCATATTCAGGGGCGTGCGCAGTTCGTGGCTCACCTTGGCCACAAAGTCCTCTTTGGCCTGACGGGCCTCCTCGACTGCTCCGCGAGCGGCGAGTAACAGCTCGTTCAGGCGGACCGCTTGGGCGCGCGCCAAGCTGAGGTCCTCGAGAGCCTGCTTGAGTTCCAATTGGCGATCCCTCAGCGTCTCTAGATGCCTCCGTGCCTCGGCATATCCGCTCCACGCCCAGCCCACCATCGTCCGCTGTGAGCGCTGCGTGATGAACAGCAGATAGGTCACCACACCGAGCGTCATGAGGGTGACAACGGTGCTCGAGTCGGCACCCCAGGATCCTCCTGCAGCAAGAGATCCGATATCAAAGGCCACAGCGAGGGCGCCTAGTAACAGACACGCCCCTGCACCGAGGGTGATAGCCGCCATGACGACCGGAACAACCAGTAGCGGGGCGACGCCATCTATCACCCGCCACACGCCAGTCAGGGCGATGATGGCAAGAGAACCCAGCGAGAGTACCCAAGCCGCACCGTCCGGCGAGCACTCGCGCAACCAGAGCACCGCTATGGTCAGGACAATCATCAGCAAACCTTGAGTAAAGGCAGAGGGCAGGGAATCATCCGGCGCGAGGAGAACCACGATAAAACCGATCACGGCGACAGGTGCCGTTGCCAGCGGAATGAGGTCGCGTCGTACCTGATCCTGCAGGTTCTGAACCGTAGCATTGTTCATTGATCGGCTCCTTTGCGTCCGCCACGCGCCCCGTGACGACCGGCGGCTGTCATTGCTGCCGGATGCGTTTGCGAAAGCAGCGACCCCCGCATCTCTGCCAGATAGACACTACCGTCGCTCAGCGGGGTTCACATCAGGACGTCCCTACCTTACGACAGCTTTCGCATGGTGTCCACCATGCCCTGCTGTTGCCAGACCGAGTGTTCGCGCCATGCAACCCTCGCCGCCATCCGGCCATCCTATCGCCATGGCGTGCCAACGAACGTGTGACGCTGTCAGTTCACTGCGCATCGTTCGGCCACGTGCTATATCCTCAGAGACAGCACCATTCATCGTCCGCTTACATGGCCGAGAGCACCGCCCATCACCTATAATGCCCCAGCCCCATCCCAGCAGATCACGGCTGCCCACCAAACGAGGAGGACACGCACGATGCCCACCCACCGCTACCACGATATATTCAACCTCGCCGGCAAGACGGTGCTCGTCGCCGGGGGGTCCGGCGCCATCGGCGCGGCGATGGCACACGCCGCTGTCGCCTTTGGCGCGCGCGTCGCCATCACCGGCGTCTCCCACGAGCGCCGGGAGCGCGTCGCCGCGGAGCTCGGCCCCGCCGCCATGGCCGTGTACGCCAACGTCCTGGAACCCGATTCCGTCGACGCCGCCATCGCCGCGGTGGAGGAGGCCCACGGCCCCATCGGGGTGCTCATCAACGCGACGGGCACGCACATCGAGCAACCCGCGGAGGCCATGACGCTCGACGCGTGGGATACGGTGCTCGACGTCAACCTCCGCGGAGCGTTCGTGCTCTCGCAGGCGGTGGCGCGGCGCATGATCGCCCACCGGATGCCGGGCAGCATCATCCATGTGACCTCGGTGCGCAGCGGGCTGGGCATTCGGCGCGGCTACGCCGCATACGTAGCCAGCAAGGGGGGGCTGGCCATGCTCATCAAACAGCTAGCCACCGAATGGGCCGTGCACGGCATCCGCGTCAACGGCATTGCGCCGACGTTCACCCGCACCCCTCTGGTGGCCGACTATCTCACCGATCCGAGCTTTTACGAGCCACTCGTCGCCCGCATCCCTTTGGGACGCGTCGCCGAGTGCGACGATCTCGTGGGCCTGGCGGTATTCCTCGCCTCCGACGCCTCAGCGATGATCACGGGGCAGAACATTTATGTCGACGGCGGGGTCACAGCGACTCAATGACGACCTGGCGCGATGCTCTCGCGCCGCTCAGGCGACCTTCTCCAGCCACTCCTCCCGCCAAAAGAGAAAGCAGGAGCGGTCGCAACGGCCGAACACCGCCGTGCCCTGGCACATCACACCCTCCAGCAGCACGATGCCCCGGGTTCGCTTGGAGCGGAGGTCGCGCTCGTCCACAAACCGCTCCATCACGCGGTAGACGCGTTGCCTCGTTCCACAGTAGGCGCGCATCTCGGGCATGAACGTACAGCCCCGGAGCTGCCGCCAGTGGTTGAGCGTCGCCGCGATCTCTTCTTCCGAGCGCACGCGGACGACATCGCCGGCCTGCAGGCGTTGCGGCCGGCCGTGTGACGTGACGGCGGGCTTGGTCCCCCGCCCGGTGTGCCGCCCCACCCAGTTCATCAGGTCGTTCGTGCGCTGCTTGAGCGTCCGTTCGCGACTGGGGCCCACCACTCTGTGGAGCACCAGCTTTGGACGCGTAGCGAGCGACTGCGGCGGCAGATCGGCATCCCCCTCGGCGATGCGCTGGACGCAGGGGATCTGGCAATCGGGTTGGAGGCGATCTATCTCCATCAGGGCGGTCCTCCTCTCAAACCGGACGACGTGGCGGAACAGGCCACACGGACCACAACCAGATTCTGGCGAGGCTGGCGCGAGGCCCCCATCATCACCAGAGGAGGGGTTCGAGCGCATGGAAAATACACCCCCCTGTGAGCACAGCCGCGTGCGCTGGCGCCCTCCCCTGTCGCAGGTACGGCGGTATCCGCGGGGGAGTGCCGGCCGAGTTCGCCTGTCGGCGCCAAAGGGAGTACTATCCTCGTATCCGGGCCACGCGTCGGGGCCACGCCCGGCGACACACGACAAACGAGGGGGAGTGCAGTGTTGACCCGTGGGCTCGTGTTCGATATCAAAGAGTTCGCCATCCACGATGGGCCGGGCATCCGCACCACCGTCTTTCTCAAGGGGTGCCCCCTGCGCTGCTCGTGGTGCCACAACCCAGAGGGCATCTCGCCGCACCCCCAGACGATGCGTTCGCCCATCGGGGAGCGCACCGTCGGGACCTGGTACACGCCCGAAGCGCTGGCAGGCATCCTCAACGGTCAGGCCGACATCCTGCGCGATGCCGGTGGCGGCGTCACCTTTTCCGGCGGCGAACCGCTCCTGCAGGCCGCGTTCGTCGCCGAGACCATCGACCGGCTGGAGGATGTGCACGTCGTCCTGGATACCTCTGGGTGCGCCAGCGAAGGCGCGTTCCGCCGGGTCGCCACGCGCTGTGACCTGGTATACTATGATCTCAAGATCGTGGCCCCCGACCTGCACGCGCAGCACACCGGCCGTGGGAACGCACCGATCCTGCGCAACCTCCACGTGCTCGGGACGCTGGGCGTCCCCTACGTCATCCGTATCCCCCTCATTCCGGGGGTCACGGACACCGATCGCAACCTGGCCGACATCGCCGCCCTGGTGCGCCGCGCACCGGGCCTCGTCAGGGTGGACCTGCTGCCCTACAACCAGGCGGCAGGTGGCAAGTATGACGCCGCAGGCATGGCCTTTGCACCGACCTTTGACGCCGATCGGCCGGTGAACATCAACCTCAGCGCCTTTGAGCGCGAGGGGTTGGCCGTACGCGTCGTCTGACCGTCAGCCGCGTCGCCACGCGGGGCGTTACGTCGTAAGGAGACAGGGCACCATGGATGAACGCTTGGAGAACATGAAGAACAGGGTGCGCGCGGGAGAGCACCGCCGCTGGCGACAGGCCGCCGCGCCGGACGTGCTAGCGGAGTGTGAGGCGCTGGCGCTGTCGTGGCCACAGCGCGTCGCCCGCCTCACCCGGCGCATGTGCGAGGCCGAGGTGCCCGTGATCGACCCGGATGAGCGCATCGTCTTTACCCGCACCGTGCCGACGGTGCCACCGATCTACACGCCGGAGCGTTGGGCCGAGCTGACCGCGGGGCGCACCCTCCACGAGTCAGGCCCCATCAGCAACATCTGCGCCGACTGGGGCATGGTGCTGGCGCAGGGGCTCCTCGGGCGCAAGCAGGTGGCCCTCGCAACCCGCGCGCGGCTCGCCGATGACCCCGCCGCCGTCGCGTTCCTCGACGCCGCCATCGAGACCATCGACGCCGTCCTCGCCCTCGCGGC
>DUUT01000036.1 GCA_012841405.1 Chloroflexota bacterium
GCGCCTGGGGCCAGCGGTCACCCTCGTCGGGTACACGCTCCGCGGCGCGGCACGCGACGGCACCGTCACCGCGGCCCCCGGCGAGACCATCACCCTGGATCTCTACTGGTCGGTGGATGCCAAGCTGGACCGCAACTATACCGTGTTCACCCACCTGTTGGGGGAGGCGCACAATCCGCGGACGCAGGGGCCAGTGTGGGGCCAGCACGACGCCCAACCCGCCGACGGCGGCTATCCCACCACCCAGTGGCTCGTGGGGGATGTGCTCGTCGATCGGCACGTCCTGCCCATCGACGGTGAGGCGCCGGCCGGCAGCTATCGCATCGAAGTGGGGCTCTACACGGTGGAGGATGGGAACCGTCTCGAGGTTCGCGGGCCGCACGGTGAGGACTGGGGGGATCGCATCCTGCTGGCGACGCCCGTGACCGTCGCGCCGCGCTAGGTAGTGTGTGGAAAAAGGGCCACAGCGTCGTTCTGAGCGTGGCGAGAAACCTTGGCGATGGGCGTCAAGGCCCCTCGCGTACGCTCGGGGCGACATCGTTACGACGTCGGGTGCGTTCTTGAAGCGCGCGCTAGGCTAGGCCGTCTCGTCCTGCGGGGCGTCGTCGTCGCACCAGAGGTGGGCGGGGATGTACTTGTTCCAGGCGTCGTGGCTCGGTTCGCCAGCGAGCCATACCAAGGCCACATAGCGCGGCGGCCCCGGCTGGGAGCGCAGGCGCATGTTGGCCTGTTCGAGCGTCTTGGCACCCTTGCGCAAGTTGCACGCCTTGCAGGCGCAGACGACGTTCTCCCAGGAGGTGCGCCCACCGCGCACCTTGGGGATGATGTGGTCGATGGTCAGGTTCGCCTTGGCGGGCTGGGCGCCACAGTACTGGCAGGTGTAGCGGTCGCGCATGAGCACCGTACGCCGGGAGACGGGAATGGTGACACGGCGGGGCACCCGCACATAGTAGACGAGGCGAATGACCAGCGGCACGGGAATCGCGCAGCTCGCCGCACGGATTTCCTGGTCAGCGGCTTCGAGAATCTCCGCCTTGTCCTTCAGCAGCAACACGACCGCACGGCGCAAGCTGACGACATTCAGAGGCTCATAGGTTGCATTGAGCACGAGTACAGAAGCCATCGCAGCGACCTCGCGGACGCCGAGGGGGAAATACACTTGCGCGACGGCCCGCATTATAGCATCAACGCCCTGGAGCGTCAATGAGTATCCATAAGGAGGGATATCCAGGATTCGAGGCGTGGGAGGCGGGGGTGCGTTCGGACGCCACCCCGCGCATCACACCTATCCCGTTGCGGGGATAATCCGTCACACAGCACCACCCCGTGGCGGGCGCGCGGTAGCGGCGCGGTAGCGGCGCGATAGCGTGCCGTTCTCCCAGCATCCTGGACACGCCCCCATCAGGCCGCCGATGATCGTATCACCTGGGGTAGCGCCATGCCACCGATGGATCAAGAAGCCGTACTGCGCGCGTTGTGGCGCGACAAGATGCACGTCGAGCCGCGCGCCTTGGAGCTGGCGCCCGCGGCCGTACGCCGGAGCTTCGAGCACGCCTTTCACCCGACGACACTGGTGCTCGATGGGCTGCGGGACCTACCGACCGGGCTGCTGAGGCTGTGGTGGGCGTGTCCCCGCGGCCACGTCGTGTTCACCCACCTCCCCTCGCGCTACGCACCCGGTCCCCAGCCCTGGCGCGATGGCACCCTCACGGCAGTGGCCTACGTGTCCATCGTCGAGCTACGGCCCGAGCTCTCGGGCGCCGACCCCTTCTCCCCGTGGCGAGCGCTGCTCGACCTCATCGATCACCTGCTCGGCGGCGCCTGCGACGCAGCGCGGCCCCGGTTCTCCCAGGGGGCCGGCATTACGCCCGACCTGGCCGACGCCGCGCGGCGCTTTGCCGAGATCGCCGCGCTGGGCTATGCCGCCGAGGAGCTCGGCACCGAGGATGCCGGCGCGTACTTGGCGCGCACCTTGTGGCTCGCTCTGCACGAGCCCCGCCGCCCGAACGTGCTCGACCCCCTGGCGGATCGGCTGTACCGCCGGACGCTGCTCGCCGAGGCCTTTTGGGCGCGTCAGCGCCCGCGGTTCGACTGAACGCGCTCGGCGATGAGGTCATACTCCTGGGCGGCGACGACACGGGCGCGTAGCATGGCGCCCTCCGTGGCCTCGCCCGGCACGAGCACGAGGCCATCGATCTCGGGCGCCTCGCGATAGCTGCGCCCCACGCTCAGCCCCTCTCCCACGCCCTCGATGAGGACGTCCACCGTGCGCCCCACCTGCGCTTCGTTCCGCGCCCGCGAGATCCCTTGCTGCAGCCGCATGGCGCGGTCGTAGCGCTCGGCGGTGACCTCGGCGGGCACCTGGTCGGGCAGCTGTGCGGCGGCGGTGCCCTCCTCCGGCGAGTAGGCAAAGACGCCCACGTGGTCCAGCGCCATCTCCTCGAGGAAGGTGAGGAGCGCCTCGAACTCGGCCTCGGTCTCACCGGGGAACCCCACGATGAACGTCGAGCGGAGCGCCACGTCGGGCATTGCCTCCCGGAGGCGCGCGATGAGGGCGTACACCTGGGCGATATCGTGTGGGCGCCGCATCCGGCGGAGCACATCGGGATGGGCGTGCTGCAGCGGCAGGTCCAGGTAGCGGCAGACGCGCTCCTCCTCCGCCAGTACCTCGATGAGCGCCGGCGTCACGTTCTGCGGGTAGGCGTACAGCACCCGCAACCAGGCCAGCTCGGGCGCGCCGGCGAGGATGGCGCGCATCAGCCCCGGGAGGGCATCCCGCTCGCCGCGATCGCGACCGTACGCGGTGGTGTCCTGAGCGATGAGCACCGCCTCGCGCACACCCCGCGCCGTCAACTCGCGTGCCTCGCGAACGATATCCGCCGCGGGTTTGCTGCGCTGCCGCCCCTTGATGAGGGGAATGGCACAGAACGCGCAGGACGCATCACAGCCGTCGGCGATCTTGATGTAGGCCGACGGGCCGACCGCGCTGCGCCGCGATATCGACGTCACCAGGGCATCGGGCCGGCTACTGAGGATCGGCGCCGGCGGCTCCACATCGTGCAGGCGTTCGACGAGGGCGACGATCTCGGGCCACGCCTGCGTGCCCAGTACGGCATCGACCTGGGGCACGTGGCGGCGCACCGCGTCGCCGTAGCGCTGCGCGAGACAGCCCATCGCCACCAGGCGTTGCCCCCGACGCTTCCGCGCCGCCAGGGCGCGCAGCTCCCCGTAGGATTCGGCGCGCGCCGCCTCGATAAAGCCGCACGTGTTCACAATGATCACGTCGGCTCGGCGCGCCGTCTCCACGGGCGTGTGGCCCGCCCGCCGTAGCAGCTCGGCCATCATCTCCGAGTCGACCGTGTTCTTGGGGCAGCCCAGAGTCACGAGATAAAAACGCATAGGTTAGCACTCCACAGCAAAAGGGCCGTCCCCTCGCACGGGACGGCCCTAACGGTTGTCGCTTTCGCCGCGTTCAGCCCTCGGGCAGGTTGTCACGGGTGTACTCGACGGTCACCACTTCACCACTGGCGCCCAAGGGCGGCACCTCCACCCCGTTCACCGTGAGACTGATCCCGCCGGCGTTGCCGACGCGCAGCGAGACCGCTTCGTCTCCGGTCCACGCCTCCTCGGCGCCGGCCTGCAGCGTCGTCGTCAGCAACCGCTCACCATCCGCCGTGACCTCGACGTAGGTGGCTGCCGTCACCCTCGCCTCGACGGTGATGCCCGCCACGGCCGTGGGCGTCACGATGACCACCGCCTGCGTCGGCGGGAGCGTCGCCGTCGGGGGTGGCGTGGCCGTGGGCTCCTCCGTAGGCTCCACTGCCGTCGGGTCGACGGCCGTCGGGTCGACGGCGTCCGTCGGCGTCGTCACGACCGCCGCTTGGGACGGAGGCGTGGCCGTCACACCCGCCTCGGGCGACGCGGCCGGGGCCAAGAAGGGCAACGAGGGCAGCGTCGGCGTCTCGCCGAGGTAAAAGCGTGTGTAGGCGTACCAGCCGGCGATACCGATCGCCAGGACGATGACGATGCCCCACAGGATGCCGCCGAGGGCCCCTCCTCTGGGGCTCTGCACCAAGGGCTCATCGAGCACCTCGGGCGTCGGACTCGCCGGAGGCGTGCCCGTGGCCGCCGCATAGGCGGCCACCATCTCCTCGGGATCGAGCCCTACCAGTTGGGCATAGTTGCGGATGAACCCCCGCGTATAGACGGGGGAGGGCAGGTCATCGTAGGCATCGTTCTCTAGCGCTTCCAGGAGCACGCGCCGAATGCGCGTCGCCTTTTCGATATCTTCGAGCGTCAGCCCACGGCTCTCTCGGGCCGCGCGCAATGTTGCTCCGACTTGGGCCACCAGCGATGTCTCCTTTGCGGCGTGGCTAGGTCGAACGGTTGTGGCACCGTCGTGGATGGTCGTACTATATCCAGGCGCCCGAGGCGTGTCAAAGTTGCGTAAATTTCGTTAACCTTCCGCGCCGTGGCACCGGCGCGAGGCTCACAACAGCTTGCGTTCGCGGTAGACGGCAGCCGCCTCGCGCAGAAAGCGGGCGTTCTCCGCGGCACCATAATCCCGTTCGAGCTCATCGGCGAGGGCCAACAGGCGCTCGTAGGTGACCCGATACGGGCGCAACGCCTCATAGACCGTGAGCACCACCTCCTGAGGCACCGACGACAGCTCGGCGGCGCGCCGCAGGTTGGCGGCCAGTTGCGCAAAGCCCTCCCGCTCGGCGATGGCCGCCTGGGCGCGCAGCGTATCGGCATGGATCGTCAGGTCCTCGGGCACCACCTCCCCGGCGCGCACGGCATCCAAGGTGATGGCCTCCAGCGGGCGACCGGTGCGCGAGACGACGTTCCCCTGCTCGCCAAGGGGGTATTGATCCATCGATTCGGGCATCTCTACGGCTCTCCTCACGACACAACGTATCCGATGGCGCGCGGATGGACCGCCACTCTCGGGCGCTGTCCGGCACCTGCGCCCTTGTCGCAGGTGCCGGCCCACGGACGCGACCCAGGCGCGATCCGTGGGCTCCGTGCCAGCGGATGTACACGGCCAGGATCTAGATCTCGGGTTCCCAGTCAAAGGCCAGCTCCGTCGGTGGGAGCGCGGGATCGATGGCCTCCACCTCGCGCCGGTGGAGCAGCATCGTCTTGACGATCAGGCGCAACCGCGCCCAGTTGTCGACGCGCACCGGCACCGGCTGCACCGTCTCTCCCTTGGCGTACCGGGCGGCATTGCGGCCAATGTGGCGGTACGATTCCAGCGTCAGGTTCGGCGACTGGGGAAAGAGCTCCAGGTTGTTCAGCGGCGCGAGGTCCGAGCGGTGGATGACCGTCGTACCGCGCGACTGCAGCCCGATGGCAATCCCCGAGCCGCTGAGCTGCGCGCCGGCATAGCCGACAAAGGCGAGGTCGGCGGATTGGTGTACGCGCACGATGCGCGCCGTGAGCCCCTCCTCGGCGATGCCGGTGAGGATCTGCTGCAGCACCTCGTCGTGGGGCAAGCCGCCGATGGTCTCGGTGAGCGCATCCCCAAAGGCCGGTCCCACGGCAATCACCACCTCGTTGGCGCGCCCCTTGGGCGCTGGACCCACCGCCTCGAGCTGCACCCCTAGCGGCTGCCCCTGGCGCACGAAATCGGCCGGCGGCTTGGCCTGGGGGAGGTCCTGGACGCGCTGCCAGCGCTCTCCCTGCAGCCGGTAGCCGCTGCCCGGGCCTTGATAGTCGTTCCGGTCGTTGATGCCGCTCCGCACGCGGAAATCGGCATCGAGGATGGCCGCGGGCTGCAAGTAGTCGCCGAGGATGCGCTGCCGCCCCATGGCGAGCAAGCGCTCGGCAACCTCTGTAAAGCCGGCCTCGTCGAGGGCGACGATGACATCGAGCACCGTCCGCGGCCCGACTAAAAAGCCGTCGGCGGCGGCGAGGTCGGCAGCTACGTCCCGGTCGGGCATGTCGCCGCTATCGTGGGCGATGGTGGCCGCCTGCACCTCCGCATCGGTGATGGCGGGAAAGCCCAGCGCCGCAAAGGTCGCCTGGATGGCGCGCGCCGCCCGCTCGCGCACCGCCACCGCCTCCTCCTCACGGATGGGGTGCAGGCCGGCGTCCACCTGCATGTCGCGCTGCACGACAAGATAGTCGTCGTACTCGTCGGCATCAAAGCAGCCACCGCCAAAGAGGTTATCCGGAAAGCGCGGCACGGCGCTGAACCCCGAGTGCACGAAATCGGCACCGGGGATGAACTGGCACATGAGCTTGGCCGTCTTGCGGATATCCGAGTGGCTGGCCAAGGCGTCGTTCCCCGCCGCCACCTCGAGGTTGAGCATTGAGGCCAGGAGGTTCTCCGCCAGGATGATGCGCACCCCACCGGGGAGGGACTCGGGAAGGGCGACGCAGCTGATGGAGCCGTTCTGCACCCCTTGGCTGCCGGCGCCACGCGTCACGAGGAGGCAGCGCGCCTCGAGGTAGAGCATGGAGCGCCCCTGCGAGTGCCCCATGAGTGCCTCCGAGCCGGTGCCCGAGGTGAAGCGAATCTTGACGCCGCGCGACGCATAGGCCGACGCCAAGAACGCCTTGGACCAGGGGGTATCATCCCCGTCGATAAAGGCGCCCTCGGTACCGTACACCGACAGCGTCTCGGCATAGCTCGTCAGCCCCTTAAAGCCCAGGCGCAGGTTGACGGCCTCCTCGACGGCGCACTGGGTGAGGACACCACCGCGCCCCACCTGCGAGCCCACCAGGATCGCCAGGGCGCTCAACGGGGCATAGCGCGCCACGCGCACGGTGGTCTCGTTCTCGGCGAAACCGCGGAGCGCCGCCTCGGCGGCATCCGCCGCGAGCAGCGCCGGGTGCTCCTTCCAGTTCGTCACGTGAGCCTGGTTGGCGGGGGTGCGCCGCACGCGCATCTTGGCCAGGCCCATCATCATCTCGAGCACGTTCAGGTGCCGGATGATGGCGACGAGCTTGGCGGCGGTACACCCGCCGACGAGCCGCACGATCTCGGCGCGCGGCACGTTGATATCCACCAGCATGCGGGCGATCGCCTCGGGCGGGGTGGCCATCGCCTCCTCCGCCACAGACAGGTCCAGGGCATAGTCGGCGATAAAGCGGTCGATGAGGTCCATATCGGCGCGGGCCACGCCATCCATCTCGACGACGCGGCCATTCGTGATCCGCAGGCTGGGCTCCGGGTCGAAGGGGCTATCGGTGACGATGAGGCCCACCTCGGGCCACTCGTGGACAAAGGTATCCTGGTTGATGGGGCGCTCTCTGAGCGCCGCAAAGCGCTTTGATCTCGACATCCGGTCTCCTCACAACCTCCGAGCGATCTCGCCGGCCTGATGCAGGCACTCGACGATGAGCCGCGCCGCCCCCGGGATCGGGTCGCTCAGCACGGGCAAAAAGATCAGCTCCTCCATCAGCGCCTCGGTCACCGGCAGGTCTCCCTCGCGGTAGCCGCGATAGTCACCGCACAGCGGGCCGCGGTTGCGCGTAAAGAGGTCAAACCCCTGGGCAAAGAGGGGCAAACGATGCAACAGCGGATAGGGCGAGGGCCGCGCAGGAACGCCGGCGCGGTTGATGGCCTCAATCATCGTATCCAGCGGCACGCCGCCGGCAGCGGCGGAGCGATAGCGCACCGGAAAGCCATAGTAGCCCCCCCGGCGCGCCCCTTCCACCGGTGGGATCGGCTCCAGCCAGGGGATGTCGGCCAAGCCGGCCTCCACCTCCTCGACGTAGGCACCGCGTCGGGCATTCAGCCCCGCGAGCTTGTCCAGCTGTACCGAGGCAATGCCGACGCCCAACGGATGGGCACGGAACTTGAACCCCGTCCCCAGGGGCTGCAGGTAGCGGTAGGTGTCCTGGGCGAGGTCCATGCCCACGATGCGATTCACCTGCCCGATGAGGCAGGCACGATCGAACACCTCCGCGTCGTCGGTGGCCAGGATGCCGGCCTCCCCCGCGCTGACGGGCTTGCTGCCCTGGAGGCTCCAGCACCCCACGCGCCCGATGCCGCCCACCGCGCGCCCGCGGTACGTCGCGCCGTGGGCGTGGGAGCAATCCTCGAGGATCGGCACGCCCGTCTCCTCCGAGATGGCCTTGAGGGCATCCATGTCACACACCCAGCCCCACAGGTGCACGGCGACGATGGCGCGCGTATTGGGCGTGATGCGACGGCGCACATCCTCCGGGTCGATGAGACCCGTGCGCGGGTCCGACTCGCAGAACACGGGGCGTGCACCGAGCAGCAGGGCGGGGGCGATGGAGGCGATCCAGGTGTTCGTGGGGCAAATGACTTCGTCCCCCGGCCCGACGCCTAGGCCAAAGAAGGCGCTGTAGAGGGCGGCGGTGCCATTCATCGTGGTGATGGCGTAGCGCGTGCCCACCAGCTCGCGCCAACGCTGCTCGAAACGGCGCACGACGGGGGTGCCGCCCGAGAGCTCGTTGCGGCGGGTCATCTCGTAGGCCAGCCGCGCCTCCTCCTCGGTGATCTGCTCCCAGCGGTCGAGCTCTTCCATCTGCGCGCGCGCCGTCTGGACAAACTCGGGCACCTCGTGCTGCTCATCAGCGAGACCGGGTAGTTGCGCCATGGCTCTACTCCTCCGTACCGTCGCCGTTCGTATGCGCCACCGTCCATGCCAGGCGCCATTGTAGCATAGACACCGGAGGGCGAACAATCGCGGCGGCCGCGGCGCCATCGCTGGTTCAATCTCCTGCACCTGCCCTCTCGCCGCCTGCGGCGGGGAGAGGGTGTGATGGCCGATGGCTGTTTGCCCCGGTAGAAGGCGCGAGCAAGAGGCACCACCTGCGCGATACGGTCTGGCGCCAACCCGCGTGAGCCAGCCGGGCTCCAGGTCGCGGAGCGCGGAGCGATGCATCGTCCCACGCCGCGGACTAGAGTCGCGATCGGCGGCACTGCGGATCGTCGCGCTCGGAAGGCCACGTCGGCCCTCGACGCTAGCCCGCGCAGAGGGGCTTGACACGCTCAGGCGCCGCATCCGGCCGTGTCCCTGAGTCGTGAGCGCCGCGTTGCGCCCCGGGCGCGCGGGGGTGGTATACTGAGTCTGAGGTGAAAGCCATGACTCCAGGTGCACCGCGTGGACGCCGCGGCATCGAGATCTTGCCCGGGCGGCCGCATCCGTTGGGCGCCACCGTACAGGGGGACGGCGTCAACTTTTCCGTGTTCAGCGCCCATGCCACGTCGGTCCAACTCTTGCTTTTTGACCACTTTGATCAGCCCCTTCCGACCCACGTCATCACCCTGAACCCCCAGCGCAACAAGACGTTCTACTACTGGCACGTCTTTGTCCGTGGCGTGGGCGATGGTCAGATTTACGGCTACCGGGTGGACGGCCCCTACCAGCCCGAGGAGGGGTTGCGCTTTGCGCCCAGCAAGGTGCTACTCGACCCCTACGCCCGTGGCGTCATCTATGGTGCCAACTGGTCGCGGGCCGACGCGGTCGGCTTTCAGGACAACACCGCTTCGGCGCTCAAGTCGGTCGTCGTCGACCTGCGCGGCTACGACTGGCAGGGCGACGAGCCGCTGCAGCGCCCCATGCACGAAACCGTCATCTATGAGACGCACGTGCGTAGCCTGACGGCGCATCCCTCGTCCGGCGTGGCACACCCGGGGACCTTTGCCGGGCTCGTCGAAAAGATCCCCTACCTCTACTCCCTGGGGATTACCGCCGTCGAGTTGCTGCCGGTGCAGCAGTTCGACGAGCAAGAGTTCCTCCACGTGAATCCCCTGACGGGCGAGCGCCTGAGCAACTACTGGGGGTACGCCCCGCTGGCCTACTTTGCGCCGCATCTGCGCTATGCCACGGATTCTCGCGACGCCGCGCGTGCCGCGCGACGGGCCGTCGACGAGTTCCGCGACATGGTCAAGGCGCTCCACCGCGCCGGTATCGAGGTGATCCTTGACGTAGTGTACAATCACACGGGCGAAGGGGATCATCTGGGCCCGACGATCTGCTTCCGCGGGCTCGAGAACACCGCCTACTACATGCTCGAGCCGGATCGTCAATTCTACCTCAATTTCTCCGGCACGGGCAACACGGTGAACTGCAACCACTCCATCGTGCGGCGGCTGATCCGGGAGTCGCTGCGCTACTGGGTGCAAGAGTTCCACGTGGATGGCTTTCGCTTTGACCTGGCCTCCGTCCTCTCGCGCAACGAGCGCGGCGAACCGATGGAGGACGCCCCCATCCTATGGGAGATCGAGTCGGACCCCGTGCTGGCGGGCACCAAGCTCATCGCCGAAGCGTGGGACGCGGCGGGGCTGTACCAGCAGGGGTCCTTCACCGGCGACCGCTGGGCCGAGTGGAACGGCCACTTTCGTGACGACCTGCGCCGCTTTGTGCGCGGCGACCGGGACACGGTGCGCCACCTCGCCTGGTGCATGACGGGGAGCTTTGACGTCTTTCGCCACAAGCCGAGCTATGCCTCGCACCGTAGCATCAACTTTGTCACCTGCCACGACGGCTTTACGCTGCACGACCTCGTCTCGTACAACCGCAAGCACAATGAGGCCAACGGGCAGAACAACAGCGACGGCACCCCGCATAACCTCAGCTGGAACTGCGGCGTCGAGGGCCCCACGGATGACCCCGAGATCCTCGCGCTGCGCCGTCGCCAGATGCGCAATTTCATCGCGCTGCTGATGACGGCCCGCGGCACCCCCATGCTCTTGGGGGGTGATGAGATGGCGCGCACCCAGGGGGGGAACAACAACGCCTACTGCCAGGACAACCCGGTGAGCTGGTACGACTGGGGACTTGTCGAGGAGAATGCCGATTTCGTGCGCTTCGTCCGGGAGATGATCGCCTTTCGCCGCCGCCACCCCACGCTGACGACCGACCATTCCCTCGACGGGCGCAGCTACGAGGCGGCGCTGACGGACCGCGTCACCTTTCACGGCGTCAGGCAGGTGCAGCCCGACTGGAGCCACCACTCCCACAGCCTGGCGATCCACTTTCACGCCGTGCCGGGCGACGTGGGCATCTATATCATCGCCAACGCCTTCTGGGGGTCCCTCACCTTTGAGCTACCGCCCGCCATCCGCTGGCGGCGCGTGGTCGACACGTACCTGCCCCCACCGCACGACATCGTCGATGAGGACGAGGCCGAGCTCCTGTCGGAGCCGCTGTACACGGTCGCGCCGCGCTCCGTGCTCATCCTCGTCGAGGCGCGCCACCCCTAGGCCGTGTTTCGAAAATGCACCCGACGTCGAGACGATGTTGCCCCGAGTGTCAGCGCGGGGCCTTGACGCCCATCGCCAAGGCTTCTCGCCACGGTCAGAACGACGCTGTGGCCCCTTTTCCAAACACTACCTAGCGCTGCGCGTCCGGCTTGAGCGCGCCCACGAAGGGCAGGTTGCGGTAGTGGCCGGCGGCGTCCAGGCCATAGCCGACGACAAAGGTGTCCGGCAGCTCGAACCCGCGGTAGGCCAGGGGGATGTCGATGAGGCGGCGGTAGGGGCGATCGAACAGCACGCACACCTCGATGCTGGCGGGCTCGCGGGTGCGCAGCGTGCGCAAGAGGTAGCTCAGCGTCAAGCCCGTGTCGATGACATCCTCCACAAAGAGGACGTGCCGGCCGGTGATCGCGTGGTCGAGGTCCTTGGTGATGCGCACGGTGCCGCTGGGCGATCCCAACGTGTACTGGGAGATGGCCATAAAGTCCAGCGTCACCGGCACGGTGATATGCCGCAAGAGGTCGGCAATGAACACCACGACGCCACTGAGGACGCCAATCAACAGCGGGTCCTTATCGGCGTAATCGCGCGTGATCGCAGCGCCCATCTCGGCGATGCGGCGCTGCAGCATGTCCTCCGTGAATAGAACCGTCTCGATGTCCTCGGCGATGTGCCTCTCCGCGTCAGGCATCGTGGTGCTCGATCGCCTCCTGTCCCAAGAGGTGCTGCTGGCGTCCGTCGATGCCAAAGCCCTGGAGAAACCGCTCATAGTCCTTGCGGTTCCAGAGGCGGATCTTGACCTCCGGGTAGAGCTCCCTTAGGCGCCGAATCTTGCGATGCTTGAAGCGCATCAGTTTCTGCCGCAGCGTCGTCAGCTCGACGTAGAGGTCCTGTTGCACCAGGTAGAAATCCGGCGAGAAGGCCGCGAGCACGTTGCCCTCCTCATCCCACTCCAGGGGAAAGGTGGTCGGCTCGTAGCGCCACTCGATGCCATAGAAATCGAGGATGCAGGCGAATTCCTTTTCACTGGGGTGCGAAAAAGTGATCTCCTGCTGGCATTCGATGGGATTCTCGATGGGTTGAACTCGCATCGCACGCATCGCTCTCTTCGTTGCTCTCCATAATAACCTTCCCATGGGTTATTATAGGCCCCGCAGTCGATTCGTCAACGCCGCGGCGCCGCACAGCCCCCCAGAGTCGCCCGGACGATCGCCCGCTGATTGACCACCGGGGGTGCCGATGCTATAATGGCGCGCACTTGTTGCGACATGGCCCACGGCCTTCCTCTCGGCGTGCGCCGGTCGCTGGCACCAAGAGCGCTCACCGCCGTCTCGGGACGGCCAACGATGAACTCCCCAGGCTGAGTCTATGATCACCGGCGTACCGTCATCACCCTGCTCGCCCGGCGTTTCGCTCCTGTCCTCCCCCATGCCGCGGCACGGGCACCACCCTTCGAGACACGGCCATGGCGCCTAGTGCTCGCTGGGCGTCCAGGCGTACGGCGCTGAGTCAGCCCGCCTGCTGGCGCTGCCTGGCCGTGGCGCTGGTGGCCAATGCGGCTATTGCCCTCGCGCCCCAGATGGGCATCCGCTCCGCAGCCATCTGGATCCTCGCTGGGGCGCTGCCGGGTGTGCTGACCGCGCGCATCGCGCTGCGCGACGAGAAGAGTTGGCTCACCTGGATCGTGCTGGCCGCAGGCCTCGGCTACGCCTGGCTCGTCGGCGGCATGCTGGTCCTCAGCTACCTGCCCCTCCCCCTCTCGCGCTTGCCCGTGTTGGCGGCCTATGACCTGGTCGTCGTGGCCCTGCTCGCCCTCCAGCCAGACGCTGGGGCCACCGTTCCCCGGAGCTGGCCTCCCAGAGGCCAGCTCGTGGCCGTCGGCGCGCTCGTGCTGGTCACCGTGTTCCTGCGCGTCTGGAACCTGGGCTACTCTGAGTTCCAGGGCGATGAAGTCAAGGTGATGCAAAAGGCGGCCGCCCTGGTCATCGGCCGCGATGAGGCCCTGTTCGTCCACAAGAAGGGCCCAGGAGAGATCCTCCTTATCACCCCTGCCTATGCCGTCAGCCGCCTCACCACCGAGCTCGCCGCGCGGCTGCCCTTTGCGCTGGCGAGTATCGTGGGCGCGCTGGGCATCTATGCCGTCGGCCAGCGGGCGCGTTCCCATCGCGCGGGGTGGTGGGCGTTCCTGCTCATCGCCCTCAACGGCTTTTTCGTCGCCTTTGCCCGCATCGTGCAGTACCAGAGCCTGGTGCTGCTCTTTGGGGTTACCGGCGTGCTCTGCGCCCTACGGTTCGCCACAGAGGCCCGGCGCAGCGATCTGTGGTTGAGCGCGCTGCTGTTGGCCTGTGGCCTCCTGGCGCACAGCGACGGCGCCTTTGCCGTCGTCCCCGCCGCCTGGATCATCCTGGCGGCCTACTGGCGGCAGCGCACGCCGCTCCGCGCGGTCGTCGGCGGCCTCGCCGGGCCGGTGCTGGGCGCTGCCATCCTGCTGGCCCTGTTCTACGTGCCCTTTACCCTGCACCCGCACTTTGATACCGCCCAGGACTATATCCTGCGTCGCGTCGGCACTCCGCCCTACAACAACCTAGAGCACTTTTTGTCCATCGGCTCAGTGTACAACGCCTCGTACTACCTGGGGCTGCTGGCGCTGGGGCTCCTGGGAGTGATCGCCGCGCGCCTCTCGCAGCTCGCCGGACCCCGCCTCACCACGCGGCGTTGGCTCCCGCCGGCAGCGTTCGCCGTGGCGCTGGTCGCGCTCACCGTACGGCCAGACCTGCTGGCCGTCGGCGAGATCGACTATCTGGGTCTCATTCTGGCCATCCCCTTGGTGCTCGCCCTCGTGGCGCCGGGGCGCTCCGACGCCTGGCGCGGCATGCTGTGCTGGTTCGCCGTGCCCTTTCTCGTGTTCGGGTTCGGCTTTGGCGACCCGCGCACCCATATCTATACCCTGTTCCCGGGGGCCGCGCTGCTCCTCGGGATGGAGCTCGACCGTCTCACCGCGTGGCGCCCTCGCCTCGCCCGCGGGGTGCAGGCGTTGGCCGGGGTGACGCTGCTCGTTTCCCTCGCCTACCTGGTCATCGTCTTTGTGAGCCATACCCCCGAGTACCGGCGCACCTATCCAGAGAACCGCCTGCGCTTCTTCTGGGTGCCCTACGGCGATGAAATGCCCACCGTCGGCCTGTTCGGGTTCCCCTATAGGGCGGGGTGGAAGGCCATCGGCGCGCTGTACGACGAAGGGGTCTTGGAGGGCCACTATGCCACCAACGAGAAGACCCACGTGACGAGCTGGTACACCCGCGACCGCCACCGCTGCGAGAGCCAGCCCCGGTACTATTTCATCGCGCGGAACGTTCAGGACGCCAAGTACGTCCCCATGCATGAGGTGGAACAGGACTATGACCTCGTCGGCAGGATTTGGATCGGCGATGAGGCCAAGATGGCCATCTATGAGCGGCGTCCGGCCACCCTGGCGTACCGTGACTATCGCGTGGAAGAGTTCGCGGCGGCGTTCGACGCGCGCATGAGCGGCCCCTACTATGCCACCGAGTTCCTCGCCATGGATGCGCTCGAGGGCCGCCAGCACGAGGTGTACTACCGCCTCGAGGAGCCCATCGAGTTCCTGGGCTACAGCCTGGATAACGCGACACCCTGCCCCGGCGATGCAGTCACGCTGACGCTCTACTGGCGGGCGGCAGGGCCCATCGCTGAGAGCTACAAGGTGTTTACCCACATCGAGGATCCCGGCGTCGTCTGGGCCCAGATGGACCACGTGCCCCAGTGTGGTACCCACCACACCACGGAGTGGCAGGATGGCGAGGTGCTGGCCGACACCTACACGCTCATCCTCAGCCCCGAGACGCCGCCTGGCCCCCACCGCCTCGTCGTGGGCATGTACCCCCACGACGGCTCGCGCCGCCTCGCCGTGTTCGACGCCGCGGGCGCTCACGTAGGTACCGAGATCCACCTGCAGGACGTTGAGGTCGTCGCATCGGGGGAGTAGGTCATGCCGCACACCGCCACCACACGCCTTCCGCAGGGACGCCGCGTTGCCCGGGCCATCGGGCGGTATGTGCTGCCGGCGGTGCTGCTCACCTGCCTCGCGCTGGTGGTGCGCCTGCGCGCCCTCGACGCCTTTGTCTCCCCGGACGAGTTCCGGTGGGTCTGCCGCAGCATCAACTTTCACCACGGGTTGCGTACCGGCGACCTCACCAAGACGCTACAGACGGGGCACCCAGGCGTCCTCACCATGTGGGTGGGCGTGCCCGCCATGGACGAGGACCCCATCGCCGAGTGGCACGCGTTCTGCGTTGACGCCAACCTGGCGAGCTCCTCGGCCCTGCACGAGACGGCGGAGGAGGCACCCGCCCGCTTTGCGTCGCTGCTCTTTGGGGCCCGGCGCGGGGTGGCAATCGTCACCGCCCTGTGCGTGGGCGCGGCCTTTCTGCTCCTCGCCCGGCTGGGCGGCCTCCGCCTGGCGCTGCTCGGGGGCGTCCTCCTCCTGTTGGATCCCTTCTTCCTGGCGCACTCGCGGGTCCTCCACCTCGACGCCATCGCCTCGGGGCTGCTCTTCCTGTCGCTGCTGAGCCTCGCCATCGGTTTGCGCGAGGACCACGCCGGCTACCTCGCCCTCTCGGGCGTCTGCACGGGATTGGCGGCGCTCAACAAGTCCCCCGCCATGTTCGGCGCGCCCTTTGCCGCCGTCGCCATCGTGGGCGCCGCCCTCCTCGACCGTCGCTCGCCGACCTGGGTCCTCCGGCGCGGCCTCGTGTGGGGCCTGCCCGCCGCCCTCGCCTTTGGCGCCCTCTGGCCATCGATGTGGGTGCAACCCATCGCGACGCTGCGCCTGGTGTTCAGCACCGCCACCGGCTACGCCGGACAACCCCATTCCAGCGACAACTACTTTTGGTTCGCGGCGCGCCCCGATCCCGGGGTGGCGTTCTACCCCGTGGCGCTCCTCTTCCGCTTGACGTCCTGGACGACGCTGGGGTCCGCCCTCGCCATCCCGCTGGCGGTGCGGCGGGGCCCTCACCGCCGCACGCTGTGGCTCCTGTGGGGATTCGTCCTGGGCTACATCGTGCTCATGACCCTGGGCATGAAAAAGTTCGACCGCTACATCCTGCCCGTCTTTCCGCCCCTCCAGGCGCTGGCGGCCGCCGGGCTGTGGGCCGGATGGGACGGGTTCCTGCGGCGCATCGCCCGCCCGTGGGTTGCGCAGCACGGCGCACCGGCGCTGGTGGGGGGGCTGCTGGCTGGCGGCGCCCTCGCCATCCTGCCCCACGCGCCCCACTACTTTGCCTACTACAACCCACTGCTCGGCGGCGCCCACACGGCGGATGACGTCCTCCTCATCGGGCGCGGCGAGGGCCTCGACCTGGCCGCCGACTATTTGAACCACCTGCCGAACGCGGCCAACGCGGAGGTGGTGGCCCGGTCGATGTCGACCTTTGCGCCCCTCTTTGTGGGGCGCACCGTCAGCCCGTACGCCTACGACCCTGCGCGGACGGATTACATCGTGTTCTACGTGAACGAGATCCAGCGGGGGCACATGCCCGAGCTCTTGGAGCGCTACTACGGCGTCGTCGAGCCGCTGCACGTCGTGCGGCTCCATGGCATCGACTATGTCTACATCTATGCGAACAGCGCCCATGAGGCGCCGCTCGCCTGGATCGAGGAGCACGCCGACCCGGCCACCGACGCCATCGTCGTGAACCGCCCCTCCCTCCTGGAGACCGCCTACCGTGGCCCCCTGCCCGTCTATGCCTTGCCCGGCGCCGAGGATGAGGACGAGGCCCTGCGCACCCTGCAACAAGCGGCGGACGGGGCCATCGAGCGCTTCTGGTTCGTCGACTATGGCGAGCGCCGACGCAACTCGTGGTTCGACTGCTGGGTAGACCACCAGCTCGGCTATCACGCCGACCTGGTGGAGGAGCATGCCTTTACCGACGTCTCCCTCTCCCTCTGGGAACTGCGGAACGACGCCTTTGCTCGTGCCGCCGACGTGCGCCGCCACGTGGGCGTCGAGATCGACGGCGAGCTCGCCCTCGTCTCCTATGGCTTGTGCGCCCCCGAGGTGGAGTGGACGCGCGGCCTGCACGGCATCCTCGAGTGGCACGCGTTGACCGACGTCTCTCGCGATCTGTCCGTCGTGGCGTATATCGTCGGCCCGGATGGCCGCACCTGGGGCCAGGGCGACCGCTGGATCGTCAGCGAGGGCCAGGCGCCCACGGGGCATTGGCGCCAGGACGATCGGGTGATGAGCGAGATGGTGGCCGACCTTACGCCAGCCCTGGCGCCCGGGATCTACACCGTCGAGTTGGAGGTGTACGACCGGGCGACCCGCGAGCGCGTGCCGGTGCGCGACGCGTCGGGCACGCCCCTCGACAACCCCTTTGCCCTGGGGACCGTCACCATCGGGCCGTCGCGCTGCGCCCCCGATCCGGAGCACCTACCCGTGCAGCCCCACGAGGTGTGGGTGGCCCCCACGCTCAAGCTCGCCGGCTGGAGCGTGGACCGCTCCTCCCTCTACTTTGGCGACCGCCTGGCCGTGGCCATGAGCTGGCAGGCGGCGGACAGCATCACCGAGGACTATGCCGTGCGTCTGCAGCTCGAGGATCCCGAGGGCGGCATCCTGGCGCACGGGGTGTTCCCCGTCGCCTCACCGGAGCACCCCACGAGCGCCTGGTTGCCGGGCGAGGTGCTCTGGCGCTACTATGACCTCACCGTGGCCAAGGAGGCCACGGCGTGCAACGCCAGCCTGAACCTGACCCTCCTCGATGGCGACGGCGCCGCCGTAGGAGAGCCAGTGACCCTCATGCCGGTGCGCATCGAGGGGCGCTACCACGCCCTCCCCGCCTCGGCGCACCCACAATCGGCGCGCTTGGGCGATACCATTCGCCTCCTGGGGTTCTCGGTGGATAGCCCCACCGTCCAGCCGGGCCAGACGCTGGAGGTCGCCCTCTACTGGCGCGCCGAAGCGGCGATCGCCGCCCAGTACACGGTGTTCACCCACCTCCTCGGCCCCGATGGCACCCTGTTGGGACAGGAGGACAGCATGCCGCTCGACGGCCGCTACCCCACCGACCGCTGGCAGGAGGGGGAGATCATCGGCGATCGCTACCACATCACCGTGGACGAGGAGGCCCCGCCGGGGCGCTACCAACTGGGCATCGGCATGTACGACTGGGCGGCCGGCATGCAGTCCGTGCCCATCTATGACGAGTGGGGCGAGCGCCAGCCCGATGACCGGCTGATGCTCGACATCGAGATCACCGTGCTCGACCAGCACATGGCGGACCGACCATGAGCAGCGCAACGCAGAGCAGCCCCACGACGCCCAGCCCAGCAGCGCCGCGCGGCCGTGCGCCGGCGCTGGCGCCTACCGCCACGCGCCGGCGAGAACTCGTCGCCGTGGCCACCCTGCTCGTGCTTGGCGGCGCCTACTATGTCGATCGCCTCATGCGCTGGCTGGCCTATGATGATGAGGGCGGCTACCTGTACGCCGCCTGGCGCATCGCGCTGGGTGAACTCCCCTACCGGGACTTTTTGACGCCGCAGCTGCCCGCCTTTCTCTACCCCGGCGCCCTGATCCTCTCCCTCACGAACCACTCGGCGCTGGCCATGCGCCTCACCATGGTGGTGCTCGTCCTGGCGACAACGCTGCTCACCTACCTCACGGTGCGGCGGCTCTGGGGGCTGCGCCCGGCCCTGCTGGCAACGCTGCTCTTGCTGGTGCACTCGGAGACGTACTGGGCAGCACGCTTTTTCCGGCCGGAAGCGCCGATGCTGTTTTGGGCGGCGGTGGGCCTCTACCTCTTTGTCCGTGGGTACCCAGCGCTCCCCCGCGCCACCACCCCGCCGACAGGGGCGGCGCGCCCGGGGACGCTCCTCGCCCTCGCGGGTGCCGCCCTCGGGCTGGCGATGATGTCCAAGCTGTTCGGTGCGCTACCCCTCGCGGGAATCGGCCTGTTCCTCCTCGCCGAGGGGGTGGCTACGCGCGACTGGCGCCACCTCTGGCGCACCGGTCTCACCGTCGGCCTCCCCTTTGCCGCCGTGGTGGCCGCCATCCTGGGCACCTTTATGGCCCTCACGCCCGAGACGCTCGGTGCCGTGTTGGGCCACCATCTGCGGCAGGGCCAGGGCATGCCCATCCTGCAGGTCATCGCCAAGGCGTTCGGCCTCTACGGCGACACGGTACGGCACCAGCCCGTCTATGTGGCTCTGGCACTGGGCGGCGCCCTCCTCAGTGTGCGGCGCGGCGAGCGCGTCGCCCGCGTCTACGCCTGGCAGCTGCCGACGGCGCTCGCCTTTGTGCTGCTCACGCGCGACCTGCAGCCACGGCACCTGACCTACCTCGTACCGGCGCAGGCGGCACTCGCCGGCTTGGCCGTCGACCGCCTGTGGGCGGCCCTCGCAGCGCGGCTGCCGCGCCGCGGCCGCTCGGCCGGGGCCCTCGCCATCGTCACGCTGACCGTGCTCGTCGCCCTGGGACCCCACATCGCCAAGAACGCCCTCGTGGCCAGCTGGCGTGAGGACACCACCGCCGCGTGGGTGGCCTACATCCAGGCGCACACCGATGCCGATGATGTGGTCGTCTCGGATTACCCGGGGATCAACTTTTACGCCCAGCGCCGCACCACGCGCCTCGCCGCCGGCATCTCGGAGGGGGCGGCGAGCAGCGGGCAGATCATGGGCCGCGACCTCATCGCCGAGATCGAGGCGAGCGGCGCGCCCCTGGTGCTGTTCAACATCGCCCATGGCGGGCACCAGTTCGTCAACCTGCGCGACCACCCGGCGCTCCGGGAGTACCTCCTACAGCACTACCATCTCAGCGAGCGGCGCAGCTATGACACGCGCCTCATGGAGGTCTTTAGCCTCCAGGACCATTGGCCCGGCACGCCCTTTGACGCCAACCTGGGCGATCGGCTCCGCCTGACGGGGGTCCAGTGGGTGACACCCGAAGCTGCCCCCGGCGAGGACCTGCGCCTCAGCCTGCGCTGGACGGCGCTGGCGTCCATGGACGCCGACTATGGCGTCACCCTGCGCCTGATGGACGATCGCGGGCACGCCTGGGGCTTGGGGCACAAGCTGCTGATGGACTATGAGGACAAGAGCTACTGGATCGATGGGCTCGAATACGTCGACCTGCGCCCCACCTCCGAGTGGCCCGTGGGCGAGGTGACCATCGCCACCTTTGAGCTGCCCGTGGACGTCGGCACCCCGCCCGGCGAGTACGAGGTGATCCTGCGCGTGCACCCCCAGGGCGCCTGGGACGGTCTGCCCGTGCTCGGGCTCCACGGCGCCCCCCAAGGCTATGACATCGCCATCGGGCGCGCCCGTGTGCTGCCCGCGCCCCTGCCCGTCGACACGGCGCGCCTGACGCTGGACGAGCGCCACCACGTCGCCGCGGCGCCCGGCCTGATGCTCCTGGGGCACTCGGCCCTGCCCAGCGCGGTGCGCCCCGGGGACGCCATTGCCCTCTCGGCGTGTTGGCAAGCGCAGGCGGCCGCCCTGCCGCCCTACGACGTCCACCTCGCGCTGGAGGGCGAGGGTCGCGTGTGGGGCACGCTGCGCACCGCCGTCAGCCACGACGACTATCCGACGCCCCGCTGGCGCGCGGGAGAGACGCTGTGCGGCCACTATGACCTCATCGTGGACGCCGAGGCGCCCAACGGCCCGTACACCGTCCAGATCGCCCTCGTCACGGATGGGGGGGCGCCCGTCGCCCCGCCGCACCCCCTCGGCACCATCCAGGTCTCCGGGCGGCAACACCTGTACGAGCAGCCGCCGATCGCGCACCCCGTCGCGGCGCGCCTCGGCGGCGCCGTGACGCTGCTGGGCTATGACCTCACGCCGAGCGCCC
>DUUT01000037.1 GCA_012841405.1 Chloroflexota bacterium
CCGTGCCGCCCCGATGCGTCGCGCCCGTGGCGGCGCTATCAACGTCTCGGCGCATCGCGGGTGCGGTGCGGAGACGCCTCGCGCACGAGACTAGAGATCGACGATGCGGCCCACGAAGAGCAGCGCTCCCGTCTCCAGATCATGGATCAGGGTGAGGAACGGGCGGTCGACCACCATGGCCACCGGCTCATCGATGGCGGCGCCCCCCGCCATGACGACGGCCGTCGCCGCGGCTGCCTCGGTGCCGGCCTCGTCCACGGACACAAAGGCCTTGTGGAGTACGTCGCTGATGAACAGGTCGCGCGTCCCCGTCATCCCCGCAAAATCGGCGTCGGCGCCAAAGGCACTGGGCATGCCGAGCGCCGCGAGGGTGTCGGCCAGGCTGAGCTCGGTCTCGAGCTCGTAGCGGGGCAGCGTCAGGGCCACGCGGGTGGCCTCCATGGCCCCCGCGATCTCGGCGACGCGCTCGGCGTCCAGCGATTCCTCAAAGGCCTCGAAGGCGCCCTCCGCCGGCAGCACGATGGTCATGGCCAGCTCGTGCCCGTCGTAGGGCAGCTCCACGGCCTGATAGTCGGCTCCCTCGGCGTAGCGCAGCCGCGTCGTCTGGTGCATCAGCGGAACGCGCGCCTCGCCCCACAGCCCGTAGAAAGTGCCCTCCTCGGTGGCGTGCTCCTGGAAGGGGTACGCCCAGGCGGCGTTAAAGTAGATGGCGTTGGTCAGCACGAGGCGCGTCGCGGCGTCCACCGCGCCAGGCCCCAGTAGCTCGGTGATGCGCTCTTCGGTCTCATCGCTTACCCAGGCGTTGATGGTGCGGCGGGCGGCCTCGGCGTCAGCTTCATAGTCGACGAGGCGCATGCCGGCGCCATAGTGCTCGGCGAGGGTGTCGAGGAAGGGCTCGAGGAAGGGGAAGCCGGTCTGGCCCCACACGGCGTTGGCGATGGTGAGGCGGAACCCCTCACCGTCCTGGCCCTGGGCGTCGGCGCCGCGTTGGGCGAGGAGCTGGTCAAGCGTGTTGAAGGCGGCGTGCAGCCGCTCCGACGGCAGGGTGTAGTGCAGCGTCTCGGCCATCTCGGTGGCCGTCGTGCCGCGGGCGCCGGCGTAGGTCATGGCCAGGGCCAGGGAGATGCTGTGTGGCGAGAAAAAGAGGTTGCCGCCCTCCCGGCGCAGTTGGCGATACAGATCGAGGGCCAGGGCGGCGTTGCCGCGGGTGGCCTCGTGGACATCGGAGTCGACAGCCGTGGCCACCGCCCGCTCCTTGGCGGACTGGGCGCTCGCTGCGTCGGGGGCGGCCGGTGCGGCGCTACAGCCGATGATGCTTATCAGCGCGATCACGATCACCAGCCTGGACAACAGGTCTCTCACGGTATCCTTTCCTCCATCGCTATGGATCCTTCGTGGACACTGACCTGTTGACGCACGCCGATGGGCTGGGGTTCCCCGAGGCAGGGCATGGGTGAACCACGCATGCCGAAACGCTGTCGCCGCGAGCGTCAGCACGGGGCCGTGACGCCCATTGTCAAGATTCCACGCTGCGCCGCTAGCGCGCCGCTAGCGCGCCACTACCGCTGCCAACCCCACTGTCGTGGGCTGGAAAGCGTCGGCGAAGGCCGACGTGGGCCTCGTCCCCAACCCTACCAGGCGATGAGGGGCAGGTACACCGTGAACGGGCCGTCGACCACTGGCGGTACGGGCGTCGACGGTGGCGTTGCCGTCGGCGGTGCCGGGGGCGTGCTCGTTGGTGGTGCCGGCGGCGTCACCGCTGGTGGCTCGCCGCCGAAATTCGTGCACTGATCCTCCATGTCACCCTCCACGAGGTTACCGCCACCGGTCGGGGGGGGTACGTTGGCCTGGCACTGGAGGTTGCCGCCGATGGTGTTCCCAATGATCGTCAGCCCGCCGACATTCTGGAACGCCTGCAGGTTGCCACCGATGATGTTGTTCAGGGCGTTAAGGAATTGCGTGTTCTCCTCGAGCTGCAGGTCGCCGTCGATGGTTACCGCGGTGATGTCTGCCGCGCCGGACTGAAAGATTTGGATATTGCCGCCCACGAAGGAGTTGGCCAGCACGTCGACGCGCGCGGCATCCTCCGCCTGGATGTTGCCATCGACGCGCACGGCGTTGGCGCGGAGTGTGGCGCCCTCCTCGACCTCGATATTGCCATCGACGATGGTTTCGTTCATCGTACAGGTGGCTCCCCGAGGGACGCGGACGTTATCCACCTCTATTCGCCCCACCGTGCCGTCGCAGACGATATCCTCGGCCAGTACGGGCATGCCGCCGAGCAGCGCTATCAGCAGGATCAGCGCTGCACCCACGCGTCGCAGCGTTCGCAATCTTGTGTGCATGATTTTCCGTTCTCTCGATCATCCCTATCGGCGCCCTTTCGTGAGGCCACCGGAGTTGATGCCATTGACTCCGGCTCCCCCCTGCGATGAAGCAGGGTGTCTATATACAGTATAGCCGATATCGCCGCCCATGGGGTCCTTTTCACCACCCGAGGGGCGATGGCGGCACCATATTCGCCACGGTTTCTATTGCCCTCGCTGCTGTCTCGTGCTACCATGAGGATGGATACCGTCGTCCTAGAGGGTGTCAGTGATAGGAGGAATTGGCATGGACGAGCTGATCCGTATGGTCTCGGAGCGGGCCGGTATCGGCGAGGATGCCGCGCGCGCCGCCGTGCAGACCGTTCTCGACTTTTTGAAGGATCGTCTTCCGGAGCCCATCGCCGGGCAGATCGATAACGTGCTGGGCGCTGGACGGAAGGAGAAGAGCGGCGGCGTCGCCGGTGGAATCGGCGACATTCTCGGTCGGAGCTAGTCGGTTCCTGTGTAGATGTGGCTCGGCCATCGCGTCTCCTGGGCACGCCCCACACCTTGCCCATTGTCTTCTGCATGCTCGCTTTTGCCCCTCCCTGATCACCTTCCCACTGCTTGTGCATCGATGTGTCCACATTCATCGCGTTGCGGTCGAGCGCATGACGGCCGCCGACGGAGCTGGTTCCGCATCCTTCGCGGCGCGTGCTTCATCGGTGCATGCCATTGCACACACGCGCGTGGTCCTTCGAGGGCGAGGGCCTCTGGGTTTTCGCCCTCGGAATCATGACGGGAGGTGAAGACGGCGCTGCGCGCTACGGCGTGGGCTGCTTTTCCGCCACCGCTTGAACGTGGGAATAGGGCACTGATCTGAGATGGCAGCAGACAATGGTATCGCGTAACCCGCGTGCAGCGCGCTGTGGCGGATCCGTGAGGCCACGGGACTCGGGTGCTTGGGGTCGTGGGGCAGATGAGAGGGATGGCTGCGATGCTGGGGAGACGCGGAACCGGCCGGTTCCCATCGCTGGCTGGACCGCTGCTCGTGGGGCTGATGGTCGCTGTCCTCGTGCAATCGGCGGCGTGCTCGAGGGCGGTCGGCTCCTCCGAGCGCGCATACGTGACGGCGTTTCCCATCGCCATGCGCCGCCCCCCGATCAAGTACATCATCGTGTTCATCTGTGATGGGTGTGGCTATAACCACTTTGAGGCGGCCAACCTGTTTCAGCATGGCGCACGAGACGCCCGCGTGGACGGCGAGTTCCCCCTCTGCCTCGCCATGAGCACCTACTCCACGGGGAGCTATGATCCGCAGGCGGCCTGGAGCGACCCCGCATACGTGACCGCAGGAGCCACCGACTCGGCAGCCGCGGCGACGGCCATGTCCACCGGCGTCAAGACGACCAACGGCACTATCGGCCTCGATGCCGACGGCGAACGGGTGACACACCTGCTCGAACATGCGGAGCGGCGCGGCATGGCGACTGGCCTCGTGACGAGCGTGCAGCTCTGCCATGGGACTCCCAGCGGGTTCGTGGCGCACCAGGCGGATCGCCACGACTATCCGCGCATCGCCCAGGAGATGCTCATCACCAGCACGGTGGATGTCATCATGGGGTCCGGCCATCCCTGGTTCGATGACGATGGCCAGCCGCTCGACGCTGACCACAACTACCAGTACGTTGGCGGTGAAGACACGTGGCATGCCCTGATGGCCGGAACGTTGCCGGTGGCGGACGCCGATCGCGATGGCACGCCGGATCGCTGGTCCCTCGTCGAGGCGCGCGCCGAGTTCCAAAAGCTCCAGCAGGGGGCCACGCCGTCACGGGTCCTCGGCGTGGCCCAGGTCGGCGCCACGTTGCAGCAGCGTCGCAGCGGCGATGCCTTGGCGGATCCCTACGTTGTGCCGCGGAACGAGACCGTCCCTACCCTGGCAGAGATGGCGCTAGGCGCCATCAACGTCCTCGATGACGACCCCGATGGCTTTTTCCTGATGGTCGAGGGGGGAGCGACGGATTGGGCCGCCCAGAACAACCAATCGGGCCGCATGGTCGAGGAGCTGCTCGAGTTCGCCGCCGCGGTGCGAGCCGTCCGCGAGTGGGTTGATGCGCACGCCCGTTGGGAGGAAACGCTCCTCGTGGTCACCAGCGACCACGAGACGGGCTACCTGACGGGCCCGTCCTCCGACGGGGACTGGGCGCCGCTGCTCGCGAACGGCGCCGGGGCACTGCCGAGCATGCAGTGGAACAGCAAGGACCACACCAACAGCCTCGTGCCCCTGTGCGCCAAGGGCGCCGGGAGTGACCTCTTGGCGCTCTATGCGGACGAGGTGGACCCGGTGCGCGGCCCCTACCTGGACAATACAGAGCTCGCCCAGGCAATCCAGCGGCTCCTCCGTTGAGGCCCCGCGTTCCCGCAGATGCCGGTGGCGGTGACGTGACGCACCGCACGCCCCGCGGGCCCCGCGCCTACGGAGACGGAATCCGGAGTTGCTGCCCCACCTGCAACATCTCGGGTTCGGGGAGGATCTCCCGGTTGGCCTCCCAAATCGCCTCCCAGGAGACGTTGTACCGTCGGGCAATGCTATAGAGCGTGTCGCCCTTGGCGACCGTATACCACTCGGTCGTGCCATCGCCGGTGGGTTGGATCGCGGACTCGGTCGGCGGGGGTGGGTCGCCAGGGCGCGTTGGGGTGAGCACCTTGGGGAAGAGGGTCTTTTCCCGATCGGTGAGCGTCGCGGTGGCGGCCACGGCGGTCTCCCGGGGGATGACCACCTCGGTGGGTGCGGGCGGGGGCACGGCGATGGGCACAAAGGGCTGACCGAGTTGGACGTCGACCCCCTCGCCCGCGGCGAGCTGCACCGACTGCTCACCCATGGAGACGTCGGCGCTGCCCTCGTACACAGCGACCTGGGCATGATTCGTGGCCAGCGTCTGACACAGCACCACACCGCTCTGGGAGGCCACGCTCATGGCCGTCGTCTCGATGATCAACGATGTGCCCGCGGAGGCGCTCCCCAGTCGGCCGATCGTCGATCCGGCATGGAGGGCCAGCCGTAGTTGGCTGGTGCCCGCCAGCGGCCGCTGCTCCAGCTCCAGGAGATGGACATGGGTGCCCGGACCCAGGTCGATCCGTCCGGCGGCGCCCAACAGCAGCACCGCGCGCCCATCGGCGCTCACGCGCAGCGTGTCGCCGCTCTCCAGCGCCAGCTCTTGGCCGCTAGCCAGGGGGGCCGGTGCACCGGCGCCCGGGCGCTCGACGGCGACGGTGCCCGCGGCGACGGCAAGCCGAACCCCGCCCGCCAGGGCCGTGTGGCGGCTTTGGAGCCAGCCGAACGCCGCCAGCCCAGCCATCGCCGCCAGCAGCACCAGCAGCACAGAGAGGGAGCGGCGGTCCGGCGGGTTGGGCGCACGGGAGGCGCTTCGCTTTCGGGGAGCGTACGGTGAGGAATAGGACGCTGACTTGCGCGACGACATGGCGGTCTCTCCGGACGTTGCAGCAGTGCGCGCGGGAGCGCGCCGCGGAGCGATGGTCTAGCGAGCGGCCAGGAACGCGCCAACCCAAGCGACGACCTCGTCACGGTGGTGCGGCTGGGTGACGTCCACCCAGCGGATGGCCGGGTCCTGCAGACGAAACCAGTTGTACTGCTGGCGGACAAAGCGGCGCGTGTGGCGCTTGATCAGGGCGATGGCCTCTTCCAGCGACGCCTCACCCTGCAGGAAGGCGACGATCTGGCGGTACCCCAGCCCGGACATGGCCGGTGGCACCGGGTCATAGCCGCGCTCCAGGAGGGCTTGGACCTCAGCGACGAGCCCGGCGGCGATCATGCGGTCCACGCGGTCGTCGATGCGACGGTAGAGGTCGGGCCGCGGCATCGTCAGGCCGATGGTCAGGACGCGGTACGGTGGCGGAGCCTTGCGCTGCAGCGACGAGATCGGCTCACCGGTGGCCTCATAGACCTCGAGGGCGCGGATCACGCGGCGCACGTTGCGGGCGTCGATACGCGCCGCGGCCACCGGATCCACCGCAGCCAGGCGTTGGTGCAGGGCGTCGTGCCCTTCGCGCACGGCGAGTTCGGTGAGCTCGCGGCGCAGTGCGGGCCGCGGCGGCACCTCGGGAACGGTCCAGCCCTCCAGGAGCGCCCGCACGTAGAGGCCGGTACCCCCCACAAGGATGGGCAGCTTGCCGCGGGCGGCGATGGCGGCGATGGCCTCGGTCGCCAGCTGGCGATAGTGGGCGAGGGTCAGCTCCTCGTCGGGATCGACGACGTCGATCAGGTGATGGGGCGCTGCGGCCTGCTCCGCGGGCGTCGCCTTGGCCGTGCCGATGTCCATGGAGCGGTAGATCTGGCGCGAATCGGCCGACACGATCTCGCCGTCAAAGCGCTGCGCCAGCTCGATGGACAGGGCCGTCTTGCCCACCGCCGTGGGACCGACGATGGCCAGGATCCGGGTGTATGTGCTAGTGGCCACGGGGACGCCTCAGCGGTCCGATGTCGTGGGAATCGGGCGTCGTCGCGAGGGCGTCGAGCCCGATGCCGGGTACGAGCTGGAGGCGCCGCACCGCGTCCTGAGGGCCCAGCTCGATGGCCACCACATCGATGCGCCAGCTGACGCTGTCCAGCGCGTGCTCGGTCTGATAGATCTGGGCGAGCTCGACGAGGCGGGCGAGCTTGCGCGGCGTAATGGCGTCCTCGGGCAGGCCGGCGCCCCGGCCGCGCCGCGTCTTGACCTCGACAAAGGCCCAACAGGCGCCGTCGCGCGCCACGATGTCGATCTCTCCGCGGGCGCAGCGCCAGTTGCGGTCCACGATCTCGTAGCCGCGGGCCACGAGATGCTCGCAGGCGAGTTGTTCCCCCTGAATTCCTGTCGTGCGTCGAGCCACCTGTCATTGCCCCCGGGCGGCGTCGTTGCGCGCTGCCTGTGGTAGCGAAGCGGCCTCCGATAGCGAAGCGGCCGCATTGTAGCACAGGGTGGAGCGTGTCCCAAGCGCGCCGCGCCAGGGCCGTCAGGGGCGGTCGACCGTCTCAGTGCAACGCACTGGGCGCGAGATCGACGGGGATCTCGCGCGCGATGGCGATGGTTTCCAGGTTCACGTCGCAGGTAAAGGCGCGTACGGCGACGCCGCGTTGCGCCGCCTCGCGGAGGGCGACGGCAAAGGCGGGGTCGGCCTCGGGGTAGGGGGCAAAGGCGGTGGCGTCGGGGCGCTGGACGACAAAGACGATGGCAGCGGCGTCCCCCGCCGCTACGGCGGCGACGAGTTCCTCCGCGTGGCGCCGTCCGCGGGTGGTGGGCGCGTCAGGGAAGCGGGCCACGCCGTCGATCACCAGGGTGACGGATTTGCACTCGACCCAGCAGGCCCCGCCAGGGCCCGTGAGGCGAAAATCGATGCGTGAGGCCCCCAGCGCTACCTCGGCGGCGATCTCGTCGTACGCTCCGAGATTGATGTGACCCGCGTGCAGCGCCTCGGCTAGGAGGCCGTTGGGCAGTCGTGAATCCACCGAGACGCGTACGCCGTCGTGTTCGACGAGCACGAGGTCGCATGGCGTACGGCGGTGGGCGCCGTCACGGGGCGCCACCCACACGCGGCGCTCCGGTACGAGGAGCTCGCCGAGCCTGCCAGGGTTCGGGACGTGAGCGGCCAGCTCTTCTCCGGCGAGGCGAACCGTCGCGCGGAAGCGGTTGTCGCGCCGCAGGAGGAGGGCGGGGAGGAGTGGCGGCAGCTTCACACTACCTAGTAGTCCCAATCGGGCTTGGGCTCGGGAAGGCACAGCGCGCTGTCGAGGGCCTGCAGCAGGTCCGGTGGACCACTGAGGTCATCCGTCGCGGCGAGGCCCGTGGCGGGGCGCACCCCGAGCCACATGCGAGTAAACGCGTTTACCGTCGCGGTGAGGGTGGGCAGCGACGCGTCCCAGCCGCGTTCGGCACCCGAGGAGGGACCGAGGGTTACCACGTAGCGCCCGGCCACGCCCCGCCAGGGGGCGTCCTCAGGGAGCAGCGCCTCGATGGGATCGCCGAGCTCCAGGTTAAAGCGCACCGCCTCACCGGGGAGGCGCGTGCGCGCCAAGCAGGCCTCGAGATCGCAGATGCGCATCTGCCAGTAGGCCTCGGCGATGATGCGCTGCGCATAGTCCGAGCGGGCGGTCACATTCTGTCCCTTGAAGGGCTGGACGATGAGGTCCTGCAACTGGATGCCCTGGGGCTCCCGCATGCGCACGAGATGCACCTGGTCACCGAGGTTGTGGAGGACGGCTAGCAGCTCGAGCAGCTGGTCGTAATCCTGGTACGCGGCCCACTGCACCGTATAGGGGCCACGCTCGACGTTCGGCGCCGACATCCAGACATAGTGGGTGAGGGTGCCGTCGCCCTCGCGCCGGTATCCCAGGCCAAAGCCGTTCTTGGTCTCGGCCATCTCGTATCGGGTGAGGCCGGCCGGGGCGATATCCACGGCACCGTGGCCCTTCCAACGGGCGAGACGCGCGGCGTGGGCGGCCTCCCAGTCGTCCGCCGTCAGGCGAGAGGGCACCCGCGCCTCGCGGCGCGCGCGCAGCTGGGCTGGATCGAAAGCGACCCAGTGCTCGTATCCACCGGTGCCAAAGCCGAGGCGGTTGTAAAAGCCCTGCTCAAACATGCCGAGCCCGGCGACGATCGCGCCATCGGCGGCGTCCTGGGCAACGGCTCGCGCCGTGACGCGGGCGGCCAGCCCCCGCTTGCGGGCCACGCGGCTCGTCGCCACGCCCGTTACGCCGCAGAGGGGCAGGGGCTCACGGCGCTGGGGTGCATCGCCGTAGTGGAGGGTGCCCCAGGCGGTGGTGACGACGACCTCGGCGGAGCCTTCGACCTCGGCCACATGGGCACGGCCCGCGTCGAGGACGAGGCCGGCGTTCTCCTCTTGCCCCTTCTCGAGCCAGCCCACCTCTCGGTAGATGCGGTGAGCGGCCTCCCGATCGCGCTGCGGATCATACGCACGCAACAGCATGGCTCGGCTCCTGGCGAGTGGTGTGAACGCCCTATGATAGGCGGGAGGAGGCGCGCGGTCAAACGGGGTGCGCTGTTCCATCCCCCTTGTGCCTCGCCTGCAACGCCTCGGCGATACGCGTTCCCCACACGTGAGGCGAGGGATCCGCAGTGGTCAAGCGTTCCATGGCGAGGTTGCCCGCTCTCCGGACGCAGGGAGCGCGGCTCGTGAATCAAGGTCCCTCGCTCGTTACGCTCGGGACGACGGCGGGGAACCCGCGACGACGGCCAAGCCCGCCTGCGCCAGCCACGCCGTCCGGCGGAGCGCCCGGGCTCGGGGGTTGGTGACAACGGTACCCCTCACCCGGCCCCTCTCCCCGTCGCCGGGGAGAGG
>DUUT01000003.1 GCA_012841405.1 Chloroflexota bacterium
GACGCGGGCGTGCTCTTGCCGCAGGCGATCGCGCGCGGCGCGCTGGGCCTCGAGGACGTCGAGGCGCTCCTCCTCGCGCGCGTACGCCTCGTACCCCTCGCGGGTGCGCGCGACCACGTCACGCGCTCGCTGCGCCTCGGCCACCGCCTCGTGCGCCGCCGCGAGCATGCTCCGCTGCGCCTCGGCCATGGCGCGGGCCCGTTCCCAACGCGCCTCGGTGGCGCGCACCGCTACCTCTGCTTTATCCAGCGCCGTCAGCGCCTCCACGGCGGCATCCAGGTCCTCGCGCAGCGCCAGGCTGCGCGCCGTCAGCGTATGGACCGAATCGCGCAGCGCCTCGGCCTCGGTGTACAACCCCGGCAGCGCCAACAGCCGCTCCTCGAGCCGTGCCATCGCCTCGCGGAGCGTGGACGTCTCCTCGTTCAGGAAGCGCACCGTATCGCGCAGCCGGTCGCTCGCCTTGTGATAGTCATCCACCTGCAGGAGGGGATCGAACACCCCCTTGCGCTGGCTCGGCGGCAGCAAGAAGGGCGCTGTAAAGGTACCCTGCGGCACGCCGATGGTGTTCTCAAAGAGGGTGTCGAGGGCCGCCGTGGGCTCGATCTGGAGGTGCTCGTGGATCCAGCCCTGCACCTCCTCGTTCCCCTCCGCCACCACCTGCTCGAGCTCGACGTCGTGCACGCGGTAGCGCAGGGTGGTGCGTTCGTTGAAGCGGCGCTCGATCTCGTATTCGCGCTCGTCGTACGAGGATACCAGCCCCAGCACGACGCGGCAGGAATCGGCGCCCTCGCGCAGGCGGCTGGCGAGCCCCGCCCCGCGATAGTCAAAGAGCACGAACCCGATCGCCTCGAGGATCGAGCTCTTGCCCGCACCGTTGGCCCCGATGATGGCGTTCGTCCCCGGCTGGAAGGTGATGCGCTCCTCAACATAGCTCTTAAAATTCTCGAGGCGCAGGTGGGTAATCAGCATCCCCCACCTCCCTGCACAGCCTCAGCCGACGCGCCCTCCTCGGTGGCGCTGGGCGACGTCTCCAACGCGTCCGCGGGGAGGGTATCGCGAAAAGCGCGCAGCTCGTCGAGGATCTCTTCCGGGGGCCTGCTCGATAGTGCCAGCTGCTTCAGCCGGATGGTGAGCCCCGCCCAGGAGGCGCTGTCGTTCAGCCGGCGCACATCGCGCTCGATGAGTTCCTGGAGCACGTGGCGCTCGAGCTCGGCCCGCGACATACCGTCAGACAGGCGGATGTCAAAGGTGTTGCGCTCCGTCACATCGCGCACCCGGCAGACGATCGCCCGGAAGGCCTCTTGCGTCATCGCCTCCAGACGGCTCAGGTCCAGCTCGGCGCGGTCGAACCCCAGCACACCAAAGAGCTGCAGCTCGACCACCGGCTCGGCTGCCGCAATCTCGGGCGTGGCCTTTTGCGCGAGGTGGTGCTCGAGCCCTCGGTGCAGCTCCTCCGGCGTGTCGTAGCGGTCCACGGGTACATAGTCGCGCACAAAAACGCGGCGCTGGCTGCGCACGCGCGTCACGCGGTGGCGCGGGCCGGCGAGGTCGACATCGACCACCAGGTACCCGCGGTCGTCCCAAGGGACCTCGGTCATGCTCACCGTCTCGATGGATCCAGGGTTATAGATCCAGTCGTCCTGGATGAAGGGCTTGTGGATGTGCCCCAGCGCCACATAGTCGGCGTAGGGGCGCAGCGCCTCGAGCTGGGCACGACTCACGGTGGCGGAGTAGTGGTCGAGGATGCCCTCCAAGCCGGCGTGCAGCATGAGGATGGTGTAGGCGGGCCTCTCCCCCGGGAGATCGTCCAGGGCACGCCGGAGGTCCTGGAGCACGCGAGCGGTGGCGGCGCCGAAATACTTGGCGCCGATAACGCGCACGCCCTGGGGCAGGTCGATGTATGCGCCTATGCGGTCCTGCTCGGTCCAGCGTTCCAGCACCATGGCGCCGCTGCGGTAGACGGGCGTCAGCACGATGAGCAGGCCCGTTTCGGCGAGATAGTCGAGCCAGGAGAGCTTTTCGAGGTAGTGGGGGCGCTCGTGGTTGCCCTCGACGGCGATGACGGGGATGCCAGCCTCGCGCAGGCGCTGCAGGTGATAGGTGGCCTGGAGCAGCGTCCCCGGATCGACGGTGCGCTGGTGGAAGAGATCCCCTGCCAGCAGGAGGTAGTCGGCCCGCCGCGCCAGGGCATCGTCCACCAGGCGGCCGAAGGCCAGGGCAAAATCGTTATAGCGCTGGGCGCTCCCGTACTGCTGGTAGCCCAGGTGAATGTCGGCTGCATGGACAAAGCGCATGGCTGTCGCTACTCTCAAGGGACGTGCTGGGGGCAGGGACCCCGCGCGATGATCACGCGCGTTCCCGCCTTGCGCAGTCCTTCTAGGAATGCTGCGCGCAGGGCGGTGACATCATCCGCGGCGATGACTGTCGGCTCGAGGCCACAGCCGCGCACCACGTCGGCCAGGTCGATGGCTCGCTGTGGGGCGCCACGGGCGTCGGTGGCGCTGCCGGGGTGCACCTGCCCCCCGGTGAGCGCCGTGGTGGCATTGTCCAGCAGCACCACGAGCATCGGCAGGTTGAGCTGCGCGGCGTAGGGCAGGGCGTTGATATCCGTATGGAAGAAGGACGAATCACCCAGGAGCGCCACGACGCGCTGCCCCCGGCCTCCCGGCGCCGTCTCTCCCAGAGCCAGCCCGATGCCCAGGCCGAGCCCCGAGCCCAGCGAGTACTTGACGTCAAAGAGCTCCATGGGCGGCAGGTTGGCACGCACCATGCAGCCCGTCTCGCCGACAACGATGTGGCGGCTGCGCCCGCCGTTGGCGTCCATCGCGGCGATGAGCGCCTCGAACGTGGGCCGGTAGGGGCAGCCATCGCACAGTGGCACGCGGCTGGGCATCGCCCGTCCCGCCGTCGAGGCGACCTCACGCTCCAGCGCGGGGTCGAGCCGTTGGAGCCCCTCGGCGATGGCAGGCTCGGTCAGCTCTCCCTCGGCGGGGAGGACGCGACCGTCGCCGGGCGCCTGCCCGTCGGCGCGCCCCAACACCACCACCGGTAGCGCATGGCGCTGCGCCAGATCGCGTACCTGCTCCTCGACGAACGGCCCGCCTTCCTCAACCACCAGCACGCGCTCCAGGCCCCGCAGCCAGCGCACCAGGGCGCGGTCGGGCAGGGGCCACACGCTGGAGAGACTGAGCACCTGCGCCGGCGCGTCGGCGCCGAGGGCGCGGCGTACCTTGGGGAGCGTGTGCCCCACGGCGAGGACACCGACGACGGGCAGGGACCTGTCGCCGCGCTGGCGCCCCTCGATGGCGTCATACGGCGAGGCCTCGAACAGCTCCCGCGCCTGGCGCAGCTTGCGGTGCAGGCTGTGGTGACGCCGCACCACCGTGGCGGGCAGCACCACCCAGCGATCGCGCTTGCGCAGGAATCCGGAGCCAAAGGGGGGGAGGCGCCACGGCTCCTCGACAGGCCCTTCGCTTAGCGCCAACGACCCGACGATGCGCACGATGACGGGCACGCCGAGGGACTCGGACCAGACAAAGGCCTGCGCCATGAGCGCGGCGCTCTGCTCGACGCTCACCGGCTCGACCACCGGCACCTCGGCCACCCGCGCCAACCAGCGCGAGTCCTGCTCGTTCTGCGAGCCCCAGCCGCCGGGGTCATCGCCGAGGAGGATAACGAGGCCGGCGTGACAGCCGCTGAGGGCCATGGTGGCCAGCGGGTCCAGGGCGATGTTCATGCCCACGCTCTTGAGCACCACCAGCGCCCGACGGCCGGCGAGGGACGCGCCGTAGGCGATCTCCATGGCCACCTTTTCGTTGGGTGCCCACTGCACGTGGGCCTGCCCGGGCTCTGTCCCCTCGAGGCAGCCCTCGAAGACGCCCGTGGCCGGAGATCCCGGGTAGCCCGTCACCACCTCGACGCCCGCCGCCAATGCTCCGTAGGCCAGAGCGCGATCACCCCTGAGGATGCGCGATGTTGTTGTCGATGGTGCCACCATGGTCACGTCCTATCTCGTGAAATGTACGCTATTCGGCCAGTTCGATGATGGCCACCTGCCAGGGCTCCAACTGCAGGGCGCCGGGCACCGGTTTGCCGCCGGCCTGCGCGGTGCTGAGGAGGTCGGTGCCGGCGGGGATCCCGCGCACGGTGTGCGCGATCTCGTCATGGTTCAACAGGAAGAGCAGCCGGCGCTCGTCCGACACGCGGAGCGTCGCCTCGACGGCTGCCGGTGCCCCGGCGACGAGGGGCGTCACCCCGGCGTAGCGCAGGAGGAGATCGGCCATCCAGGGCGCCGTCTCGGGCGCCAGGTAGGTGCCGATGGTGAGTACCTGGCCAGCGCCGTAGCGGTTCAGGGTGACGGCGGGCTGCCCCTCGAGGTGACCGCCGCTCCACGTGCCGATCACCGTGGCCGTCGTCGGCCGGAGCACGTCGTACCACAGCGCCGGCTGCACGCGCTCCGGCAGGCAGATGCCAAAGTGGCGCTCCGGCCGCATACCATACTCCTCCACCGTGGCGCCGGCCAGCTCGGCCAGCAGCCCCGGCGGCGTCTCGGCGATGACGTGGTTGTGGACGTCCTTGATGGCGCTACGCCCGCCGATGAGCAGCACCCCGCCATCGCGCACGAAAGCGGCCAGCCGTTCGGCGGTCGCCGCGTTGCACAGGGCGAAATGCGGCCACACGAGCGCCCGCAGCCCATCGAACCGGTCGACGGGGTTGATGTACCCTACGGCCACATGGCGTGCCCAGAGGGCGCGGTGCAGGTGCGCCGAGGCTGCCGACGGCACGGGCAGGCCGTGCGGCATGGCGCGATGGGCGTCATCCTGCTCGGGGCTGTGGAGGAGGCCCACATCTACGCGCACACGGGTGCCCAGCAGCTTGGGCGCCAGGGCGGCGAACTCGCGCCCCTCCTGTTGCGCCTCGCGGTAGCGGCGCCGCGGCACGTCATCGTGATCGAGGATGCCGCACCAGTACTCCTCCGCACCAAAGCGACAGGTGCGCCAGCGAAAGTGCAGGATGCCGTCGGCGCCGTGGGCGATGGACTGGTAGCTCCACAGGCGCATCTGCCCGGGCCGCGGGTTGTCGTGCAGGTAGTGCTTCTGGCCCCCTGGCCCGCTTTGCTGCTCCGGAATGATGAAATTCCCGGAGAAACTGCGCGCCATGTCGAGCTTGACCGCGGTGGCGGCGGCGCCGTCAGCGGGTGTGGCGGCGGTGTCGACGCGGAACCCTGGATAGTTGTCGTACCCGAAAAAGTCGAGGTCGCGGCAGAAGGTGACGTAATCGATCTGGTCGAACATGCCGTTGTGCGTGACGAACCAGTCGGGGTTGGCGGCCCGCAGGATCGCCACCTGTTCGTGCTGGAAGCGCACGGCGATGTGCGAGAGGTAGCGGTAATAGTCCAGCCGCGCCGATGGGTTCTCGCTCTGCGGGAGGGCCTCGCAGGGGAGGTCGATCTGCTCCCACGCCTGATACGTCTGCGCCCAGAACGCCGTCCCCCAAGCCTCATTCAGCGTCTCGATGGTGCCATACCTGCTCTCGAGGAAGCGGCGGAACTCGGTCTGGCAGTTGGGGCAGATGCACTCGTGGGGCCCGCAGTTGATCTCGTTATCCGTCTGCCAGCCGACGACGTGGGCATTGTCCTTGAACGCCGCAGCCATCGCCTGGGTAATGGCGCGGCTGTAAGCACGGTAGCGCTCGCCCGCATAGCAGGCGTGCTGGCGCGAGCCATGGGTACAGCGGCGGCCGTCGGGGAGCACGCGCAGCACATCGGGGTGGGCATGGGTGAGCCAGCGGGGTGGTGTGGCGGTGGGCGTGCACAGGATCGTCGCGATGCCGTGCCGCCCCATGATCGCTATCACCTCCTGGAAGAGGCTGAAATCGTACTGCCCCTCCACCGGCTCCATGCGATCCCAAGCGAACTCGGCCATGCGGACGACGTTGAACCCTGCCTCGGCCATGTGCTGGGCGTCGCGCTCCCAGTACGCGGGGCTCCAGTGCTCGGGGTAGTAGGGGGCGCCAAAGAGAAAGGTCTTGAGGCGCGTTGGTCGCGTGTGCGTCTGTGCCCAGGGCTTGCCATCGATGAAGCGGTGCATGCTGGCCACCTCTCTCGTCGTGTGCAATGCGTGTCATCACTTATTGTCAGTGTACGCAGACCTGGCCGGAGGCGCAAGCATGGGGGGAGGGGACCCCTCGCCGCCGGGCGGCGGTTGACGGCCCGACATCGCCATGGGCACAACGAAACCCCCTCCCGTTCCTCCGAAAGGGGGTTAATCGCTCATGGCGCGACATAATAGCGCGCCGCGCCCCCTACCGTGGCATGCCGAGCCCCAACATGCGCACGAGCTCGTCGCTCGTCGGCTCGGTGATGCGCAGCGTCAGGTCCAGCGTGGGCACCGACTGGTACCCCCTGTTCCATTCGCTGACGCGCCGTGCCGCCTCGGGGTCCTGCTCGATGTCGACCGACACATGCGGCACCCCGTTCTCGCGCAGCCATGCCAGGGTACGGCGCGACAGGGCGCACCACTGGGTGACGTTCACGCACAGCGCGTCCAATAGGGCGGAGGGGGTTTGGAGCACCGTGGCCAACTCGGAGGTCGTGGGCTCGGTGATGACCATGCGCGCCACCACCGTCGGCACGGAGCGAAAACCGCCGTTCCACGCCTCCACGCGCTGCGCCGCCTCTGGGTCCTGCTCAATGTTCACATCCTCGTAGGGGATGCCCAGGGTGTCGAGCAGCGCCTTGGTGCGGCGCGATAGGTAGCACCAGTGCGTCGTATACACCGTCACCCAACGATGCCGCACCGAGCGCAACGGCCGCTGCTGGATCGTGGCGGGCTCGGGGCGATAGGCGATGGCCGGGTCATACGCGGCACTGACAAAGAGCTGGCACCGGCAGTGCCCCTGCGCGGCGATCTCTTGCGCGTGGTGGGCGCAGGGGCAGATGTTGGCGCGATCCACAACCGGGTCGCCCGTCAGATCGCGGCAAGGGCAGTATCCGAGGCCATGTTGCATCGTGCTGCGCACCAGCGCCTGCAGGATGCCCTCGACGATGGTCGGGTCCGGCTGCAGCAAGCAGCCGCTCACCCGTGGCCAGCGCTCCACCATCTTGCGGAGGCGCGCCTCGACGCGGGCGCGATCCGTGGGGCGTGAAAGGGACGGGTTACTGGGCATCGGCGGCTCCTCTTCCGATGATGGCAGGGCCCTCAGTGCCCCCGCCCGTGGGCTGGGCATCCCGTTCCGCCTGCCCACTGATGCGCTCCATCTGGATCAGCGTCTGCGAGAGCTGCTCGATGGCGAGGCGCTGCTTACGGTAATAGTCCGACTCGCTCATGGCCAGGCGCTGCGCAACATCGCGGGTGCGCTGCCCCTGCACGTAGCGCAGATCGAGGATGTTGTACATCACCCACTCGCTGGTCGTCATGCTCCGCTCACCACTTGGGCGCAAGCGCTCGATGGCCTCCTGAAGCACGGCGCGCACCGCCTTGGCGGGGACGCCGTCGTTCTCCTGCAGGCGTTGCCGCACCGTGTTGAGGTTCAGCAGCGGGCTGTGGGTGAGTTTGGGCCCGCCCCAGAAGTGGTTCAGGGCGTCCTTCACCGCTTGCGAGAACCCCTCGGGGAAGGCGGGGCTTGCTTCGAGGTACGCCCGCGTCGCGTCGCCGGCATAGTGCTGCGTCGAGCGGAGCTCCTGGAGGCGATCAAGCTCTGGCCCCAGCCCCTGGAGCACGGCGAACACCTGCTGCTGGAGCTGCATGTCCTCGAGCGCCGTCTCGGCTTGGTAGACCAACGCCTGTACGGCGCTCAAATCGTCCTCCGAATAGGTGGGTACCGTGTCCGCCCCGTGAATACCCAGGATCCCTAGGATTGCCGCGCGGTCATGGCTGCGCAGGGGCAGCAGCCAGTGCCCGTCGCTGGGCACAAAGTCCGAGGGCTGGAGGGCGCCGGATGTCCGGCTCGCGCGCAAAGCCTCGAGCAGGTCGGGCAGGCTGGCCTCCGCAAGGAACGCTTCAGCGGTCTGGCGATGGCCGCAGAACACGCGCAGTGACAGCTCGCCGTTGTTCGTGGTAACCACAAGCCCCGAGGGGGAGCGCAAGAAATCGCACAGCGCCACGAGCGTATTCTCCAGGAGCTGTTCGAGGTCCGTCGTGGTCAGCAGGCGCTGGTCCAGCGTTTGGATCCAGGCGATCTCGCGCCGATCGTGGCGATAGATCAAGCGATCGATGGTGGGTTTGGCCACGTTGATGAGCACCTGCAGCAGGACCACCGTCCCCGCCACGGCCACGATCATGACGGTGTCGCGTGGCAGCCCCAAGATGTGCTCGACGCGCGGGATCGTCAGCATCAGCATGATGACGGCGATCGCCACCAGCGGCCCGCGCAGCAAAAAGTGGATCATGCCGTGCTTGACCACGCGGTCGGGCAGCAGCACGCCCTGGTAGGCCACGATGTAGGCGATGACAATCGTCATCAGCACGATGCCCAGGTTGCCCAGCAGGGTGAGGACCATGACGACGGCGGGCGTGAGGAGATGGGCGGCCGTGGGCACGAGGAGGTAGGGGAACACGCCGAGAACGGGCGCCACGATGGCCAGCATCAGGTAGGACATGCGCCGGCGCGAGGTCGAGGTCAGGCTGCGCGAGCGTGCCCGCCGCACGTTGAACCACCCCCAGGCGGTGAGGACGGCATAGTAGGCGGCGAAGGGCCAGAACAGCGGCCCGGGCAGCAGGTGGTAGATGCCGTCGCGCTGGGTGATGCCGGTGACGATCGCCTCGCCCAGGACCGCAGACAGGAACGTCGCCAGGCCGAGGAGGTAGCCTCCCATGACGATCCAGCGGCGCCGCCCGGAAGGGAAGCCGGTGGTACGCAGGAGGGCATCAGAGAAGTGAAAGTACGCGGCCGGCATCAGGGCGATGCCCAGCCACTGCAGGCGCAACCAGAGGGCGGCGCCCTGTGCCGTCTCCACCTCGGCGATGGCGAGGTCGGCGACGTACACCGAGGTCACGAGGGCCATCAGGGCACAGAAGGCGCGGGCGACGGCGCTGCGCGGGTTGTGCGTGACGATGTACACCAGCAGCGAGAACGCTACGATGGCGTTTGCTGATGACAGTATGAGGTTGGCAAAGGCCAACATTGATTGGAAGGTAATCCCGTCCATGCGACACCTTGTCGCGACGCCGTGCCGCGACACCCTGTGGCGACCGCCTGGCGCGCCGCGCGATGGCGGCATCGGTGGGCGCTCGCGCGTCCTTCGGTGGAGGGCCCATCCCGCACCGGGGACGAGCGGCTCCTAGGGAGCGTTGATGCCCAACGCCACGGTGAAATAGTACACGACTGGCACGACGAACAACAGGCTATCCACGCGATCCAACATGCCGCCGTGCCCGGGAATGAGGTTGCCCGAGTCCTTGACGCCGACCTGTCGCTTGAGCACCGATTCGGCGAGATCGCCAAAGGTGGCCGCCAGCGCCAGGAGGACACCCAACACCAGGCCGTTCACGGCGGGGAGGTTGATCCACCAGGCACCGAGGGCCATCACTGCGATCACGCCCGTCACCAGCCCCCCGATGGCGCCCTCCAGCGTCTTTTTCGGGCTGATGTGGGCGAAGAAGGGCTGTCGCCCAACAGCACGCCCCACAAAGTAGGCACCGGTATCGGTGATCCACGTGCCCACGAACGCCAGGGCAATCCAGGCGGCGCCATCCGGCCCATTCCGCAGCCGTATGAACTGGGCCAGTGCATAGCCGAGGTAGCTCCCCCCCGCCACCGTCAGGCCCCATCCCGACAGCGAACCCGGGCCGTTCGCCCGGAAGATGTGCACCGTCAGTGCCGCGAGCACGGCGAGCAGGGGTGCCCACGCACGCGCATTGAGCGCCGGCCAGTGGGCATCGATGAGGAGCAGGACGACCAGCCCGAGGCCGATGGCGGGCGAGGTGGCGGCGCCGCTGCGCCGCACGAGGGCAAAGTACTCCCACCCCGCCAGGAGGCCGGCGACCAGCACCAACCCGACGTAGAATCCCCCTCCAAAGTACACCGCCGCGCCGATAATCGGGATAAGGATGGCGGCGCTGACGATGCGTGTACGCAGCATGGTGATCCCCCGGGTGAGCACACCGCCGAGGTCGTCCCCGTGATGTGACTACGATTGACTCTCGACGCGCCCGAATCGCCGCTTGCGCTGCTGGAACGCCTGCAGCGCCGCATAGAACTCGTCGCGGCTGAAATCGGGCCAGAAGGTGGGCGTGCTGTAGAACTCGGCATAGGCGCCCTGCCAGAGCAAAAAGTTGCTCACGCGCATGTCGCCGCCGGTGCGAATGATCAAATCGGGATCGGGGAGGTCGTGCGTGGCGAGGTACCGGCTGATGGTGGACTCGTCGATGGCCTCGGGCGGCAACCCGTCCCCGATGATGCGCCGAATGGCGTCCACGATCTCGGCGCGCCCACCATAGTTAAAGGCCACGTTGAGGCACAGGGTGCTGTTGTGGGCCGTGCGCTCCGTAGCCGACTGGATTTTGCGCACCAGGCGCGGCGCGAGCCCCTCGGTGCGCCCCAAGTGGCGGATCTGCACACCCGAGGCATCGAGTTCATCCAGCTCGTTCTCGATCACCTGCTCCAAGATGGTGAGCAGGGCATTCACCTCGTGCTTGGGGCGCTCCCAGTTCTCGGTGGAAAAGGCATACACGGTGAGGACGGGCACGCCAAACTCGACGGCCGCGCGCAGCACCTCGCGCAGGTTCTCCGTACCGGCGCGGTGCCCGGTGGCACGCGGCAACCCACGCGCCGCGGCCCAGCGACCGTTGCCATCCATGATGATGGCCACGTGTCGCGGGACCTTGGTCAGCGGGGGCTTGGATGAGGAGTCGCTACCTCGATCCACTGGTGCCATCACACTTCCATGATCTCGGCCTGCTTCTGTTCGCCGATCTCGTCTATCTTTTTCACGTACTGATCCGTCAGCTCCTGGAGGTCCTCCTTGGCCCGGAAGAGGTCGTCCTCCGAGATCTCTTTGTTCTTCTCCAGGGCCTCGAGCTCCTTGAGCCCGTCGCGCCGCAGGTTGCGGACCGCCACCCGCCCTTCCTCGACGCGCCGGTTCACCATCCGCGCCAAGTCGCGGCGACGCTCGTCCGTGAGGGTGGGGATGGGCAAGCGGATGATCTTGCCATCGCTACTGGGGGTCAGGCCGAGATCCGACTTGAGTATGGCGCGCTCGATGGCGCCGATAATGCTGGCATCCCACGGGCGAATCGTCAGGAGGCGGGGCTCCGGAACGGCGATCGTCGCCGTCTGATTGAGTGGCATCGTACTGCCGTACGCCTCTACCATGATGCGCTCTACGAGGGCAGGAGACGCCCGCCCGGTGCGGATCCCCATCAAGTCGGTGCGGAGGGCCCCGACCGCCTTTTCCATCCTCTCCTCAATCTCTAGGAGGACATCGTCGATCATTGTCTACCTCCCCTAGGGGTGCGGCGCCAGCGGGCGCGACCAGGTGCTGCGCCGTCCCACCGCGCCCTAGCGCGAGACAATCGTTCCAATCGGTTCACCGAGCACCGCGCGGGCCAGGCTATCGGGCGGGCTCAGCTTGAACACCATCAGCGGAAGATTGTTATCCATGCACAGCGATAGGGCCGTGCTGTCCATCACCTTGACGCCCATGTTCAGCGCCTCGATGTACGAGAGGTGATCGAACCGGGTGGCTTCGGGGTTCGTCAGGGGGTCATCCGAGTAGACGCCATCGACCTTGGTCGCCTTGAGCAGCACGTCGGCATCGATCTCCATGGCGCGTAGCGCCGCCGCCGTGTCGGTGGTAAAGTAGGGATTCCCGGTGCCCGCGCCAAAGATGACCACGCGGCCCTTTTCCAGGTGACGGATCGCCCGCCGGCGGATGTAGGGTTCGGCGACCTGGTGCATCGCGATAGCCGTCTGTGCGCGGGTGATGACGTCCATGCGCTCCAAGGCATCCTGCAGCGCCATGGCGTTGATCACCGTGCCCAGCATGCCCATGTAGTCTGCGGTGGCGCGGTCCATCCCCCGGGCCAGCGCATCACCGCCGCGCCAGATGTTGCCCGCGCCGATGACGATGGCGATCTCGACGCCGTACTCGGTGGCCCGCTTGACCTGCTCGGCGACGGAATCCACCGCCACGGGGTCCACGCCAAAGCCACTGGGCCCGGCCATGAAATCACCACTGAGCTTGAGCAGGACACGCTTGTACTTGGCCACGGGCTCGGCTCCTTCCGCCGTCTGAGTGGAGAGCTGGGGGACCACAGAGGGCACAGAGAGAATCGGGCGATTCCCTCCGTGCTCTGTGTCGATGCGCGGTTACCGGTCGATGGTAAAGCGGGCGAACCGACGGATGACAATGTTCTCGCCCGTCTTGGCGATCGCCTCCGTGAGCAATTGCTGCACCGTCTTGGTCTCGTCCTTGATAAAGGGCTGCTCGAGGAGCACCTTTTCCTCGTAGAACTTGCCGAGCTTGCCCTCGATGACGCGCTCCACGATGTGCTCCGGCTTGGGATCGCCGGCTATCTGCGCGCGGTACTCGTTGCGCTCGGCCTCGATCACCGAATCGGGGACGTCTTCCCGCGAGACATAGCTCGGGTTGGCGGCGGCTACCTGCATGGCCAGGTCGTGGCACAGCTCGATGAACTCGTCGGTACGGGCGACAAAATCGGTCTCGCAGTTCACCTCAATCAGCGAGGCCAGCTTGTTGCCCGGGTGGATATACGCCTCGACGCGCCCTTCGAGCACCTCGCGCTCAGCCTTCTTGGCCGCGACGGCCAGACCGCGCTCGCGGAGGATGGCAGCGGCCTTTTCCATATCACCACCGGTCTCATCCAATGCCCGCTTACAGTCGAGGACGCCGGCGCCGGTTAGCTGGCGAAGCTCTTTGATCATATCCGTTGTGGTCGCCATGTGTCTAGACCTCTTGTGCTCTTGGCATATGGCGAGCCGGGCGTGTGTCCCGGCTCGCGCGATGCATCGTATCGTCAACCACCGATCGACGACTAGTACTCTTCCTCGTCGTCGATGATGATAACATCCTCTTCCTCTTCGGTCGAGGACCCGTCAGCAGCGGTGTACTCGTCGTCATCCGGTGAGAAGGCGCGCTCGCCAACGTAGACCAGTTCCTCAGCCTCCGCCGCCTCTTCCTCCTCCATCATCACCCCCCGCATCTGCTGGCCCTCGATGACGGCATCGGCCATCTTGGTCGTCATGAGGAGGATGGCACGAATGGCGTCATCGTTCGAGGGGATGATAAAGTCGATGGGATCGGGGTTGCAGTTCGTATCGACCATGGCGATCACAGGGATCCCAAGGCGATTAGCCTCACGCACGGCGATATCTTCGTTGTTGATGTCGGCGACGAATAGCGCCTCGGGGAGGCGATGCAGGTTGCGCAGCCCGCCGACACGTCGCTGGAGCTTGGCCAACTCGCGCTGTATCAGGCCGGCCTCCTTCTTGGGAAGCCGATCGAACTCGCCGCGCGCGTCCCGCGCTTCGAGGTCAATCATATAGTCGATGCGCGAGCGGATGGTGCGGAAATTGGTCAGCGTGCCGCCGAGCCAACGCTCATTCACGTAGGGCATCCCGCAACGCTCGGCCTGATTCTGCATGCTCTCCTGTGCCTGGCGCTTGGTGCCCACAAAGAGGAGCGTGCCCCCTTCGGCGACCATGTCGCGCACAAAGTTGTAGGCGCGGTCCAGCGCACGGATCGTCTGCTGCAGGTCGATGATGTGGATCCCATTGCGCTCCGTAAAGATGAACGAGCGCATCTTGGGGTTCCAGCGGCGGCTGCGGTGCCCAAAGTGGACCCCCGCCTCGAGAAGCTGCTTCATGCTGACTACGGCCACGGGTACTCTCTCCTTCGTTTTGTTCACCCGCCCCCTTCAGCCGTGGGCGAACCGCGCGGTCAGCGACGGCACGAGGCCCACGATCCAGGAGCGTGTTTGATAAGCGGGCAATCTGCCCAACGAGGGAGTATAGCATGACTCGTACCCTGTCGCAAATGGTTGTCGCGCCAGGGGCCTGTCCAGGATTCTGGGAGCACGGCGCGCCACCGAGCGTCCACCGCGGGTTCAAACCCGTCGCTAACGGCTCAGGGATCCCACCGTACCCCGGCCGGATCCCTGAGCTTGCCACGCCCACCGGCGTGACTCTACCGCGCAGGCGGCGTTTGAGCGCCCCTAGGCGCTATGCTATACTCAACGCGTCGTGTGTTCGCCACGCACAAGTCTGGTCCGGCGGCTCACGTGGGACCAATCGGTGGAGGAGACGGATGCTCAACGAGGAACTGCTCGCCATACTGGCCTGCCCCGCCTGCAAGTCCAAGGTCGAACTCGTGGCGGACAGGTGGCTTGTCTGCCAGAACGCCGAGTGCCGCCGCAAGTATCCCATCCGGGACGAGATCCCCATCATGCTGGTTGAGGAAGGGACCAAGTATATCGATGTCTCCCCAGAGGACATTGCCGGGATGGAGCCCTAGCCGGACGGTGGCCCGCCTGGCGCTGGCCGTGGTGATGCTACTGGCTACCCTGTGGACGGTGGGGGCGCCAGCGCCCGTCGCCGCCGGGGGCCCCGTAGAGATCGTGGCCGACGAACATGCCTACGCTTTTTCCGAGTCCCTCGACTGGAATCTCGTCGCGCGCAGCGAGGTGCCCATCACGGGGGTGATCCTCTTCTACGGGCGCGAGGGCTATCCCTTGGTGCGGCGTATCTACCCCGACGTGGTCCCCGGCATGGCGATTGAGGTGGCGCACACCGAGAGGCTCGAGGCCGGCCAGTTTGCCCCCGGTACGACCTTGCGCTACTGGTGGCGACTCGAGCTGGGCGATGGACGACAGGTCGATACCGAGCCCCAGACCTTTGAGTACACCGATACGAACCAGAGCTGGCAACAGCTCGCGGGGACCCACGTCGACCTCTACTGGTACGGCCGTGATGCCGCGCGGGCGCGCGACATCCTCACCGCCGCCGACGAGGCCGTGGAGCGCCTGGGCGACGAGATGGGGGTGCCCATCGAGCGCCGTGTGCGCGTCTATGTGTACAACAGCCAGCGCGACATGCGGCCGGCGCTCTCGAGCCGCAGTGAGAGCTATGACGACCGCGTCCTGACGCTGGGCGTGGCCGTCGACGAGTACACGCTCCTCCTCCTGGGCACGCACCGCGACGTGCTCCGGACGGCCGCTCACGAGCTGTCGCACATCGTCGTGGGCATCGCCACCGACAACCCCTACACGGATTTGCCGCGTTGGCTCGATGAGGGCCTGGCGATGTACGCTGAGGGCGAGCTCCCCGATGACAATCGCGACGCCCTCGAGAACGCCATCGCTGCCGACCGCGTGCTGAGCATTCGCTCGATGACGAGCTACAGCGGCCAGGCGAGTGAGGTCGACCTCTTTTACGGTCAGGCGCATAGCATCGTCAGCTACCTGCTCGACACGTTCGGCCGTGCCAAGCTCCACGAGCTGCTGGACGCGTTCACCGAGGGGATGCGCCAGGAGGATGCCCTCCTGCGCGTCTATGGCTTTGGGCTCGACGAGCTCGATGATCGCTGGCGGGCCAGCGTGGGGCTCGAGCCGCGGCAGCGGTCCGGAGTGCTCTCGGCGCCGACCGTGGTGCGCGGGCGCGTTGCGGCGGTGGCGCTCACCGCCGGAGGGTAGGGGGCGCCGCGACATGCCCGAGCTGCCCGAGGTCGAGACGGTGGCCCGCGGTCTCCGCGCGCGCATCGTCGGCGAGGTGATCGTCGGCGTAGAGGTGTTCTGGCCGCGCTCTGTGGCCAGCCACTCTGTCGAGGCGTTCGCCGACGGGCTCGTGGGGCAGGCCATCGTTGATGTCGGGCGGCGCGGCAAGTACGTCGTCCTCTCGCTCTCCGGGCACGGCTGCCTCCTCGTGCACCTCCGTATGACGGGCCGCTTGCTCCTCGAAGAGCCCGAGGAGGGGGGTGATCCCGACGCACAGCGTTACACGCGCGTGCTGTGGCGGCTGTGCTCGGGCCGCCGCCTGCGCTTTTGGGATATCCGCAAGTTCGGCCGCGTGCACTGGGTGGCTGCTCCCGAGGAGGCCCTCGCCGCCCTGGGGCCCGAACCCCTGAGTGTGGCCTTTACCGTGGACGCCCTACGCGCCATGCTGCGCGCCCGCAGGCGGCAGATCAAGCCCCTCCTCTTGGACCAGCACTTTCTCGCCGGTCTCGGCAATATCTATGTGGATGAGGCGCTGTGGGAGGCGAGGATCCATCCGGCGCGTCGCGCCCACACCCTCAGCGACGCAGAGGTTGCGCGCCTTCACGCGGCCATCGTCGGCGTTTTGGGCGCGGCGGTGCGCGGGCGCGGCACCACGCTGCGCGATTACCGCAGCGCCGACAATCGACCCGGCGACTATCAGCACGAGCTCGTCGTGTATGGGCGCGAGGGGCAACCCTGCCGGCGTTGCGGTCACCCCATCGTACGCACGGTCATCGGTGGGCGTGGCACACGGCTCTGCCCCATCTGCCAGCCCGAGGCTGTCGCAACACCCGAAAGACCCAAGGAGTGATGATCGGATGATGGATACTGACCGCTCCCCATCCGCTTCGCTGTGTGCTGCACTCCAGCAGTTGGCGGCTACCGCAGAGGACGGCCCCGCCGCCATCGGTGTGCTGCAGACCCGGCGCCTGGCGGAGGAGCACGGCTGTGCGGTGGGCGATGTGGAACGGGCGGCCCTGGCCTCCGGGGTGCTTCCCGAGCGCTACCGTCGCAACCTGGGCACCGTTGGCTGGGAGGGGCAGCGGCGCCTCCTGGCCAGCACCGTCGCCGTCGTCGGCGCGGGTGGCATCGGCGGATGGGTCATCGAGGGGTTGGCGCGGATGGGCGTCGGCCGGCTCGTGGTCATCGACTGCGACCGCTTTGAGGAGAACAACCTGAATCGCCAGCTGGGCTGCACGGAGCGCACCCTGGGGCTGCCCAAGGCCGAGGTGCTGGCAGAGCGCGCGGCCCAAGTGAACGCGGCCGTCATGGTGACGCCGCACGTTGCCCGGTTGGACGCCTCCAACGCCTCGCATCTGCTGAGGGGAGCCCAAGTCGTCGTCGATGCCCTCGATACCCTCCCTGCGCGGATGGACTTGCAGCGCGCGGCGCAGGCCCTGGGGATCCCGATGGTCCATGGCGCGATTGCGGGGTACAGCTGTCAGGTGACGACGGTGATGCCTGGGGATGCCGGCCTCACCGCCCTCTATGGCGATGCCGTGCCCGAGCGCGGCATCGAGACGACCCTTGGCAACCCCTCTGCCACGCCGATGATGGTCGCCGCTTGGCAGATCCATGAAGTGATCAAGCTCTTGATCGGTGCCGAGCACATCCTGCGCGCCCGCCTGCTCATGATGGACGCCGAGTTTGGCGAGTTCGGCGAGATCGAGCTGGGCTGACACGCGTCTGGTCGCGGGGGGGGGGGCCGGCGCAGTACGGCCCCCTGTGGAATCTGCCTACCTTCTACCCCTAACTCCCCTACAGTGTGCCAACATCAACCGAATCCTAATCCTACGGATACCTGATATATACCTGCCCATGGTAGCATCACGTTAAGGGATTCTGTGAGTGCTGCGGCGTCAACTCGAATGCATACTGCTCACTCGGCAAGCACACATCCCTCGGGGGGGATATGAGGGCACGGATCGCAGTGATGTCAGAGGGGCGAGAGCAGGAAAGCCCTCTCACCGCCTTGCTGCGCAAGGCACGGTATGAGGTCTGCGAGTTTCGCGTAGGCGCGCGGATCGGGGCAGAGGTACGCGCGTTCGCGCCCGAGATGATCGTCTATGACTGTAAGGACGTGAGCGGGCCCTCCGAGACGGTGCTGGCGAGCACGCGGAACGCCCTGGAGGTCCCCATCCTCGTTGTGGGGCCCAAGCATGACGAGACGTTCGTCATCCGCGCCCTGCGCATGGGCGCAGACGGCTGCCTGTGCCGTCCCTGCGGGGCGCCCGAGTTCCTGGCACGCGTCGAGGCGCACATGCGGCGCCATTGGGAGTACGGCAGGCAGGAGGCCCAGGCCACCGATGAGGACCTGCTCGTGAATGCCCTGTCGAGCTCGGCGGTGGTAGGCGGGCGCGAGGTCAAGCTCACGCCTACCGAGTACCGCCTGCTCCACCGCCTCGCGGAGGCCGATGGGCGCGTCGTCACGCGGCAGGAGCTGTTTCACCACCTCTGGGGCGTGAATGACCAGTCGGTGGATCCCAACGCGCTGAACCTCTTTATCTTTAACCTCCGCAAAAAGATCGAGCGCGATCCCCACCGCCCGCAGCATATCCTCACCAAATGGGGCATCGGCTATTACCTCGCCCGGAAACCGAACCGCGTCTGACGGTCTCTCCCTTACCGGTGTCGTTCGGCCCCCGGCGTCCCGTCGGGGGCTTTTTGTGTCGCTCGCTCCTCTCGGAGCGGTTGACGCCCTTTTGTCCGTATGCTAGAGTCCGCCGCACCATCATGGGCCTGGAGGACCCCGATCCACGATGAAAATCACCGAAATCCACACAGCTGAAGTACGCGGCCACGGCTACTCGTGCTTTGTGCGCATCCACACCGACAAGGGTATCGTCGGCACGGGCGAATGCATCCACGGTGGGGCTGGCATCCAGGACATCATCGGCTCCCTCGGGTCCCTGATCCTGGGCGAGGACCCCATGAACGTCGACCGTCTGTTTGAGAAGATGCGTCGGGCGCGCGTCTTTGACGGCGCGGCGAGCGGCAACTTTGTGACCGCCATCACCGGCATCGAGATCGCCCTGTGGGACCTGGTGGGCCGCGCGACGGGCCTGCCGGTGTATGCGCTGCTGGGCGGCAAGTTCCGCGATCGCATCCGCATGTATTGCGACTGCCATGCCGGTGGCGATGACTCGCCCCAGGCCAACGCCGACAAGGCCAAGGAAGTCGTCGATTTGGGCTTTACGGCCATCAAGTTCGATCTCGACGACCTCCAGAGTCCGGCCAAGTACGATGCCTTTAACCACACCATCAGCAACGCCGAGCTCGATGCCATGGTCGCCAAGGTGGCGGCGGTGCGCGAGGCCGTCGGCCCCCACATCGACGTGGCCATGGACCTGCACGGTCGCTACGACACCCACTCTGGCATACGCGTCGCCAAGGCCCTCGAGCCGTACAACCTGCTCTGGCTCGAAGAGCCGGTGCCGCCGGAGAACATTGACGCGATGCGCGAGGTCAAGCAGTCCACAGCGACGCCCATTTGCGCTGGGGAAAACCTCTACATGCGCTGGGGGTTCAAGGACCTCGTGGAGAAGCAGGCTGTCGACATCATCATGCCAGACCTGCCCAAGTGCTGCGGCCTATCCGAGGGCAAAAAGATCGCCAGTATGGCCGAGGTGTACTACATCCCTATGGCGCCCCATAACGTGTGCGGCCCTCTGGGGACGGTGGCCTCGTGCCATTGCTGCGCGGCCATTCCCAATTTCCTCGTGCTCGAATGGCACTGGTTAGAGCGCCCCCACTGGCACGAGTTGGTGCTCGCCGATCCGCCGCTCATTCAGGATGGCTACATAACTTTGACGGATCGACCTGGTCTGGGGTACGATTTGAATGACGAGGCGGCCGAAAAGTACCTCCGCCCGGGGACACGCCTGTTCGCGTAGCGGGGTGGCAAGATAGGAGTGGCTATGGAGCGGCGCGCTGCGGACTATCGGCGAGATGCCGAGCGCCTGCTGGCCATGCAGCGTCTGAGTTGGGAGATCAACTTTGCGGGCCGCGGTTTTCGCGAGGCATCGTTTCGCATGTCGCTCCGCGCGGGGATCGACCACGGGGACGTGTTCGTCTATGAGGAGGCCGGCCAGATGGTTGGCTGGCTGTGGCTCGATCGGTACGATGCCGGCATCATCCACATTCGCCACATCCAGGTGGAGCGCGAGCACTGGGGCACCGGCATCGGCCGGCGGATCATGGAGGACGCCATCGCCACGGCGGTGAGCGAGGGGCGGCACACGGTGACGCTGAACGTCACCAAGTCGAACGCGCGGGCCATGCATCTGTACCAGAGCCTCGGGTTCCGCGTCATCGCCGATGAGGGCGAACGCCAGCGCATGAAGCTCGACGTGGCGCGGGTGCCGGCGCGCGTCGGACGCCATCGCCATCGCGATGTGGATGGCTCTGAGGAGGGGCGTTAGGGGAATCGCAGGTGAGGGGGGCTGCCGCTGCTGGGCAGCCCCCCTGTGGCGACGCTCACTCGTGATCCAAGGCTACCACTTCCGTACGCCCCGCAAAGGTTACCCGGTCGCCGGTGTGCAGCTTGCGGCTGCGCCGCGTCTCCACCGCGCCGTTGACCAGCACCGCACCCTGCTGGATGAGGTGCTTGGCCGCGCCTCCCGTGCCCACCATGCCGACGTACTTCATGAACTGATCCAGCCGGATCGTCGCCTGCTCCTGCTCGCTCACACCATCACCCCCTCACCGCCCTGTCTCTCGGGCAGTCCGCTTCCTCGATCCTACACCATCGCCTTGTGCCGTCAAGCGACGGAAGGAGCGGACGGCGGTGGTTACGGGGCGCGCACCCGACGTCACAGCGTGATTGACAACCCCTGCACCTGCCCCTAGAATCAGATAAGGACTCTCGGCGCCGAGAACCATCTCGTGGGAGGAGTGTACGGCAGATGAGCACACCACGCCCCGAACACCCACGCCCCCAGTTCGTCCGCCCCGCCTGGTTGAACCTCAACGGCCCCTGGGATTTTGCCTTCGACCCGGGTCTCAGCGGGGCGGAGCGCGGCCTGCCGGCCGGGGAGGGGTTTGACCGCCAACGGGCCGGCAGCGCCCGCGAAATCGTCGTGCCCTTTTGTCCAGAGAGTGCCCTCTCGGGCATCGCCGACGTCGACTTTCACCCCGGCGTCTGGTATCGGCGCACGGTGCGCGTGCCGGAGGAATGGTCGGGGCGCGTGTTGCTGCACATCGGGGCCTGCGACCATGACGCCCGGGTGTGGGTGAACGGCCAGCAGGCGGGATGGCACCGCGGCGGGTTCACACCCTTTGCCTGTGACGTGACGGCGCTCCTCGGGCGGGGTGACAACACCATCGTCATCGAGGCGCGCGATGACACGCGCTCGCCGCTCCAGGCCGGGGGCAAGCAGTGCCCTGACTACTACTCACGGCGTTGCCACTATACTCGTACCACCGGCATCTGGCAGACGGTGTGGCTCGAGCCGGTGCCCGATACGTACCTGGGCGAGGTGCGCCTCACGCCGGATCTCGCCGGCCGGACGCTGCGCATCGACGCCGCCATTGCCGGCACGCCGGCGCGCGGC
>DUUT01000038.1 GCA_012841405.1 Chloroflexota bacterium
GAGAAGGGCTGCGCGGTCGATCCGGACGATGAGCTGAGCTGCGCGACGCGGGAGCAGGTCTACGTCGCGGCGCGACTGGCGCTGACGCGGCTGCTGTGGCCGGAGGAGTGCCCGCCGATCATGCTCGACGACCCGTTCGTGAACTTCGATCCCGCGCGCCGGGAGGAGGCGCTCCGCATCGTGCGGAGCGTGGCGGAGAGCAACCAGGTGCTGCTGTTCACCTGCCAGGAGCTCTACGATCACGCGGCCGACCTGGTGATCGAGCTTCCTGAGCCGTAGAACGACGAGCCTTTTGCGATAGCTGAGAGGTGAAGTGCGCGTTGGTGTTTGGGGGTAGGGAGAAAGTCGTTTACCCCATGTTTTTGGTGGTGGAGTGGATCCGTTGGGAGAGATGAGCGAGGGAATCGAGGCACGAAGAAGGGCCTGCCGGGTCCCGCTGGGAATTGTGAGGTGATCAAACAACAACCCAATTCTCGCGGGAGGCAGGCCCATGAGTGTTCTTCTCCAGCCGCAGCTTTTTCCCTTCGACGAATTCGCCGATCTGGATGATGACAACTCGCGCCTGGCGCTGGTGCTGTGGATGCTGCCGGATACGCGGCTGTTGCGGTGGTTGGAGGACCAACGTGCCGGTCGGCGCGACGCCTACCCGCAGGCGATGCTGTGGCGCTGTATAATTGCGAAGTTCGTCTACCAGATCGGCACCTTCGCGGAGCTGATTCGGGAGTTGAGGCGCAACGGCTCGCTGCGGCGGATGGTGGGCGTGCATAGTATGGGGCGGGTGCCGAAGGCCTATCACTTCTCGCGCTTTCTGCGTCGGCTCAGCGAGGCGGAGGGGCAGCGGCATCTGCAGGAGATGTTCGACGCGCTGGTGGCTCGGATCAGGCTGGTCTTTCCACAGTTGGGTCGCTACCTGGCGGTGGATGGGACCGCGATACGGGCGTGGGCGAATCAGCGGGGTTCGAAGGCGGATCCGGACGCGAGGTGGGGCAGGCGAGAGTATCGTGACGGTGACGGGCGTGTGGTGGAGACGAAGCGCTGGCTGGGCTATGCGGTGCAGCTGGTGGTGGACTGCGAGCTGGAGCTGCCTGTGGGCTTTGAGCTGACGGCGGCCAACGCTCACGACGGCCCTCAGATGAGGCCGCTGTTGGAGGCGCTCTCGGAGGCGCACCCTCAGATTACCGCGAACACGGAGGCGGTGACGGCGGACCGGGGCTATGATTCGAAGGCCAACTGCCGGTATGTTGTGGAGCAGATGGATGCGCAGGCGATCATCAGGATGCGCCGGTATGTGGAGGGGGACGAGGTCTGTCAGGCGGCGGTCTGTCGGTGCAACGAACTGGGGACGCCGATCTGCGCCAGCGATCAGAAGATGGTGTATTGGGGGCGGGACGGGAGCTACCTCAAGTGGCGCTGCCCGGTGGCGGCGGGGAAGGTCAGGCCGGAGGCCTGTCAGTGGCAGGGAAGCTGTTCGAATTCGGACTACGGCTCGGTGCTCAAGCAGCCGATCGCGGAGGACTACCGGCGCTGGCCGGGGATCGCGCGGGAGAGCGCCAAGTTCGAGCGGCTGTATGACAAACGCGGCGCGGTGGAGCGGGTGAACGCGCGGCTGAAGGAGTATCTGCTGCTGGACGAGTTGACGGTGCGGGGGATGGCGAAGGTGCGGGTGCACGTGTCGCTGGCGCTTGTAGTGATGCTGGCGGGTGCGGCGGCGATGGCCGAGGAGGGGATGCTCGAGAGAGTGCGCCAGACGGTGCGGCTGGCGGCGTAGCCGGCCCGTCGGGAAGACAGCGAAAAGGAGCATCTCCCAGGGGGCCGAATGTACCGGAGGTGGGTTTTTCAGCAGGACGGCCGGTCGGTCGGGCTCAAAGCACCTGAAAAGCAGACGGTACAGACTTCAGCGGCCCCATGGGGCGCAGGATAACAGCACTGCTCGCAACTTGACGCGATGGAAAGCCCGCTATCGCAACAGGCTCGAGAATCAGCGTTGACAAGTGCCGCGTCATCTGGTATCTTAAACATCCGACGCAAGCAAGGCAGGTTTCGGTGGGGCTGTAGCTCAGCGGCTTAGAGTGCCAGCCTGTCAAGCTGGAAGTCGCGGGTTCAAATCCCGTCAGCCCCGCCATTTTGATTGAGACGCTCTCCATCACGGAGAGCGTCTCTGCTTTAACTCCACCGTCACGTCCTCGTCAAGCCCCGTATAGC
>DUUT01000039.1 GCA_012841405.1 Chloroflexota bacterium
GAGGCGCTGGCCGCGGTGACGGCCGCCTTTGTCGCCGCCCACGCCGATCAGCCCGCTGCAGACCTGAGCGCAGCGCTGGCGGCGCGCGTGGCGGACGCCGGCTGGCCGGCCGACGTGCGGGCGCCACAGGTGCTACCCATCGCTGAGGGGCTCTACGTCGCCCAGCTCCCTCCGCAGAACATCTACCTCCTCGAGGGGCCCCGCGCCCAGCAGGTGGCCAGCGGGCACCTGGTACTCGACGCCCGGCGTGAGGGGGATGCGCTCGGCCTCATCTATGGCACCCTCGAAGAGGGCACCCTCGAAGAGGGCGCTGCCGGGGCCTCTGGGATCCAACCCATGTTCCTCCTGCTCGGGCGGGAAGCAGACGGCACCTGGGCGCCGCGCTGGAGCCCTCAGGGGCAGCGCGACTGGATCGCGACGGACGGCGCCATTCGCTTTGTGGGCGAGGGGGTGGAAAGGCTGCACGTCTCGGGGACCTCGCTCGGCATCCTCCTGGGCCCGGCGGACGCCATGGTCGAGTGCCGCACCTGCCTCCGCCGCGAGCTGGCGGCCACCTGGCGGCGCGAGGGGGAGGGCTATGCCCGCGAGAGCGCGCTGCGCGCGGACGCGGCGTTGGCCGACATCCTCTGGGAGATGACCCAGCCCTCGCCCTACGCCGTAGTACACGAGGCGCTGCGCCGCGCGCGGGCCGCGGAGGATGCCGCCGACGTGGCGACGCCACAGGCGCTGGCCAGCCTGGAAGCGCTGGGGCTCCTGGCGGAGGGCGTGCGCCTTGTCCCTGAGGCGATGCAGGTGGAGGAGGGCATCGTGCGGCTCAGCGGCGATAGCGGCACGCACTATGTCGCCACCGTGCGCGATGGACAACTGGTAGCGATAACGACTGATAGCGGTTGAGACAGAGTCGGTGCGAACAAGATATAGTGCCTATAGAAGGGGATAATCTGTTGCCGTGTCCATCTGATCCTGCTATAATGGGCACAAGAGTCGGAGCAAGGTGACAATAATCGAACATACAAGGGCGGGGATAGTGGGTTCTGACCACCAGCGGGGCCACCAAGCCACCCAACCGACTCGGAACCCAGTCGCAAAAGGGGGACGTCACGTGACACTCATCGGTAACCATCCATGGCGGCGGGTCACACGCTTCGCCCTGCGGGTCAGTCTGCTCGTCGTGTTCCTGGCCGCGGGGCTACTGCTCGGGCCCCTGCAGGGGGGCTCCGTCTCGGCGCAATCGGCGGGGCCGTTCCGGGGCGAGTACTATAACAACACCACCCTCTCCGGGGCGCCGGTGCTCGTTCGGGACGATCACACGGTGAGCTTTGATTGGGGCGCCGGTTCGCCGGGCCCGGGCGTCAACAGCGACAACTTTTCCGTGCGCTGGACGGCTTTCGTCCACTTTGACGCCGCGACGTACACCTTTCGCGTGACGACCGATGACGGCGCTCGGCTGTGGGTCGACGATCAGCTCATCATCGACCAGTGGCAGCCGCAGGTCGCCACGACGCACACGGCCAGCAAGTACCTGAGCGCGGGCTATCACAGCATCCGCCTCGAGTACTACGAAGGCCAGGGGAACGCCGTCATTCGGCTGGCATGGGATACGGGCGGGGGCGGCCCGATCACCGAGTGGCAGGGCGAGTACTATAACAACACCTCGCTCAGTGGCAGCCCTGCGGTGGTGCGCAACGATGCGGCCATCAACTTTGACTGGGGTGCCGGCGCGCCCGCCGGCGGCATCAACAGTGACAACTTTTCCGCGCGCTGGACGCGATCGGTCCACTTTGCCAGCAGCGGCACGTACGTCTTTTCGGCCACGGTGGACGACGGCGTGCGCGTGTGGGTCGATGGCATCGCCGTCATCGACAAGTGGATACCCCAGTCGCGCACCACGCACACGGGGTCCATCTATCTGGCGGCGGGGACCCACCACGTCAAGGTCGAGTACTTTGAGGCCGCCGGTGATGCCGTCTGCATGGTCTCCTGGAGCCTCTCGGGCGGCGGCGCTCCGCCTCCCCCCGCGTCGGCCCAAGAGATCATTGTCGACAACAAGAGCTCTGGGTTCATCTGGGGTGGACCGACGAGCAGCTGGTACAGCCGCGCCATGGGCTATGGCGGGCAGCTGAACTGGACGTGGAACGGCTCCACTCAGGTGCACAACTGGGCCAAGTGGCACCCCTACGTGCCCACCGCCGGCAACTGGGAAGTGTACGTCTATGTGGCCAGCAACTACTTTGGCTCCAAGCAGGCGACCTACCAGATCCACCACAACGGCACGCGCGATGACCGCGTGCTCAACCAGAACATCTACTACAACAAGTGGGTGAGCCTGGGGACCTTCTACTTCTCCGGCGGGAGCAACGAGTACGTCTACCTCGGGGACAACACCGGCGAGCCCTACGCCACGCGCTATGTGGGCTTTGACGCCATCAAGTTCGTCCGCCGTGACGGTGGCGGGGGGACGACGCCGCCGCCCTCGGGCTGCGCCATCACGCCGGTGCTGGGCTTTGGCCGCGTGTGGAGCACCTACAGCAACGTGAGCAGCCGGCTCGGCTGCGCGACGGCGCCCGAGGTGAGCGTCTGGTCGGGCGAGGAGTGGTTCCAGGGCGGCTACATGTTCTGGCGCGACGACACGGACACCATCTATGTGCTCTATAACAACAACACCTGGCAGTCGTTCGCCGATACCTGGACGTCGAGCGAGCCGGAGACGGACCCCGCCATCGTGCCGCCCCATGGGCTCTTCCAGCCCAAGCGGGGGTTCGGCAAGGTGTGGCGCAACAACCCCGCGGTGCGCAGCACGCTGAACTGGGCCACCACCGAGGAGCGTGGCTTCCAGGGCGCGGCGCAGGCCTTTAACGGCGGGACGATGCTGTACAGCAACACCCGCGGCGTCCTCGTCCTCTACAACGATGGCCGCTGGGAGCAGTACACCTAGCGCCAGACGCGCAGCGTCTCATCAACAGCCGCCGGCCCCTAGGGGCCGGCGGCTGTTGGCTATGGTTAAGCGGCGGTGCTTGCGCCGGCGGCGTGCCGCTTTACCTCGCGCCGCCCTGTTTGCCCCGCAGTCCCTCCCACTCGCTGTGCAGGCAGCCGCAGTAGCGCTGCATGTACAGCCCATGCGCGCGGGCCAGGCGGTGGTGCGCGGCGAACCCCGAGCGCAGGTTCTCGTAATGGAAGCGCACGCCATGGGCCGCCCCCTCCTCCTCCCCGATAGCGCCGATGGCGTCGAGATCCTGGTAGGGGCTGATGAGCAGCGTCGTGGAGTAGGCGTCAAACCCCCCCGCGGCGGCGGCGCGGGCCGTCTGCGCCAGTCGCAGGCGATAGCAGAGGCGGCAGCGCGCCGGGCGGTCGGGGGTGTCGGCCACCAGGCGTAGAAACGCGGGCATGGCATAGCCCGGCTCCCAGATCACCGGCAGGTCGATGGCGGCAGCCAGCTTTTCCAGCGCCTCGCGGCGCCGCTCGTGCTCGCTGTAGGGGTGGATATTGGGGCCGAACCAGTAGCCCGTCACGTCGTACCCGAGGCCGCGGAAGTGGCCCACGGTGAACGTCGCGCAGGGGCCGCAGCAGATGTGGAGCAGCAGCCGTTCGCCGGTGTGATCCGGCGGGGCGGGTGGCCGTGTCGGCTCGGGGAGGGCTACGGCGCGCGTCAAGCGGATCGTCAAGGGGTCCTCCCGCACGCGTTCGGCGCGCCCCTGGGCCACCAGACGCCGCGCCTTGCCTACCGAACACGGCGAGAGGGTGCGCCCCTCCGCATCGAGCACAATCGCACGCTCTGGCATCGTCACATCACTTCTAGGGGGAGCCTACTGGCACGCCGCTGGCGCTCGAACGTCCCGCCGCGCGCATCGCTGTCGTCGGACACGGTACCCCACGCTGGCGCCCACATCCACACACGCCTAGAACAGGCTCGCCTGAACGTTCTGCTCGCGCTCATCCGGGATGTGGAGGTGTTCGTAGGCGCGGCGGGTGGCCACGCGCCCGCGGGCAGTGCGATCGAGGAAACCGAGCTGCAGCAGGTAGGGCTCGTACACATCCATGATCGTGTCGGCGTCCTCGCTCAGCGCCGCGGCGATGGTATCCAACCCGACGGGACCGCCATCAAACTTTTCGATGATGGTGCGCAGCACGCGCCGGTCCGAGCTATCGAGGCCCAGCTCGTCCACCTCCAGCAGGTCCAGCGCCTCGCGGGCCACCTTGGCGGTGATGGCGCCATCGCCCCGCACCTGGGCATAGTCGCGCACGCGCTTGAGCAGGCGATTGGCCACGCGCGGCGTGCCGCGGGAGCGGCTGGCGATCTCGTGGCAGCCCTCCTCGTCGATCCCCACCTCGAGGATAGCGGCCGAGCGCAGCACGATCTCGCGCATCGCCTCGAGGCTATAGAAATCGAGGCGGTACATCACCCCAAACCGGTCGCGCAGGGGCGAGGTCATCAGGGCGATACGCGTCGTAGCGCCGATGAGGGTAAAGTGGGGCAGGTTCAGACGGATGCTGCGCGCCGCCGGGCCCTTGCCGATGATGATGTCGAGGCGAAAGTCCTCCATCGCCGGGTAGAGCACCTCCTCCACCACGTGGCTGAGGCGGTGCACCTCATCGACAAAGAGGATATCGCCCTGGCGCAGGTTGGTGAGGATGGCGGCGAGGTCACCGGGGCGCTCGATAACGGGCCCTGAGGTGGTCTTGATGCTCACGCCCATCTCGGCGGCGATGACGTTCGCCAGGGTCGTCTTGCCGAGGCCGGGGGGGCCGTAGAGCAGGGTGTGGTCCAGGGGCTCGGAGCGCGCCTTCGCGGCCTCGATAAAGACGCGCAGGTTCTCGACGACGCGCTCCTGGCCGATGTACTCGTCCAGCACCCGCGGTCGGAGGCTGCGCTCCAGGGGGGCTTCTTCGGCGTTCACTGTCGGGGATATGATGCGATCGGGCATGACTCCTCCATTCCAACCATTCGGTCACGACCACGACCCCGCACCGATCCCCAGGTTCTCGAACAGAGGGCGCCCCACGGGCGCCCTCTGGATGCAGCCCGTACGATCAAGGCTACTTGCCCAGCAGTTGCTTTACGAGGGTGGCGGCCGCAGCGGCGTCGCGGGCATAGCCATCGGCGCCGATCTCATCGGCATACTTTTGCGTGACCGGTGCACCACCAATAATGACCTTGACCTTGCCGTCCAGCCCGGCCTCCTTCACCGCCTCGATGGTGCTCTTCATACTCGGCATGGTGGTGGTGAGCAGTGCCGAGAGGCCGATGACGTCGGCGTTCTGCTCCTTGGCCGCGGAGACAAACGCGTCGGGGCTCACGTCCACGCCCAGGTCGACCACCTCAAAACCGGCGCCCTCGATCATGATGCCGACGAGGTTCTTGCCGATATCGTGCAGGTCTCCCTTGACGGTGCCGAGCACGACCTTGCCCAGCGGCTCCACCTCTTCCTTCACCAGCTCGGGGCGCAACAGGGCGAGGCCGGCCTTCATTGCGCGTGCAGCGATCAACATCTCGGGAACATAGTACTCGTTGGCCTCGAACAGCCTGCCCACCTCGGCCATGGCCGGGATCATTGCCTCGCTCAACAACTCTCCCGCGGATACGGATTCACTCAGGGCTGTTTTGGTGGCATCCTCAACGGCCTTCATGTTGCCATTCAGAATACCCTGGTAGATCGTTTCCTTATGCCCCATGACTTGTCCTCCCCGAGCTTGACTGTTGGTTACGATTGGCGCACACCTACCGCGCCGAACGCGCCCCGTATGGGCGCGATTCTACCACTATCTGGGGTGCGGCGCAAGCCACCTGACGGGCGACATCGCCCCTACAGGGGCACCCACCCGATGATGGCCGCCGAGACGGCCGCCCCCACGATGGCGCAGACGAGGTCGATCCCCTCGCTGGTGAGCCACCACCAGCCGCGCACCGGCTCGGCGCGCTCGCCGTCGCAGCGCTCGGGCCGCTCGGTGATGCGCTCACACGTGGGGCAATAGTACACCGCCTGGGCGCTGCCCGCCAACAGGCTGTCGACCAGGGCACCGAACACCCCCCCGGCCGTCGCCGCCACGGGCAGCCAGGATAGGGCCGGATCCCACGGCTCGTCGCGCAGCCAGGCCATGGCCACCGGCAGCAGCATGCCGACGAAACCTGTCAGCCAGGCACCCCCCGCCGCGGCCACGAGGCCGAGGGTGGAGATGGCCCCGGGCGTGCCGTGGCGCACGGTGCGCCGGTTGATGATCAGCCGCGGCATCTGCGGGCTCAACAGGCCGATCTCGGTGGCCCAGTGGTCAGCGGCTGTGGTGGCCAGGGCGCCCACATAGCCCGCGTAGAGACCCGCCGAGCCGGCCCCCAGTCGCGCGCCCAGCGCCAGAATCGCCGGCCACCCCGTCAACGCCAGCACCTCGCGCGCGTCCCAGGCGCGGGGGATACCACAGGGCCCCAGGCGCTCGCGCTTGACGGTGGCGCCGTACAGGCGCCACAGGGCGATACCGATGATGGCCACGAGCAGCACGCCACCCCAGGGCCACCCTGCGGCGCCGAACGTGATGCTCGCCACGACGCCGAGGGCGATGGCGCCGCCGTACGTAAAGAGGCGCGCCCGCCGACCCCACAGGCCGATGGCGCCTCCCAGGCCGAGCCCCACGAGATAGAGCCCCACATCGCCCCCGTTCTCAGTACCCCATGATGTTCAGCGCCGCCACCCACAGCACCACCTGGAGCAGCACCCCCATGCCCGCCAGCACATACGCCGCCAGGCGCTCGCGGCCATGCAAGATCGTGCCCAACAGGCCGTTCGCCATCCACGCCAGGGCACCAATGGTGGGCACGACGATGAGCCCCGATTTAAAGCCCACGCGATCGACCACCCCCTGGGCGTCATAGTGCAGCGGCAGGCGCTCGGGGAGCGCCGGGTAGCGCAGGGCGATGAGGCCAAAGAGGGCCGCGTTGGCCACAAAGGCCAGGATCACCGCCCCCCAGAACCAGCGGTCGCGCCACACGGGCGCCGCCACGAAGGACACATAGGTGACGGCCTGCTCCACGGGATGCAACGGCCCCAACGCCTGGCGGGCGGCGAGATCCGCGATGAACTGCTCCGGCTGGCGCGGCGACACGCCGTAGCACATGCGCTCGGTGACGATGATCAGCTGGCGCTCCACCGGCTCGGTGCTGGCCACCAGCATCAGCCCCAGCTCCCGCAGGCGCAGGCTGCCCATGAGGTAGCCGGGCCACCCCACGCCGCGAAACCCCTGGCTGATCGCCACCTCATCCCCACGCACGACGCGCTGGATCGCGTCCATCGGCACCACGTAGCGGCTGGCGCCACAGGCGATCACCAGAGCGTCGCGGTCCATGGTGTAGCGCAGCGTCACCAGGCCATAGTACCAGTAGAGCCAGAGCACCAACAGTGGCACGCTGAGTACAAACAGCAGCGCCATGACGTACAGGTTCAACCCCGGTGGCTGGTCCAACATGCTCTGCAGGAGAAAGGCCTCCATGCCGATAATGACCAGCACCACCACCAGACCTACGCCCAATCCGAGGGTCTTGTCTGGCTTCCAAGCCATTGCGCCTCCAAGCTCAGCGTCGAAGCGGGGGGGAGCTCCGCGCCAAAGCGATTGCGCCGATTATAGTGGCCGCATCGAAGGGGTGTCAAACGGGGTCCAGGGGCACGGCGCCACGCTGCCTATCGGGAGAGCCAGCGGTACTCTCGTCCCAGCGCGCAGGGTTGGCACGCTGTGAGGGGTGGGGTACAATCGCTACCGTCTGCACGGGGGCGCTGTGGCGTCCTCGAACCTGCATTGGGAGGCCAAATCGGTGGATCAGTACCGCATCGCAACCATACCCGGCGACGGCATCGGCGTCGATACGACCAACGAGGCGGTGGAAACCCTCCATACGGTGGCCGAGGTGCACGGCGGCCTGCGCCTGCACTTTGACCGCTACCCCTGGGGCTGTGCGTACTACCTCCGCGAGGGGCGCATGATGCCCGCTGATGGCCTGCGCATCCTGGGCGACTATGACAGCATCCTCTTTGGCGCCGTCGGCTTTCCGACGGTGCCCGATCACATCTCCCTGTGGGGCCTGCTGTTGCCCATCCGCCAGAGCTTTGACCAGTACATCAACCTGCGCCCCGTCAAGCTGCTGCCCGGGGTGCCCGGCCCACTGCGCGACAAGGGCCCCGCTGAGATCGACATGGTCTGCATCCGAGAGAACACGGAGGGGGAATACAGCGGCGTCGGCGGCCGTGCCCACCGCGGCATGGATGACGAGGTCGTCGTGCAGACCTCGGTGTTCACGCGCAGCGGTGTCACCCGCGTGCTGCGCTATGCCTTTGAGCTGGCCCAGCGCCGCCCACGCCGCGACCTGGTGAGTGCCACCAAGTCCAACGCCCTGCAGTACAGCATGGTGTTCTGGGATGAGGTGTTCGCCGCGTTGCAGAAGGAGTACCCCGAGGTCGCCTGTCGGCAGTACCACGTCGACGCCCTGGCAGCGCGATTCATCACCGCACCGGAGAGCCTCGACGTGGTGGTGGCCTCGAACCTCTTTGGCGATATCCTCACCGACCTGGGCGGCGCGCTGCAGGGGAGCCTGGGGATCCCCCCGAGCGGCAACATCAACCCCGAGCGCCGCTACCCGTCGCTGTTCGAGCCGGTGCATGGCTCGGCGCCGGATATCGCCGGCCAGGGCATCGCCAACCCCATCGCCGCCATCTGGGCGGGATCGATGTTGCTCGATCACCTGGGCCACACGGATGCCGGCGCGCTGCTGCTGCGCGCCATCGAGGCGGTCACCGCCGCCGGACAGACGCTCACGCCGGACCTGGGCGGCAGCGCCACCACGCGCCAGGTCGGTGACGCCATCCGCGCACAGGTGCGGGCGCTGGCCGGCTGATACGGACCGCCCCGCTTTGCCACCGGCGCGTCGTCCGTGCCAGGATGCGCGCTGTGAGAACGGCGTGGGCAGCGTCGGGGGCGCCGCGCGCATGGCGCCCCCGGTGCACCGCCCACATCGGGAGACGAGATGCCTTGACAACCCCCATTGAGCCCAAGGCGCGCGCCGGAGCGCCGGACGGTGGCGGGAGCGCCACCGCCGCCCCGCAAGCCACGCCAACGGAGGCGGGGCCGCGCCCGACGCGATCCCTTACCCGGCTCCGCACCCAGCTCGCACTCAAGCTCGGCGCGCCGTTGACGCTCCTGCCCAACGAGCGCGTCCTGTGCACCGAGGTGATCTTTCAGGCGATCACCGATGCCGGCGCGATGTCGTTCCTGGCCGTCTTTCTCGTGCGTCTGGGGGCACCCACCTGGCTCGTCGGGCTCTTTAGCTCGCTCCCCGCCCTGGTGACCATCCTCAGCGTGCTGCCCATGGGCTCGTTCGTCCAGCAACAGCCTAGCCTCGTACGGACGGTCAACTGGGGACGGCTCATCTACCGCAGCATCCTGGGGCTGTTCGCCTTCCTGCCGCTGTTGCCCCCCACGATAGCGCCCTACATCCTCGTCGGGGCGCGCAGCGCCATGGCCGTGCCCATGTCGGCCGTCGATGTCTCCTTCACCACCATCCTCGGCCGGGCCGTATCGCCCCAACGGCGCCCGACCCTCCTCAGCACGCGCTTGGCCATCCACGGCCTCGTCGCGGCGGTGGCGGGGTTCGTGGCTGGCCAGTGGCTCGATTACGCCCCCTACCCCACGAACTATCAGGTGCTGTTCGTCAGCGCCTTTGTCGCCGGGGTGGGCAGCATCTGGGTGATGTCGCGCCTCAAGCTCCCCGAGCAGGAGGTCGCCCCTGCGGCGCTGCGCCGCTTCAACCTCTCCGCCATGGTGACGCTGCTGCGCGACACGCCGGCGTTCCGCCGCTACTCGACGGCCTCGCTCCTCTATCGCCTCAGCATGTCCATGCCATCGGCGCTCTATGCCGTCTATCGCGTGCGCACGTTGGGGGCCTCAGATGCGTGGATCGGCACGGTGCTCACCGTGGAGCGCGTGGTGAGCGTCTTTGCATACTTTGCGCTGGGGCGCTTCCTCGCGCGCCCCGAGCGCCGCCGTTGGCTGTGGGTCTCGACGCTGGGCGTCTCTCTCTACCCCCTGTTGACCGCCGCCGCCGTCACACCGGAGCTCCTCGTGTTGCCGGCCATCGCCGGCGGGATCTTTGGGTCGGGGTCGAACGTCTTTCTCACCAACACCCTGCTGCAGGTCTCCACCGAGGAGGAGCGCCCCACCTTTGCCGCCGCCAACACCTTCCTGGCCAACCTCTGTGCCTTCATCGGGCCCCTCCTCGGCACGATCCTGGCGGATGCCATCGACATCGTCCCGGCGTTGGTGATCATCGGCGCGCTGCGCCTGCTCGGGGGGCTGTCCTTCTGGCGCCTGGGCGTCGGCCGGGAACGCTAAGGCCGCGCCCCGCCCTAGGCCCCCTGGAGCCAGGCGAGCACGCGCTGGGCGATCTTTTCCGGGGTAAAGCCAAAGGCCTCCCTGAGCACCGCCGCAGGTGCCGAGGCGCCATAGTCCTCCTGGGTGATGCACAGGGCGTTGGGCCCCACCACCCGATCCCAGCCAAACCGCACCCCCGCCTCGATGACGACCTTGCGCGCCGCGGGTGGGATCACCTCTGCCCGGTAGATCACGGATTGCTGCAGGAAGCGGGCCCGGCACGGCAAGGAGACGACGCGCACCGCATACCCCGCCTCCTCGAGGAGCGCCCGCGTCTCCACGGCGAGGTGCAGCTCCGAGCCGGTGGCCACCAGCACCACGTCCGGGGAGCGCTCCGGCGTCTCGCCCACGATATAGCCGCCGCGGTTGAACGCGGCGAGGTCAAAGGGGCGATCCCGCGCAATCGCGGGCACGCCCTGGCGCGTGAGGATGAGGGCCGTAGGGCCCGTCTGGTGCCGTAGGGCCAGCGCCCACGCGGCGGCCACCTCTGGGCCGTCGGCGGGGCGGAGCACCGTCATCCGCGGGAGGAGCCGCAGTGAGGCGATCTGCTCGACGGGCTGGTGCGTCGGCCCGTCCTCGCCGACAAAGATGCTGTCATGGGTGAGGACATAGATGACCTGCACCCCCATGAGGCACGCCAGGCGGATCGGCGGCCGCATATAGTCGACAAAGCTGAGGAACGTAGCCCCATAGGGGATGAACCCGCCGTACAGGGCCATCCCGTTGAGGATGGCGCCCATGCCGTGCTCACGCACGCCAAAGCGCAGGTTGCGCCCCGCGAAGGCCCCCGGGCCGACATCGCCGGCCCCCTGGATGAGCGTCGACGTGGAGGGCGCCAGGTCGGCGGAGCCCCCCACCACGTAGGGTGCGATCTCGGCGACCTTTTGCAGTACCGTGCCGCTCAGGCGACGCGTGGCATTCGGCTCGACCGGCAGGCTCGCCAGGAGCTGCTCCTCCAGGTCATCCGGCAGGGCCTTGCACAGGTCGCGCTCCCGCTCCGCCGCCAGAGCCGGGTTCGCCGCGGCCCAGGCGCGCAGCGTGTCCTGCCAGGCGCGATAGTCACGTTCTAGCTCGACGGCGCGCCGGGCAAAGAGGTCACGCACCTCCTCGGGGACGGCAAAGGGCTCCAGCGTCCAGCCGAGGGCCCGCCGGGTGGCGGCCACCTCCTCCGCCCCCAGGGGCTCTCCGTGGGCGCTGGCCGTATCCACCTTGTTGGGGCTTCCGTGGGCGATGCGCGTGCGCGCCACGATGAGCGTCGGCCGCTCCGTCTCCCGCTGGGCCTCCTCGATGGCGCCGGCCGCCGCCGCGCAATCGTGGCCGTCGATGTCCAGCACCTGCCACCCGTAGGCCTCAAAGCGCTTGGCCCGATCCTCGGTAAAGGTCAGGTCGGTGGAGCCCTCGATGGTAATGCGGTTGTCGTCGTAAAAGACGATGAGGTTGCCCAGGCCGAGGTGACCGGCCAGTGAGGCCGCCTCAGCGGTCACCCCCTCCATGAGGTCGCCGTCGCCCACGATGGCGTACACATAGTGGTCGACGATCGCGTGGTCGGCGGTGTTGTAGCGGGCAGCCGCCATGCGCGCGGCGATGGCCATGCCCACGGCGTTGGCGATCCCCTGGCCCAGCGGGCCCGTGGTCGTCTCGACACCCGGCGTCACGCCGTACTCGGGGTGGCCCGGCGTTCGACTGCCGAGCTGCCGAAAGCGCTGCAGCTCCTCCAGGGGCAGGTCGTACCCCGACAGGTGGAGGAGGGCGTAGAGCAGCATGGAGCCGTGCCCCGCCGAGAGCACAAAGCGGTCACGGTTCGGCCAGGCGGGGTCCTTGGGGTTGTGGTGCAGGTAGCGCGCCCAGAGGGTAAAGGCATAGTGCGCCGCCCCCATGGGCATCCCGGGGTGGCCCGACTTGGCCTGCTCCACGGCATCTACCGCCAGCATCTTGATCGTGTTGACGGCCAAGGCAGTCCGTGCAGGGGGATTGGTAGTCGTCATTGGGTCGTGCTCCTCCTAGGCCGTGTTTCACAAACGCACCCGACGTCGAAACGATGCCGCCCCGAGCGTACGCAAGGGGGCCGTGACGCCCATCGACAAGGTTTCTCGCCACGCGCAGAACGACGCTGTGGCCCTTTTTCCCGACACTATCTAGCCGCGGGGCACCCCGCGGGCTGCCCCCCAGACGCACGCGGGGCGCCCTTGGGCGCCCCGCGGTTCACGACGGCTGAGCCTGAGCCTGTGGCGCGGCTCACAAGCCGGGCGCCTCCGCTCGGGCAATGCGCGCGTCATAGGTCGGCGCAATTGTCTGGCCGGGGGGGATGGTGAGGAAGCGCGCGTCATCCCAACGCCCCTCGAGGAGGTCGCGTACCAGCGCCAGGCTACCGGCCATCCGCTCAAAGGCCCAGCCACGGCGCGCCGCCAGGTCGCGCACCCTCTCCGTATAGTCGGGCAGCGCGAGGCCCTCGGTGTCGATGTACACCGCCCGGTTGTAGTGCTGCCGCCAGGCGCCCATCACCTCCATGAGATAGTCGGCGTTATCCTGGCCGTACTTGGCCACGTACTCGGCATAGACAGCCTCCATCTCGGCGTCATCGGCGGAGGCGCCCAGGGCCACGCGGTCGCCATTCGAGCCCCCGCGCTCGAGATAGTCGGCCGTATACCAGTAGGTCCCCGGATTGGCGCGGAACGCGCTGGCATAGCGATCCGCCGAGCCCAGGTAGAGGGTGATGCAGTCATGGGCGCGAGGCACCACCATGGGCGCCACGGGGCACACGAGCCCAGCCACCGAGTAGCTGCACAGGCCGTAGCCCAGGAGCACGGCGTCGTACCGCTCGGGAGGGATGGCGTCGAGACGCCGCTGCAGCTCGGCGCGCAGCACATCGGGCGCGCTGTGGAGCCCCTTGTCGACCAGCTCCACGTCGATGACGTCGGGCGCTCGCGCGGCCACGTGGTACACGTGGCGCGCCAGCACCTCACAGCTCAACACCCTGAAACGCCGCGCCATACCCTCCCCTCGCTCGCCCGTCACTAGGCGGTATACGCCGCCGAGGCCGCCGCCAACCCCTCGTCGACGCGCTCGTTCTTTAGCAGATCGCCGAGCGCCGACAGGAGCAGCATCACGTTGCTCCGCTGCGAGCCATAGCCCATCAGACCGATGCGCCACGCCTTGCCGGCGTACTTGCCCATGCCGCCACCGATCTCGATCCCATACTTGGCGATGAGGCCGCCGCGCACCGCCTGGTCGTCGGCGCCGTCGGGCACCAACACGGTGGTCAGGGATGGCAGGCGCAGGGCGGGGTCGGCAACGGCCGGCTGGAGGCCCATCGCCTCGAGCCCGGCGATCAGCGCCTGCTGGTTCTGGCGGTGCCGGGCAAAGCGCGCCTCCAGCCCCTCCTCCTGGATGATGAGGAGCGCTTCGCGCAGCGCGTAGAGCATGTTGATCATGCCCGTCTGGTGGTAGGCGCGCTCGGGCCCCCAGTAGCGCCAGATCTCGCCCGCGTCGAGGTAGAAACTCTGCACCGGCGTCTTGCGCGCCTGGAAGGCCTCCACCGCCGCCGCACTCATCGTCAGCGGCGCCAGGCTGGGGGGTGCGCCGAGGCACTTTTGCGTGCCACTGTAGGCGATGTCGATGCCGCGCGCATCGACCTCCACCGGGATGCCACCCAGCGAGGTGACGCAGTCCACGAGGAGGAGGGCGCCCGCCTCGTGGACGACCCGGCTGATCTCCTCCAGCGGCTGGAGCACGCCCGTGGAAGTCTCGGCGTGCACGATGGCCACCACCTTGGCCTTGACGCCACGCAGCGCCTCCGAGACCTGGTCCGGCTGCACCGCCGTACCCCACTCGGCGTCGACCCGCGTCACCCGCGCACCGGCACGCTGGGCCACGTTCACCATGCGCTCGCCAAAGACGCCGTTGACGCAGATGACGATGTCATCCCCCGGCTCAAAGGCATTGATGAGCGCCGCCTCCATCCCCGCCATCCCCGTGCCCGGGACACACATCGTCCAGGCGTTCTCCGTCTGAAAGACGGTGCGCAGCAGCGTCTGCGTCTGGTCCATGAGGGTGAGGTACTCGGGGTCCAGGTAACCCAGCAGCGGGGTGGCGCAGGCACGCAGCACCCGCGGCGCGATCTGGCTCGGGCCCGGGCCGAGCAACAGGCGTGGCGTCGGACTCAACGTGCCGTAGGATTCAGTCATGATCGGGGCTCCTTCAGAGGTGAGTTGTCGGTCAGGGATGACGCCGGCGCGGCGTCATCCGCTGGGCGTGCGGCCGCGCCGCCCCAGGGGGGCGCCGGGCGCCATGGCGTCACGGCGCACACCACCGAGAGGATACGCCAAAGCGGGGGACGGGGCAAGTGGCGCCGTGCGGCAGAGTGAGGGGCCAGCGGCGAGACGCGCCACGCCCCTAGGCGCCAGGATCACGGCCTTCCCTCACCACGCCCGCGATGGCGGTGATGAGCTCCTCTGTGCGGCGGTGGCCACCCGGGGGCACCCTCTCCGCCGCCAGCGCCTCGCGCCAGCGCCGCACCACGCGCCACTGGCGCCGCAACCACCGCGTCTCAGCGGCCGCTTCGCGTGCCATGCCCAGGGCGGCATAGGCGCGAGCGAGATGGTACCGCGCGATAAGCCGCGTCACCTCATCGCGTAGGCCCAAGCGCAGGGCGCGTTCCAGCGCGCACACCGCCCCCGCCGCATCGCCCGCCTCGGCCCGCGCCATCCCGAGGTTGTAGTGCCCCTCGGCAAGCTGCGGCGCACAGGCCACGGCGCGCTCCAGCGCGACACCGGCCGCCCGCGCCTCGCCGGCGGCTAGCAGGATCAGCCCCTGCTCGGCATGGCCGTAGTACAGATCCGGCCGCCAGGCCACCAGCCGATCGGCGACGGCTCGCGCCGCGGCCAGATCGCCGCTCTCCCGCAGGAGGATCGCCTCGAGGTGGCGGAGGCCATACACTCCGCGCGCGGCGCCCTCCGTGCTCGCTTCGCCCACCTGGCGTACGAGGGCCAACGCGCGCTGCGTGTCGCCCTCCCGGTAGGCGCGCAGCGCCCGGTAGTAGCCGAGGGTCGTTCCGTCGGCCAGGAGGCGCAGCGC